>JAHBXB010000002.1:600000-900000 GCA_019636655.1 Phycisphaeraceae bacterium | reverse complement strand
CCCGCGCGTGGTCATCATGCACCAGTTCTACGTGCCCGATGTGGCCTCTACGGGGCAGTTGCTGCACGACCTGGGCTCGGACCTGGTCAAGAACGGCTTCGAGGTCGAGGTGATCAGCACCCGCCCGAGCTACGGCCCGCCCGAGACCTGGCAGCCCGCCCCTCTGAAGGAGATCCGCGACGGCGTCAAGGTGACGCGAATGCTCACCACGCGCAAGTCCAAGGACCGCCTCATCGGCCGCGCCCTCAACTCCGGCACCTACCTGGCCCAGCTCTTTCTCAAAATGCTGTTCACCTCCCGGCGCGACACCGTCTACATGTACGTGATGAACCCCCCGTTCATCGTCGGCGTCAGCGCGATGGTCTCGCTGCTGCGCCGCCACCGCTACGTCCTCGTGCTGCAGGACTCCTACCCGCAACTGGCCGTCTGGGTCGGCAAGATCAGCAAAGGCGGGCTCATCGAGCGGGTGTGGCACTGGATGAACAAGGTCGCCTATCGGCGCGCCACCGAGACGATCGTCATCTGCCCCGCCTCCAAGCGCCTCGTGGTCGAGACCTATGGCGCCGACCCGGCCCGCGTGCACGAGGTCTCCAACTGGGCCGACGGCGACCAGCTCAAGTCCAAACCCAAGGCCGAGAGCCGCTTCGCCATGAAGCACAACCTCGTCGATCCCTTCGTCGCGCTCTACTCGGGCAACCTCGGGCTCTACTACGAGTACGAGACGCTCCTGGGCGCCGCCGCCCTGCTCAAGGACGAGAACTTCCGCCTCGTCTTCATCGGCGCCGGCGGCAAGAAGGCCTGGCTCGGCGAGCAGATCAAGAAGCGCGGCCTTACCAACACCATGCTGCTCCCCTACGTCCCCAGCAGCGAACTCCCCGACTCCCTCACCGCCTGCGACACCTCCCTGGTCACCATCGCCAAGGGAATCGAGGGCATCAGCTACCCCTCGAAGCTCTATTCCGCTCTTGCCGTCGGCCGCCCCATCCTCGCCATCTCCGAGGACGGATCGGACCTCCAGCGCGAGGTGGTCGGCGAGGACGTCGGTCAGTGGCACCCGGTCGGCGACGCCGCCGGGCTCGCCGAGGGCATCCGCTCCATGATGCGTGAGAAGGACCGCATGAACCGCCAGGGCCTCAAGGCCCGTGCCCTGTTCGAACGCAAGTACACCCGCCAGGTCTCCGTCGCCCGCTACGCCGAAATCCTCGAACTCGCGGCCCGAAACGGCGGGAAGCGACCATGAGCGACTCGCCCGCACCAAGGCTCCGCGTCCTGTTCGTCACCGAGGACGACCCGCTCTACGTCATCCGCTTCTTCGAGGTCTTCTTCGCGGAGTTCCCGCGCGACCGCTTCGAGATCATCGGCATCACCATCGACGCCGCGTTCCACGAGAGCAAGATCAAGACCGCCCGGCGCATCCTCCGCTTCTACGGCCCCGCCGGCTTCGCCCGCATGCTCGCCCGCTTCGCCGCGGCGAAACTCTCGGGCCGGTCGATCGGCTCGCTCGCGCGCTGCACCGGCATCCCCATGCTCGACATGGCCCCCTCCTCGTCCGTCAACGACGCCGCCTACATCGAGCGCGTCCGCTCCATGAAGCCCGACGTCATCGTCTCCGTCGCCGCGCCCGAGATCTTCCGCAAGGACATCCTCGCCTCCGCACGCCTGGGCTGCGTCAACATCCACTCCGGCCGCCTCCCCAAGTACCGCGGCATGATGCCCAACTTCTGGCAGATGCTCCACGGCGAATCCCACGCCACCGTCACCGTCCACGAGATGGTCCCCAAGCTCGACGCCGGCGCCGTGCTGGGCACCCTCGAGTTCGCCATCCGCGAACGCGACACCCTCGACCGCGTCATCACCGAGACCAAGCGCGAGGGCGCCCGGCTGATGATCCGCGTCCTCTCGCAGATCCAGGACGGCGCCGCCACCCGCACCCCCGTCAACATGGACGGCGTCGGCTACTTCTCCTTCCCCAAGCCCGAGGACGTCCGCCGCCTGCGCGAGCGGGGCCACCGCCTCATCTAGCCGCTCGTACGATTCCCCTACGGCATGACCCCCGCCCCCACGCCACCCCGACCCCTCGCCGCGATGTCCATCGACGTCGAGGACTGGTTCCAGGTCGAGAACCTCAAGTCCGTCGTCGCCCGCGACTCCTGGGACCAGCGAGAACTCCGCGTCGAGGCCAACACCGACCGCATGCTCCAGTCCATGGCCGACCGCGGCATCAAGGCCACCTGCTTCATCCTCGGGTGGGTCGCCGACAAGGCCCCCGCGCTCGTCCGCCGCATCGCCCAGGCCGGGCACGAGATCGCCTCCCACGGCTACGGCCACGAACTCATCTACTCCATCTCCCACGACGCGTTCCGCGCCGACATCGACCGCTCCACCAAGGCCCTCCAGGACCTCACCGGCGCCCAAATCCGCGGCTACCGCGCCCCGAGTTTCTCCATCACCGACTGGGCCATCGACATCCTCCAGGAGCAGGGATTCGAGTACGACTCCTCCTCGTTCCCCGTCGTCGCCCACGACCGCTACGGTAAACTCTCCGGTATTCACGCCGGTGTGCCGATCCAGGAACTCCGCCCCGGGTTCCACGAGGTCTGCGTCTCCTGCCTCAACCTCGCGGGCAAGGGCGTCCCTTGGGGCGGCGGCGGGTACTTCCGCCTGATCCCCTATGGCCTCTTCCGCGCCGGCGTCCGCCGGATCCTCGCCTCGGGCAAGCCCTACGTCTTCTACATCCACCCCTGGGAGATCGACGCCGGACAGCCCCGCCTCACCGGCATGAAGCGCTCCCACGCCTTCCGCCACTACGTCAACCTCGATCGCTGCGGCTCGCGCTTCGATGCGTTGCTGCGCGACTTCGAGTGGACCACGGTCGCCCACGTGCTCGACGCCTCGCTGGCGCAGGCCCAACCGGCCCCCGCCCGCGTCGCCTGAGTCTCCTGCCCCGTCTCTCTTACGCCTCGCCCGTCGCCGCCACGGCCTGACGCGCCGGCGGCTCGCCCGCCCCCGCGCGACGGACCTGCGCCGGCGGCACGTGCCACACCGCCTGCTGCCTCTGCCCCTCCGCCAGGTACCACTTCACCATCTGCTCGATCCCCTCGCTCAGCGGCACTTTGGCCTTGTACCCCGCCCTCATGATCTTGTCCGCCTCGAACTTGGTCTGCGTGCACAACTTGCGGATCCGCGCGCTCGACACCGGCAGGTTCTTGCCCGTCAGCTTGATCACCACGTCAAACGGCAGCGCCAGCAGGCACGCCAGCCCCAGCGGCACCCGGAGTTTCGACGGCTTGCGCCCCAGCGCCCTCGAGATCGTCGCGCTGATCTGCGCCGCGCTCAGGTCCGGCTTGTCGATGTAGTTGTAGATCTCGAACGCCGACGCCGCCTCCCGCCGCCACACCCACAGCGTCGCATCCACGATGTTCTCGACGTACGAAAGGCTCTTCACGTTCGTCCCGTCACCGACGTCCAGGAACCGCCCAGAGTGGATCTGCCGAATCAGCGAGTACATGTTCGCGAAGTTCCGCGGCCCGAACGTCACCGTCGGCCGGATCACCAGGCACCGGCGCGAGCCCCCCTTCGCCGCCCACTCCGCGAACACCGCCTCCCCCGCCAGTTTCGACCCGCCGTACGGCGACACCGGGTGCTTGGGCGAGTCCTCGTGGTGCGGCTCGGGCGCATCGCCGAACACCGCCACCGTCGAGTAGAAGCAGATGTTCTTCACCCCCGCCGCGTCCGCCTCGTCGCAGATCACCCGCGCCCCATCCTCGTTCACGCTGTAGTACGTCCCCTCCTCGATCCCGAAGTCGTGGTGCGCCGCCGCCAGGTGCAGCACCGCGTCGCACCCGCCCATCGCCGCGCGCACCGCCGCCGGGTCCCGGATGTCGCCCGCGACAAACTCCGCCCTTCCGATGTCCCACTCCGGCCGCACCAGGTCGAGGATCACCACCTCGTCCCCCTGCGCGAGCATGGACTCCACGAAGTACCGCCCGATGAACCCCGACCCGCCCGTTGTGAGGACCTTCACGCCGTGCTCTCCGATTGCCCAGGGAAAACCCCTGGCCCCCAGGTACTCGCCGCCAGTTTATTCGTGTTCGGTCCGCCGGGTTCGTGCCGTGAGACAGTATCAGCCGAGATTGCCGCGCACCCCCGGTTTCCGGTCCCTCGCGCTACCCCGGCGCCACCCCAGCCCGCTCGATCGCACGCACAAGGTCGCCATGCAGCCACGGCGCCGCAGACACGATCCCCAGGTTCGCGGTCAGCATCGCCCCCGTCGTCAGGTCCAGTTCCCGCCCCCGCACATCCGTCGTGATGCACCCCGCCGCCGTCGCCAGCGCCGCCCCCGGCGCATGGTCCCACACGTGATACCGCGTGTCCGGATGCCCCGGAATGCGCAGAAACCCATCCGCTTCCCCCCGCGCCACCACCGCGTACTTGCACTGGCTGTCGATCCTCACCAGCCGCGCCGGCCTCCCCATCGCCGCGATCACCCGCTCGATCCGCCCCAGCCCTGCTTCCGAGAGGTTCCGCGACGTCACCAGCACCAGCGGCCGATGTTCCGGCCAATCCACGGCCGCCCGCACCGCTCGCGGCAACGCCTCCGGCTCATCCGCTGGCAACACCACCGCCGCTGGCTGTTCCCCCAGAACCGCGCCGAACACCTGCCCGTGCCCATCCACCGAGTTCGCATCGACCCCAAGCACCGGCGCCAGGTTCGGGCACCCCAGCGCACTCAGCACCGCGCGACCCTCGTGCACCTGCGCCAGGCAGATCGCGAACTGCTGGCCCCGCAGAAACCCCCGCGTGCCATCGATCGGGTCCAGCGTCCAGTACGTCCGCGGCGGGGCACCCCCAGCCCACACCCCAGCCCGGTCGATCGCCTCGAACAACGCCCCCGCCGTTACCCCCGGCCAGAACGGCTCGAGCGCCTCGAGTGCCAGCCCCAGGTGTCTCGCCGCGCTCGCCTCGCGCAGCGGCGCCGACGATTCCTCGGCGAGCACCGGCGTCGGCCCGATCACAGGTCCGAGAAGGTGCAGCAACAGCCCCTGCGTCGCCATGTCCGCCGCGGTCACCGGCGTCCCATCTCGTTTCACAATCGGGAGCGAAAGGTCCAGTGTCGCCTGGAGCTGCCGGCACACCGCGCACGCCGCGCCCACGGCCCGCAGGACCGCCGCGAGCGCGGGCGAAGGATCGGGCGTGCCGGGGATGGTCATCAGGCCTCCAGACCAACATAGGTCCGCCACCGCCGAACAGCCCGGCGTATCCGCTCGTCTGGTGGCCGTTTGATAACCGAATCATTGTGCCTCGCGACAGGCCCGGAGCCATCGAGCCGATAAGGATTCCCTTCCAGGGGTCTTCTCGTGGGCGGAGGGGAGAGGGGCGGGGGGAGGAGCGGTCGCGCATGTGCGGGATCTGTGGGATTGTGTCGTCGGCGGGCATCTCGCCCCGGTCCGAGGCCGCGGTGCGCGCCATGACCGGCACCATGACCCACCGCGGCCCAGACGGCGACGGCGCCTTCGCCGCCGGCCCGGTCCGCCTCGCGATGCGGCGCCTCGCGATCATCGATCTCACCGGCGGCTGGCAGCCCCTCTACAACGAGGACGAGTCCCTCGCCCTGGTCGCCAACGGCGAGGTCTACAACTTCGTCGAACTGCGAACCGCCCTCGAGGCCCGCGGCCACCAGTTCCGCACCAAGAGCGACTGCGAGACCGTCCTGCACCTCTACGAGGAGCACGGCCTCGACTTCGTCCACCACCTCCGCGGCATGTACGCCATCGCCCTGTGGGATTCCCGCCGCAAGCGCCTCGTCATCGTCCGCGACCGCATGGGCGAGAAGCCGGTCTATCTGCACGAGCGCACCGCCCCCGGCGGGGCCCGCGAGATCCACTTCGCCTCCGAGATGAAGTCGCTGCTCAGCGGCGGTCTCATCCCCTTCGGACTCGATCCCGCGGGCGTGCACGACTTCATGCACTTCCAGTGGGTCCCCGAGCCGCGCACCGCCGTCGCCGGCGTCCGCAAACTCCCCGCCGGCCACATGCTGATCGTGGACACCGATCCCTGGCGCGTCGAGCAGCGCTGCTACTGGCGCATGGAGGATGCGCCCCCGATCGAACTCCGCGACGGCCATACCCCCGGCTCGCTCATCCGCGAGCAGCTCAACCACATCAGCGAACTGATCATCCGCTCCGATGTCCCCGTCGGCGTCGCCCTCAGCGGCGGGCTTGATTCCAGCGCCATCGCCGCCCTCGCCGCGGCCAAGTACCCCGGCACCATGCATGCCTTCACCGTCGGCTACAAGGGCCGCCCGCGCCAGGACGAGCGCGGCATGGCCCGCGAACTCGCCGACCACCTCCGCCTCCCCATCCACGAGATCGAGGTCGACGTCGACGAGGTCGTCGACACCTTCCCCAGCCTCTGCGGCATGCGCGACGACCCCATCGACGACCTCGCCGGCCACGGCTACTGGGCCGTCTCGCGAGAGGCCCGCGCCCACGGCGTCCCCGTCCTCCTCCAGGGCCAGGGTGGCGACGAACTCTTCCGCGGCTACCCCTGGGTCAACGCCGCCATGCTCGCCTCGGCCCAGAAGGCCGGCCTTGTCGGAGGCAGCAGCGGCTGCGGCGACCCCTCGCTCCTCAAGTCTCTCCTGCCCAAGGGCGGCACCCGTAACCACCTCGTCGATTATGCCTACTCCATGGCCGGCGCCGTGCAGGGATGGGGGCGTCTCATGCCCGACCGCGGCTCGCCGCCCGAGCAGCTCGTCTTCTTCAACGTCCACAAGACCTGGCAGGCCGGCGCCTATACCGCGCCGCGCCTCTACACGCCGCGCTTCGGTGAGCGGGCCATCGCGCACAACCCCGCCGACTTCTTCACGCTCCCGCGTCCATGGCTCGGTGGCGGCTTTGCCGGCCTGGGCGTCGCGATGACCAAACTGATCAGCGAGGGGTACATGCTCGAGAACGGCATGGCCCAGGGGGACCGCCTGGCGATGGCCAACTCCGTCGAACTGCGCCTCCCCCTCGTCGACTACCGCCTCGTCGAGACCGTCATCGGCCTTCGAAAGGCACACCCCGACCATCAGATGCCCCCCAAGACCTGGTTCAAGGACGCCATCTCCGATGTCGTGCCCGAGTTCGTGCGCAACCGCCGTAAGCGCGGCTTCGCTCCCCCCTGGCAGGAGTGGGGCGCAGCGCTCCAGACAAAGTACGCGCCGGACCTTGCCGACGGCTACCTCGTCGGTTGCGGAGCGATGAGGGCCGAAGTGATGGCCCGTCTGGTTCGCCCGCGGGGCCGCTTCAGCCCCTGGCGCGATGCGCTGCAGAAGATCCTCGTACTTGAGCATTGGGCCCGCGCGATGTCCACCGCGGCGGCCTCGCCCATCGGCGAAGCCGCTCTCCAGAGTTCGGGTGCAGCGCAGGAGCGGTAACGAATCTGCGGGCCGCTCAGCCCGACACGGGTTTGGCGCCCATCCCTTCCGTTGCCCTAGCGCACACCACCGAGCAGTGATAGGTGAACCGCCTCTGGGCCAGCCGTGGGGCCAGGCGGAGCAGCGTGCTCTTGATGGCGTGCCGCACGCGTCCCTTTGCCCCGCTTGCAAACGCGTACACCTTCGGCGACTGGATCGAGACCTTCTGGTCGAGCACCCGCAGCCCCGATGTTTGAAGCAACAGGCGGATCAGGTCAGCGTTGTAAAAATTGATGTGGCCCGTTGAGTCGAGCACAAAGTCGCGCCGCAGGTGGGTGTTGCCCGAGTGACACTCCAGCGGCACCTCGACAAAGACGTGCCTGGCGATCCGCGCGGCCTCGTACAGCAGCATCCGTGGGTGCTCGACGTGCTCGACGACGTGACTCAGGATGGCAAGGTCGAACGCGTCGTCCGGGTACGGCGCGTGATACCCGTCAAACCGTTTGACCTCCACAAGCCGCTGCCAGGATTTCTTGCCGAAAGCCTCCAGCCCGGACTCCGAAATCTCGAGCGCGTGCAGCCGCTCCCCAAACCCCTGGGCGTCAAGCAGGTTCAGGATCGCGCCGTCCCCAGCCCCGATCTCGATGATCGAGGAATGAGGCACCGCGCTGCACAGATCACGGATGTTCTGGGCTTTGTCCTCGGCGCATATTGCATACCACTCGAGCTCCCGCGCGGTCGAATAGTACTGGGAATACAGACGATCAAGATCACTTGCCATGAATTATGTCCTCGACCCAATCCTACCCCCCCGGAGGCCGCCCGGGGATCCAGCGTGCTCGCCCCCAGAATGTGGATAACTCTCGCGACAAGGATCCGCATCCCACAGTAATGTGCAATATCACGCAGCACGCCCATCCAAATCAAATGCGCAAGTGCCTTGCTGTGCGGCATTTGCATACTTGCAGTTTTTACAGAGAACAGCCGTGGTCGCAACATTCACCACACTTCCGTGCCGCCACAAAAACCAACTAACAACACAATTGACAAGGAGAGAATCAGCGGTTACACATCAAGCACCACACAAGGAAAAACCAGATGCCACAGGCGATTACAACGGTGAGTGTAAAGGACTACGGCGCTACAGGCGATGGTGCGACAGACGATACAGTTGCCATCAACAACGCGCTCGCCAAGTTCAATGGTGTGTACTTTCCTCCCGGCACCTACATGATCAGCGACAGTCTGGTCATAAAGAGCGAGCAGAGGCTGGTCGGCGAGGGGCGCTCATCGGTAATAACGAAAACCAAATCAGCCTTCAGCATGATCGTTGCTGATCAGGTCGATGATATTGTTATTGAACGGCTCGCCCTTGAAGGCAATGAATACGGAACGGATGTATTTGATTCGGCAGGGGTATACGTCAGCAACAGCAGTCGTATCACAATACGCGGGTGCTACTTCCGAACATTCGGCCAAGTCCAGTCGCCGTATGTCGGCGCGGCGATTGTCTGTACAAACAACTCAGAGTATCTGTTGATAGATGGCAATGTTATCAGCGACGGAGTAGGCACAACCGCCGGGGAGACAACTGATATACTGCTGTATCAGAATAGTGGCAATGCAGTGATTTCCAACAATTTCTGTCTAAGCCCAAACTCTCAAGGGATTAGTGTTAACGCCGCATCCGGCGACCCTAAAGGGCGCGTTTCCATTCTCGGGAACATCTCGAAGAATCACACGCGACACGGGATTATGATCGCGTACACTACCGGCCTGATACCGCCGCTGAATACGCTTGTAGCCAACAATATAGTGACAAACAACGGCCAATCCGGCATATACATGAACTCGCCAAATCTGCCAAACAGAACGGGTGGAGGTGCGGTGGTTATCGAGGCAAATATCGTGGATCAGTGCTGTGACGTTGCCCCGGGTGATGGCACAAATGGCGGTATTGTAATCAATGGCGCTCACGGCTCTATCCTGATCGCAAACAACCTGGTCCGAAGAATCGCGGAAAGCGAGTTGGTCACGACAAATGTGCCCGGGATTCTGGTCAACGATGGCTCGGAACCCATACTGATTGGCAATGTTGTTGAGAAGTGCAGGAGTGGGGCGGCATGGTTTATTCGTTGCGACCGGCTTACTGTGAAGGACTGTGTGTTCCGGTCTAATGGCGACAGACAGATTTGTATATCTGGAGAGGACACAGTAAATCCAGAGAGTATTATTATTACTGGAAATAGAATAATTGGAGATGGAGTGGATTCGTCTGGCATTTATGCAGTTGGCTGGAGCGAGGAAGTATTTACTCGCGTCATCCTGTCGGACAACGAGATCGTCGGCGTGGGGGAAGGGGCGGCTGGCACGTACGGGTTTACCTGCGATCGACCACTGGTGGGAGTGTTCACTAATAATGTAATTGCAGATCATGCGGTAGGCGTACGATTCGGCACAACAATATCAGATGCTACGCACGGCGACCTGTTGTTTGCTCAGAACACGATTACTCGATGCACCACGGGCGTTAGTGTGAATTTCTCGTCTAGCCCTGACAGATATGGATTCAGTCTACAGAACTGGTATAGTGGAAACACCATCAATGTGGGAGGAGGCACGGCAGCAAGGCTGAAGATGGCGACGTCGATATTCCCGAAGAAGGCGTACTTTGATACCGCGGCCCCCGCATCCGGTGCGTGGGTGGTCGGCGATATGGTGACGAATAGCGCACCCACCACCGGATCCCCGATTGGCTGGATGTGCACCGCCGCGGGCTCGCCTGGCACATGGACCGCGATGCCAAATCTATGATGATGCGCGGGAAGAAGAATGCTCTGAAGTAGCCAGGTAAAGGCCCGCTCGGTATTAGATTGGTTTAAAACGACTCTGCTGGAGCCTTTGCGCCCTCATCGGCAATCGCTCGCACGGCTGCGTCTCCGTAGCGAGAGGCGCAAGATGCCGCGCGCTCCCGCGCTAATGCACCAACCGAGCCAATGGCCGCACCTACTTGGGCCGCCGGATCCGGCAGATCAGTTCCATAAGACACCGCGGATCGCGGACGATCCGGCGCTTCGAATGCATCACGTACAGCAACAGCCGCAACGGGCCCGGCAGGTAGTGGATCGGCCCGTTCCCTTCCACAAACACATACTCCGGATCTTCGAACCCGAGGCCCCGCGCCACCGGCTCGATCTGACTGGCGCGATTGAACCGGTACGCCGTCGGGTAGTGGTAACTCTCTACTTCCTGGCGCCCGCGCACCAGCCGCAGCACAACCTCCTCCAGCCGCATCGACCGCGCAAGGTTCGCCAGCCGTGCAAAATAGTGCGAGCCGTTAATCGTGAGGAACATGAACACGCCACCCGGCTTCAGGCACCGCCGGGCCGCTCGGAGAAAGGTCTCCGGATCGGTAACGTGCTCCATGACCATCGACGAAAACACAACATCAAAGTGGTCCGCCGGCAACGCGGCATCCTCCATTCGGGCGTGCTGGAAGTGGTCGAACAACCCCGTCTCCGGCGTGATCGTTGGGTCCGGCTCGATGCCGTACAACTCGTCCGCCGACTCCCGTACCTGCTTGGACAGCCCGGCGTCCAGGTGTATGCCCTTGCCACACCCGACGTCCAACGCCCGCACCGGCCGCGTTCGCAACGCCATCTCGTCGCGGAGCAGCTTGACAAACACAAACTGGCGGCTCGGCAACGTCTGGAAGTTGTACGACCGGCTCAACTCCTCAAACGTTGGGATCGCCGTACTCGGCGATGCCTGATCCGCCTTCGAACGAGAGCCCGTCTCGACACTGGCCATGTCCCGTCTCCGGTCCATCAGGACCACATCAGGTTGCCGCCGATCCTCGCTGCTCGTACCACTCGATCGTCCGCTTGAGCCCCTCCTCGAACGACACCCGCGCCTGCCACCCCAACAGCGACTTCGCCCGGCTGGTATCCAGGCACCGCCGCGGCTGCCCATCCGGCTTGCTCGCGTCCCACCGTACCTCGCCTTCGAACCCCGTCAGCCGCACGATCAGCCCCACCAGGTCCCGGATCGTGATTTCGAACGACGCCCCGATGTTGATCGGCGTCGGATCGTCCATCACCTCCGCTGCCCGTACGATCGCCTCCGCCGCGTCGTCCACGTACAGGAACTCCCGCGACGCGGCGCCCGTCCCCCACACCGTGATGCCCCTGTCGCCGCGCCGCTTCGCCTCCACGCACTTGCGGACCAGCGCGGGGATCACGTGCGAGGAGTGCAGATCAAAGTTGTCGTGCGGCCCGTACAGGTTCACCGGCAGTACATAAGCACACCGCATCCCGTACTGCCGGTGGTACGCATCCAGCATCTGCCACGCCGCCTTCTTCGCCACCCCGTACGGCGCGTTGGTCTCCTCCGGGTACCCGTTCCACAACTCCTCCTCGCGGAACGGCACTGGTGTGAACTTAGGGTAGGCGCAGATACTCCCCACCTGCACGAACTTCCCCCGTCCCGCTTCCAGGCCTCCCGCCCGCGCCTGCTCGATCAGGTGCAGCGCCATCGCCATGTTCGCGAAGAAGTACCGCCCCGGGTTGTCCCGGTTCGCCCCGATCCCTCCCACCTCCGCGGCCATGTGCAGCACCATGTCCGCCGGCCTGCCGCCGAACGCCGCCGCGTATAGCCGCCCCACCGCCGCCTCGGAGGTCAGGTCGAAATCGCGCCGCCGGGGCACCACCAGGCTTGCTTCCGGCAGCCCCCGCTCGCGCAGCAGCCGGCACACCTCGCGCCCCAGGAACCCCGCGCCCCCGGTCACAATCACCCGCCGAGATGACCAATCAAATGCCCCGGGCATCGGCTGAGTGTACACGCGCCCGCGCGAACGGCCATTTCCATTGCAATCCGTGCCGGTCCGCTACGGCTTGACGATCGTCACCTGGCCGTCTGCACCGGCCAGCGGGCCGATCAGCAGCGAATCCTTGCTCGTCTGCCCGGGCACCACCACTACAGGCCCGGCTTTGGGCGGCGTATCCCCCGCCGGCCGCGGCGAACTCGCGGGCACCACCACTGGCGGTCGATCCACTCCGCCCCCGGTAGCCGATGTCGGCAGCGGCGCCGCGCCGACAGGCGCGGTCGCACCCGGGGTGCTCCGCTGGGGAACGCGCGTGTCCACCTTCCCAGGATGCGCTGAGTGGTTCAACTTCTGCGGGTCCAGTCGAGTCGGAACCATCCCGTCTGGTCCCGCCGGCGGCGGCTCGGGAGTCGGCGCCGGCGCGCCGGCATCGCGCAGGATCAGCGTCCGGCCTTCCGAGGTGCGGTGGATCATGTCGAACCGGAAGTTCACATTCGCCCGTTCGGCGGGCGCCAGTACTGAGAGCAGGCGAGGGCCATACTTGGTGTTCCAGAACTCCCGGAAGTCCAGGAACTGCTGCCAGTTGTAGAAGTAGTCCCAGACAACGATGCCGTCCGCCCCGACATCCTTGGGGATCTCGACCATCTGCTTCAGGTTCGTCTCCGCGACAAACTGCGGGTTATTCACGGGATCCCGCCCGTTGTACTTCGACCAGATCACCGCGTACACCGGCTTGCCTCGTGCGACTCGCTTGCATTCTTCCACGAGAAACCGCATCCACCGTTCGTTGTCAATCGCCGGTACCTTGTTCGTATTCGCGATAAACCGGTCCCGCTCGTAGGCGGTACCGTCAGGCCGCTCGACGGCCTCCCATCCCTGGTAGATGGACGGGAACAGCACATCGCACTCTTCCCACAGCCACGCCAGCTTCGTGTCGTTGATCTCCCGCACCCGTTCCGGCTCGTTCAGTGCCCAGAAAAAGCCCACCGGCGGCGCCGAATAGAACCCCACCTTCGCCCGCGGCCGCATCATCTTGACCTCGCGGATGGTCTGCGTCCAGAACATCTTGCATACCTGCTCGTACCGGTCGATGATCACCTGCTCCTGCTGCTCCGCGCTCAGCCCCGCCAGCAAGTTTGCGTGGTTCTGGCGCATGTGCTCGCGCCAATCCGACTTGATGTCATAGTCGTAGGCCAGCGGATCCGGTGAACTCGGCTCATCCGGCGTCCACTCCCACACCGGCCACCAGATCTCGTAGTCAATCCACACAAGGCCGTCGTAGTTGGGGTCCGGGATCAGCCGCTGCGTCCACTCGCGCACCTTCGGCAGGTGCCGCGCCATGTAGTTGGGATCCTGGTCAATCAGGTGCGGCCCAGGGAACGGGTAGTACCCGAGCACCCCCTGGTCCAGGCACCGGATATCCAGCCGCATCGGCAGCCCTCGGAAGTCGATCCGGTTCGCCCACGCATCATCTTGGATCGACCCGGTCAGCCAGTACAACGAGAACGGACGCTCCCCAGCGCTCTGCGCCTGTCCCACCGTCTGCCCACGCGCCGCCGTCGACCCCACCGCCATTGCGGCCGCCGCCACCACCGTCATCATCACCAGCCGCGTGCGTCCGATCATGTGCAACCTCCGCTGGGAACCCGCGCCGACCGCCGAGCCTCCCATCCCCCCAATATTCCTATCCATACGGAAGCGGGACCATGCACGGCCCTGGAAGCCCCGAGACTCTGTGCAGTTTGTGCCGCCTCCCCCGCCTGCAACCGCCCGGGAATCCTTGCATCCCCCTCACACCCCGCCCGGCCCCGCCCAACGCGACAACCCCCGCGCGAATACGCCCGCGGGGCCGTCACATCCAAGGGGGTGTGGTGGGGGCGCGGGGGGCTACCGCCGCGTGACCCGCTTGCGGCTCGACACCCGGCGAGCACCCTTCTTCGAGCCGCTCGCCGCCTTCCCGTTCGACTTCGCCTTCGTCGGCTTGCCCTTCTTCGCCTTGGCCTTCGCCTCCTTGGCGCTGCCGTACCCGGCGGGGATCCCCTGCCGCCACGTGTCCATGTTCCGGCTCTCGGCGTTGTACCCGTCGCCCGGGATCGCCTTCGCCCCGTGGCTGAACGTGCTCACCGATACCGTCCGCGCCGACTTCGCGTTGTACTTCGCCGTGAACTCGTCGTAGATCCACCGGTACGTCCGCTCCATCCCGTCCCGCAGGCGCGTGTCCGGCTCCCACCCCAGGTACCCGACGATCTTCTTGTTGTCGCTGTTCCGCCCCGCCACGCCCCGCGGCGCATCAAGCTTGTACGTCCGGTTCAGACGGATCCCCGCGATCTTCTCCGCGATGTCCACCAGCTGGTTGATCGTCACCAGCTCCGACGACCCGAGGTTGATCGGCTCCAGGATCCCCGAGTGCGTGATCAGGTTGATCCCCTTCACGCAGTCATCGATGTACATGAACGACCGCGTCTGCGTCCCGTCACCCCAGATCTCGATCTCGTGCTGCCCCGATACCACCGCCGCGATCACCTTCCGGCAGATCGCCGCGGGCGCCTTCTCCCGGCCACCCTCCCACGTCCCGTTCGGCCCGTACACGTTGTGGAACCGCGCCACCCGCGTCTTGAGCCCGAAGTCCTCCCGGAAGTGCCGGCACATCCGCTCCGAGAACAGTTTCTCCCACCCGTACCCGTCCTCCGGCAGACCCGGGTACGCATCCGCCTCCTTCAGCGCCGTCACCCGCGGGTCCTTCTGCTTCTCCGCGTTGTACACGCACGCCGACGAGGAGTAGAAGAAGTTCTTCACCCCCGCCTCCTGCGCCGCCAGCAGCATGTGCGTGTTCGTCATCACGCTCAGCATGCACAGCGCCTTGTTGTTCTCGATGAATCCCATCCCACCCATGTCCGCCGCCAGCTGGTACACCTCGTCCGCGCCCTGGCACAGCGCCCGGCACGTCTTGAAGTCCCGGCAGTCCCCGCCGCCGCCCTTGGGAGACCCCGGACCCGCGTGGTTCTCCACATCCCGGAACACCTGGTACCACTCGTCCAGCGGCTTGATGTCCGCGGCCTTGATCCGCTTCACCCCCATCTTCCGGAAGTGATCCACCAAGTGGCCGCCGATAAAGCCGCCGGCCCCGGTCACGACAATCGTCAGGTCCTTGCTCATGTCAACACCGCTCCGTGAACAGGTGGGCCAACATCGACTCCACCCCCGCACCCATCCCATCGCGATCGATTTGTAGCACCGCGAGCACGACGTTATCGCCCCCGCGCCCAACAAGAACTCCCCAATCCGCCCGCGACGCTCCCAGAATCGGCCATCACACCCCGCCGCTGTACCCCGCTCCCCTCGCCACGCCCCTACAGAGCCCCCTCCTTCCCATTCAAGCCGACCTCCGCCTCCCGGGAAACCCCCGCAACCCCGCGGCATCCCACTCATATACCCCGTTACACATAGTATGTGCGGCCACACCCCGACCGTCCCCCTCGGAACCCCACCCATGCGAATCGAACGCGAACTCATGCGCGGCGCCGGCCCCGTCGCCGTCCTCAAGCTCCTCCACCGCGGCGAGATGTACGGCTACCAGCTCGTCGAGGCCCTCTCACAGCGCAGCGACGGCGTCCTCGCCATGGGCCAGTCCACCCTCTACCCACTCCTCTACAACCTCGAGGCCAAGGGCCTCGTCGAAGCCGCATGGCGCGAGGCCGAGTCCGGCCGCGACCGCAAGTACTACCGCCTCACAGACAAGGGCCGCAAACGCCTCGCCGCCGACATCAGACAGTGGCAGGCCCTCGCCGAGGCCATGGCCAACCTCGGCATCCTCGACCCCGCCCGCCTCGCCCCCGGAGCGACCGCATGAACACCACCGCCGCCCCCGCCGCGGATGATGCCCAGCGCCGCCCCGCCGACAACTCCGCCGCGGCCATCGTCCACGCCTCCACCCTCCCCGCGCCCCTCGCCGACCTCGTCCTCGCCGTCACCGCCGCCTGCCGCCTCTGGAACACCGAACGCGCCGAGGTCGCCCGCGAACTCTGCGCCCACTTCCTCGACGGCATCGACGCCGGCGCCTCCCCCGCCGATCTCGCCTCGACCTTCGGCGACCCGCGCCGCGCCGCCCGCCTCATCACCGCCGCCCGCAAGCGCCTGCGCCCCCTCTGGTGGCGCACCTCCCGCGCCGCCCTCCGCGCCGCCGCGTGGTTCCTCCTCGCCTGCGCCGTCACCTATGCCCTCCTGTGCGCCCGCTTCTTCCTCGTCTCGCCCAATGTCACCCGCAACATCGCGGGCGAACTTAATGCTCAGGTCACCCGTTCCCCCGTCGCCGAGCGCGCCTGGCCCCTCTACATCCAGGCCAAGAAGGAGTTCGGCGCCATCCCCGAGTTCATGTCCGATGCCGACGGCGGCGACCCCTCCGGCCCCGGCGAGAAGAACTGGGACCTGATGGTCGCCTGGCTCGACGCCCACGCCCCCGCCCTCGCCACCCTCCGCGAAGCCGCGGCCCGCCCCGTCCTCGGTTGCACCTACTCCGCCGGCATGGACCCCGACTACGGCAAGGCCCTGGAAGTCAGCAACCCCACCTACACCTTCGATCCCTCCGTCGAGCCCCAATCCGAGAACCCTTTGGTCGTCGGCATCCTCCTCCCCCACCTGGGCGAGATGCGACGAGATGCCCGCTGGCTCCGCTCCGATGCCGCCCTCGCCGCCTCCCGCAAAGACAGCGCCCGCTTCCTCGCCGACATCGAGGCGCTCCTCGGCATTGCCACGCACGCGATGCAGGAGCAGTTCCAGATCAGCAAGCGCGTCGGAATCGTCATCGCTGATCTCGCCGTCGACACCGTCCTGAAGCACGCCGCCAGCCCCGGCCTGCTCTCCCGCGCCGACCTCCGCGCCCTCGCGCACTCCATCGCCGCGTTCGGCGGCGGCGGCCGCATCCCGATCGACCTCTCCCCTGAACTCCTCTTCATCGACGACATCCTCCAGCGCTTCTTCAGCGACAACGGCCGCGGCGACGGCCACTTCATCGGCGGCCCCGCGATGGACCGGCTCTACGACGACTTCGGCGTCGCCCGCCCCAGGGGCTTCCCGCTCCTCAAAGCCGTCCAGCCCATCCAGAGCGCGATCATGCCCTCGCGTGCCCAGATCATGGACAAGGCCAGGCTCTTCGTCGCCGCCGCCGCCGTCGACGACTCGCTCTCGCCCTGGCGCCACGACCAGCGCACCAGCGACCGCGCGTACGCCGACCTGATGAACTCCGGCATCGCGACCGCCGTCCCCTTCCTCGCGTCCCTCGTGAGCATCGACGGACACCCCGCCACCTCCGTCTTCGCCTCTCGCGACCTCTTCCTCGCCCGCCGCGACGCCGCGCTCGCCCTCCTCGCCGCCGCCTCCTCCCGCCTCGCCACCGGCCAGTGGCCCGCCGCGCTCAGCGACGTTGTCCCCTCCTACCTCCCCGCGCTCCCGATTGATCCCTTCGACGGCCAACCCCTGCGCTACCTCCCCCCGACCCCCGGCCGCGATCTTCCACTCATCTACTCCGTCGGCGCCGACCAGGCCGACAACGGCGCCGCCGCCCCCGCTACCGAACGCGGCCGCTCCGCCGTCCACGATCTGTACCTGCTCAAGAAGTTCCGCGCCGCCCTGCCGCTCTCCCCCGACGAACTCGAACAACTCGACACCGCCCGCGGCGACTGGATCCTCTGGCCCCCGCTCCCCAGAGCGGGTCCAACGTCGTAAGCCCGAGCCTCCCGGTCACCCCGCCGCGACCCCCACACCCGCCCACGCACCCCCACACTCCGGGCACTCCACACACCCATCGTCCTCGCGCCCCAGGCCGGCAATCCGATACCCGCACGCCGGACACACGCCGCGCCGAACCCGCTCCGCGGCGAGATCTCCAGATGATTTCCGCATCCTCGAGGCGGTGCTGTACAGAATGAACACAGACATCGCTACCAAGTAGCCGCAAAGGAGTGCGAGCTTGAAGAGGCGGTGCCAAACGAGAAAACACAACCAATAAAACAGAAGGATCAGATAGGGAGGAAGGTACAACATGCCAAGCCGCACGTTCAAAGTCGACACCCGCCACACATCCCGCGTATCCCAATAGAGCCCCCTCATCGCACCGCGCGCATCCGCAGTGCGGAACAACGACCAGCCTCGATGAGCCTCCCTGGGCAAGCGCGACCCTCGCGTGGCGATCGCAGCCCATCCCTGCCCGCAGTGCAGGACCCCCGCCGCCCCGGCCGCAACACAGGTGGGGCAGGCGTCCCGCCTGCCGTCGCAACCGAGTCACAACTCGAAAACCGCCATCCAGGCCCGTTTAACAAATCCGCCCCTCACGGCCGGAGGAATAGTCGCCCTGCGCAATAGCCCGCCGCGCCCACCGCCAGCAACGGCAACACAACCCGCGTGATCCCGCGGCGAGGCATCATCAGGCTCCACCCTCGGCCATC
Source organism: Phycisphaeraceae bacterium (assembly GCA_019636655.1). Lineage (NCBI taxonomy): Bacteria > Pseudomonadati > Planctomycetota > Phycisphaerae > Phycisphaerales > Phycisphaeraceae > Phycisphaeraceae bacterium. The sequence continues at coordinate 881,339 of JAHBXB010000002.1, read as the reverse complement.
GCTTGGGAAACACGCCTCACGCAAGCACTCTACTTGCACGTCGCTTTGAGTGCGCGCGTCGAGAGGCCACACCCCGTATTCTGCTGGGCAATGACCTCGCTTTCACACGTTCCCACCACCAGCATCCTCGACCGTCTTCGCCTCGCCGCCGCGGACATCAAACTCGCGCACTCTGTCTTCGCCCTTCCCTTCGCCCTGCTCGGCGCCTTCCTCGTCGCGCCACACCGCATTGTGAAACTGGGCGAGGACGAAGTGGCAGGCAGCACCGCTCTCAACGACATGGCCGCGCTCGGCCCGGCCTACGCCCCCTCCCCCCGTATCCATTGGGAGTCGTTCTCGCTCCAACTCGGCCTCGTCGTCGTCTGCATGGTCTTTGCGCGCACCTGGGCGATGATGATCAATCGCATTGCCGACCGCCGCATCGACGCTGCAAACCCGCGCACTGCCCGGCGGGCCGTGGCCTCCGGGCGCCTCCCGCTCCGCGACGCCATGCTGTTCACTCTCGCGGCGGCGGCCGCGTTCATCGGCGCCTGTTCTCTCTTCTGGGTGGCCTTCGGCAACCCATGGCCGCTCGCGCTCTGCGTTCCCGTTCTGGCGTGGATTGCCTTCTACTCCTTCACGAAGCGATTCACGGCGCTCTGCCATCTCTTTCTTGGCGGCGCTCTCGCCGCGTCGCCGATCGCCGCGGCGCTCGCGGTGAACCCCGCGGCGCTCGCCCACACGCCGGCGGTCTTCTATCTCGCGGCGATGGTGCTGCTGTGGGTCGCGGGGTTCGACGTCATCTACGCCCTGCAGGATGTCGACTTTGACCGCGAGCACCGCCTGCATTCCATCCCGGCCCGGCTCGGCTCGGCGCGGGCGATCTGGGTGTCGCGGTCACTCCACGCCGGTGCGCTCGCGTGCCTCATCGGGGCCTGGCGGAGCGATGCGCGGCTCGGGCCTGTCTTCGGGGTCGGCGTGGCGCTCGTCGGTGCCCTGCTGGTGGCGGAGCACGTGGTCCTTCAACGCCGCGGCAAGGCGGGCCTGGAGATGGCGTTCTTCACGCTCAACGGCGTGGTGTCGTGCGTCCTTGGGGCGGCGGGAATCGCCGATCTGACGATCTTTTGATGTCGTCTAAGATCCGTTTGAATAAGGGCTTGCGCGATTGGTCAATATTTTCAGATATTTCTGAAAATCGATTGTCTTGCGGCTCCGCACCAGTACCATGAGAGCATGACGCCCGCCGGCTCCGACGTTTCTGTCGCGACCCTCACCCAGGCGCAGGACCGACTGATCGCCGCGTGGGGCCAGATGGGGTCCACGTGGGGGATCTCGCGCACGATGGCGGAGATCCACGCGCTGCTCTACATCACCGGCCGGCCGATGAACACGGACGAGGTGATGGAGCGGCTCAACATTTCCCGCGGCAACGCGTCGATGTCGCTCCGTGCGCTGCTGGACTGGTCGATCGTCTCGCGGCTCCACAAGCGTGGCGACCGCAAGGAGTACTTCCAGGCCGAGCAGGATGTGTGGGCCATCGCGCGCCAGATCATCCGCGAGCGGCTCCGCCGCGAGGTCCACCCTGTCCTTGCGTCGCTCTTCGAGATCCGCGAGTTGACGACGCCGGGCGCGGCGGCGGCGATGCAGATCAGGTCCGCCTCGACCGGGGCCGCCGCGACCGACGGGCCCGCCCCCGTGCCGGACGTCGCGGAGCACAACGAGCGGCTCGACACCCTGCTGGAGTTGCTCCAGACGATCGACCGCCTTGCCGAGCGATTCGTGGGTGCGGACGCCAAGGGCCTTCAGCTTGCCGCCACCTTGCTGTCGAGGGTGTCCTGAGGGAACCGTGATGACCACCGCGCCGCACCACTCCAGCGCCCCGATCGAGCGGCAGACGTTCGCGCCGGGCATCCTGCCGCGCCTGAGGGTGTCCTGGGAGATCGGCGAGGCGGGCCAGCCCGGCTCGGCGCGACTGGAGTGGACGATCGAGCCCGGCGGCGCCGGTGCGCACGCCCTGCTGCGCCGGGTCGTGGGGCCGCATCCCGGCGAGGATTGCGAAGTGCTCGCCCGTGTCGGCCCCGGAGAGGTGCGCATCGTGCTCGATGCGGCGCGTCGGCTCACCCACGTTGATATCCCCGGGCTGCTTGGCCTGACCATGCGGACCGGCGAGCATGGGGAGGTGCTCTACGCCCGAAGCCCGCTGGTCACGAAGTCCTCGCCCAGCGCCGGGATCTCTGACCACCCCGCGGCCCGTCCGGGCTGAACGACCGACCGCGCGTGCGATGGCCTAGGCGTGGTCCGCCATGAACCGCACGTACACCTCGATGAGCACGAACGTCGCCGCTCCGAGCGCGAACATGGCCACCACGATCTGGGCCGTCAGCGCCAGCACGTTGGCGACGTAGTCGCGCATCGTCCCGGGTGATTCCAGGTCCTGCTGCCGCACCGCGCGGTAGACGACCGCGATGCCCACCGCCAGCGGGATCAGCAGGAACACCCATCCGCCCCACAGCGACCCGTGTGCCCCGATGGGATCGATGAACGGCCGCCACCCCCATTCGGGCGCCGCCGCCGCGCCGGCCGCCTGGGCGAGCGTGATCAAGGCGAGGCTCAGAACCCACCCCCTGCGCCCGCGCGTCGAGAGCGGTGGTACACCGCATCGATGATGCAGATGAGGTTCATCATCCCCGCGATCGTCGCGTAGAGCGTGCCGATCTCGTTGATCCGCCCCAGCGACTTGATGTACGGCGGGCGATCCGTGTCCGCCGTCGTTCGCCGCTGCCCGGTTGCGGGGTCGACAAACTCCCGCGGCGCCAGGGTGACCGGGTCGCGCACGACCACCGGGTTCCCGCTGCGGGGGTCGCGGATCTCAAACGGGTAGGCCGCCCTGCGCCCGAAGGGGGCGTGCTGGTCGTACACCTTGAAAGCGGTGTCGTGCAGGTAGTCCACCCCGAAGGCGATCGGCCCCACGAACGACTGCCCCAGGAACCACACGAAGTTTTCCCGCCTGTCCACCGTGTTGATCCCCCCGATCAGCATCCCCCCGAAAAACAGCCCCAGCACCCCTACGAAGATCAGAGCCGCCCGGCGGTACATCCCCAGGTACGCGTGCCCCGCCCCGGGGATCAGGAATGCCAGCACGCACGCCACCGGCTGAAACTCCTCGGGGGGCAAGGGCGGCGCCGAGGCTGAAGGGGAGCCTTGCATCATCTGAGGAGGTATCGAATCGGGCGAGCCGGGGGCCCGCGGCGGGGTTCGTGGGCGGTTCGTGGAAAACGCAACGGAGGGCGGGTGGCGTGTTGACACCGGCGTGCAGGGGAGTAGTGTACCGCCATTCTGGGGCGGGACGCCGCCGACTGGTGGGACAGTCGGTGAGGCGGCCGCTGGGAACACTCGGTGCGACGGGCCCGGATATGCCCGTTCACGAGCCGAAGTCCGAAGGAAACGAGGGTGTGATCATGGCCAGTGCGATGCTGACGGCAACGGAGTCGGAGCTCGGGTTGCTCCGCGAAACCTGCTCCGAGGTCGCGCCGAACGAGTGGTCGATCGGCGTCGCCGTCCCCGTCATGGGACGCGACGACGACGAGGAAGATGGGGACGAGGGATTCGCCGACGACGGGGCCGGCGATGAGGATGCCGAGTTTGACGAAGACTCCGACATTGACGACGAGGAGGATGATTTCCTCGAAGACGACGACGATGAGGAGTCGTTCGACAAGGACGTGGACGATGATGAGGACGACGACGACTTCTAGGCCGCGTCCACGCCATCTCTGAGCCCACATCGTGGGCTGCCCCCGATCCCGGGGGTTGCCCGCCCGGGTGAATGGGCGGGTGAGTGGGGGGGAGGAGCCCCGGACGCGGCGGGAAGCAGGGAGCCGCGCTGATGGGTCGCGAAACGTCCTCCGGTGGGTCCGGGAACTGCACCAACAAGTCCAACGGCAAGTGCTCCGGCGCCTGCGCCGACGTCCGCCGCGAACGCCGCGCCGCACCGGCGACGCCCGCCGTTTCGCCCTCGTCCGGCAAGGACGTCGCCCCCTGGGGCAGCGTGGTCGACCGCCGGCTGGGCCTTGACCGCCGACAGCTCGAAGTCGAGCAGGCGGGCGGCATGGCGGGCGTCCCCGCCGGCGCTGAGCCCGACACCGGCCTGGAGCGCCGCCGCGGACCCGGCCGCCGCCGCACCGATTTCACCAAGTCCGCCGAAGAAGGCGAGATGACCAGCGAGCAGTTCCTGTTCATCATGGCCATCGACGCCTTCAAGAAGGCCAACGGGCGCATGTTCCCCACGTGGACCGACGTCCTCGAGGTCGTCCGCCTGCTGGGCTACCGCAAGACGATGCCCAGCGAACTCAACCTCAGCAACGCCGAGGACTGGCTCGAGAAGCCCGACACCGCCAGCGGCGTCCGCAGCAAGCCCGGCCACCCCGAGGTTCCCCGTTCGCGCTCGCGCGATGCGGCGTAGCGGGCGCTCCCCGCTTTATATGGTCCCGCTCCCGGCCCGGCGCCGCGGGCGCGTACACTCGCGCCGCCATGCCCGCTCCCGGCACCCCGCAACATGTCCGCCAGCCCGCGCCCCGGTGCATCGTGACGCTTCGCGATGCCCAGCCGGAGGACGTCGCGACCCTCTTTGCGTTCGAGAGCGATCCCGCCTGGTGCGCGATGGCGATGGTCAAACCCCGCACCCGGGAGGCCTTCGACGCGATCTGGGAGAAGATCTTTCACGATCGCGCGGCGGGTGCCGGGCCGGACCTCTTCCGGAAAGTGATCCTCGCGGATGAAGGGGACGGGCGGGGGGGCGTCCTCTGCGGATCGATCGGGTGCCACCTCCGCGACGGCCACCGCCAGGTGGGCTACGGCCTGGGCCGCGCGCACTGGGGCCGCGGGATCGCGACCCGAGCCCTCGCGCTGCTGCTGGCCGAGGCCGAGAGCGAGGGTGTGTCACTGCGTCCGTTGCACGCCACCGCGGCGGCGACGAACACCGCCTCGATCCGCGTGCTCACCGGCAACGGCTTTGTCATCACGGGCACGCGATCCTCTCCGGAGACGGACCGGTACCTCGCGTGCGACGAGGTCAGCCTGGTGCTTGTCTAGCGCGATCGCGCGCGGCGGGCGCTGCGCCCGGCGCACCGCCGGGCACGCCGCGGCGCCTCTTCCGCATACAGTCCAACCATGAGCCCAGCCCCCGCGGTCTCCGTCGAATCCGCGACGAACTCGGTGGTCGAGACGCTCCGCCGGATCCGGGACTTCCCCTTCGTCCAGATCGAGAATCGCCCCCACACGATCGGTTCGCCGGTAGTCATTGTCGCCGTGGTCGCCATCAGAAGGACGCTGCGGCATGGAAACGCGAGGGAGGCCACGTGAACGACGCCGCCCCCGCGTCCGCCGACGGTCGGATCTTCGAGATGCGCATCGGGCCCGACGGATCGTGCCGCGATGCCGACCACGCCGGGCCGCCCTCGTCTCTAGCCGACGGCGAATGGACCTGGCACCACCGCGAACTCCGCCACCCCCGGACGCACGATTGGCTCGCCGACTCCGCCGCGATCGATGAGATCGCTCTCCAGGCCTTGCTGGTCGAGGACGCCCGCCCGCGGGTGCTCCGCCGCAAGGATGGGATCGTCGTCGTCTTCCGCGGGGTCAATCTCAACGCGGGCGCCGAGCCCGAGGACATGATCTCGGTCCGCGTCTGGTGCGACTCGCGGCGGTTCATCACGCTGCGCACGCCCCACGTCCAGACCATCCACGCCATGAGGACGGAGATCGAGGCCGGCGACGGCCCCGGGAGCCCCGGCGAGGCCCTGGTCGAGCTGGCCGCGGGGCTCACCGACCGCATCGCGCCGGTGCTGGACCGGATCGACCAGGAAACGGACGACCTGGAGGAAGAGGTCTCCACCAGGCCCGTGGACGGCCTGCGCTCCCGGATCGCCGGGCTCAAGCGCCGCGTCATCGCCATCCGGCGCTACCTGGCGCCCCAGCGTGACGCCCTGCTCGCGCTTGCGGCCGAGCAGTCGGCGTGGATGACGGACCTGCAGCGGTCCCACTTCCGAGAGTCCGCCGACCGGGTCACGCGGCTGGTCGAGGACCTGGACGAACTCCGCGACCGCGAGGTCGTGATCCACGAGGAACTGGTCGGCCGCCTCGCGGAGCAGCTCAACCGCAACATGTACATGCTTTCGCTGTTTGCCGGCCTGTTCCTTCCGCTGGGGTTCATCACCGGCCTGCTGGGGGTCAACGTCGGCGGTATCCCGGGCGTGAACTCGACGTGGGGGTTCGCGGTCCTCTGCGCGGTGCTGGTCGTGATCGCCGTCGTGGCGCTGTACCTGTTCCGCCGGCTGCGCCTGCTTCCCCCGAGCATGGACGACAATCCTCGGCATCGCTGATCCCGCGCCCACATCCCCGCTACGGTACTCCGCGTGCTCGTTCTCACCGTCATCCAGGGCCCCGACAAGGGCAAGAAGTTCGAGCTTCCGCCCAACGAGCCGCAGCTCGTGGGGCGATCCTCGGAGGCGCTCCCGCTCATCGACACGACCGTGTCGCGACGGCACGCCGAGCTGACGCCCGACTCGGGCGAGTGGTTCATCCGCGACCTGCAGTCGCAGAACGGCACGTGGGTCAACGGCGTGCGGATCCGCGAGCGGACGCGGCTCAAGCCGGGCGACCAGGTCCGCACCGGCTCGACGCTGTTTGTCTTCGGCCGGGCGGGTCCGGGCGACGAGGAGCCGATCGACGTCATCCGCATCCTCCGCCCCGACGCGATGGAGTCGAACGTCGAGCGGGTCATGGCGTCCAACGAGGACTCGGTCATCCTCGCCGAGCCCGAGCCGCGATCCGCGGCGGTGCACCACCTGCGCGTCATCTACCAGCTCACGACCCTCACCAGCCAGTCGCTGGACCGCGACTCGCTGCTGACCGGCGTCATGGAGCTGGTCTTCAACGAGTTCCGGCCGGAGCGAGGGTTCATCGTTCTCGAGGACGGGATCTCGGCCCCCAATGGCCCGCGCCCCTCGGTGGTCAAGTACGCCACGCGGCCCGCGCACAAAGACGACGCGAAGATCGAGGTCTCGCGGACGATCCTGCAGCACGCGCTGCGCCGCAACGAGGGCGTCCTCTCCAGCAACGCGATGCAGGACCGGCGCTTCGCGGCGGGCGACAGCGTGCAGCGGTTCGCGATCCGCTCGGCCATCTGCTCGCCGATCCGCTTCCGCGAGCGGAACTTCGGGGTCATCTACATCGACTCCTCGATCGCCAACTACACGTTCACCCCCGAGCAGCTGGCGCTGATGAACGCGATCGGACAGCACGCCGGGCTGGCGCTCGCCAACCTGGAGCTGTTCTCGCACAACCTTCAGGCCGAGCGGCTCGCGGCCATGGGCGAGACGGTCGCCAGTCTGTCGCACTCCATCAAGAACATCTTGCAGGGGATGCGCGGCGGAGCGGACGTTGTCGAGCTGGGGTTCAAGAAGGACGACCTCAAGGTGGCCAAGGGGGGTTGGGGGATCCTGAAGCGCAACCTCGAGCGGATCATGGGGCTCACGCTCAACATGCTCACCTACTCGCGCCAGCGCCGGCCCGAGTTCGAGCTCACGAAGGTCGCCGCGCTGCTCGACGAGTGCGCGCAGCTGCTCACGGACCAGTGCGTCGCGAAGGGTGTGGCGCTCATCGTCGACGCCGACCCGGAGATCCCGCCGATCGCGCTCGACCCGCACCTGATCCACCAGGCGCTGATCAACCTCATGGGCAACGCGGTCGAGGCGGTGGAGACCAAGCGGGGCGCCGTCACGGTCCGCGCAACCTACCACCACGCCGGGAGCGCGGGGCCGCGTCCAGGCGAGGGCGCAGGGGCCGCGGGGGGCGGCGCGGGGCGGCCCGAGGTGCACATCAGTGTCATCGACAACGGGCCGGGAATCCCGGCGGAGAATCACCGCAAGATCTTCGAGCCGTTCTTTACCACCAAGGGGCTCCGCGGCACCGGGCTGGGGCTGGCGGTAACGAAGCGGATCATCGACGAGCACCACGGCCGCATCCGCGTGGAGTCCAGCGAGGGGCGGGGCGCTACGTTCACCGTCATCCTGCCGGCCGATGCGGCGATCTCGATGGATCCCTCGGCCACGGCCGCCGCGGCCCGCCGGGACCCCCATGATCCGGCCTGACCGCAACCAGGTTGCCCATGGTCCCAACAAACCAAGACCATCCGGCCCGCGGCCGCACACGGGCAAACGCCATCCGCTACGCTTAGCCCTTCCCGCCAGGAGTTCCATGAGGTGACCACGTCGACCAAGCCGCCATCGCACCACGCCGCCGCGCACCCCAAGTCCACAAAGCCGGGTGCGAAGCCCCGCGGAGGGAAGCGGCGGTTCCTGGCCGAGTTCCTCCGCCGCCCGAACGTGGTCGGCGCGATCGCCCCATCGTCCACCCGGTTGGCCAAACGCATGGTCTCGGGGCTTGATCTGAAGAATGCCTCAGCGGTCGTCGAGTTCGGGCCCGGCACGGGCGTGTTCACCCGGCAGATCCTGGACTCGATCGGCCCGCACACGCGGTTCTTCGCCGTGGAACGGCAGCCGGAACTCGCTGAGGTCGTCCGGTCGCGGTGCCCCGCGGCAAACGTGATCGTCGAGGACGCGGCGCACATCGAGAAGATCTGCAAGGCGCTGGGCGTGGGGGACGCCGCCGGTCGCGGCGGGGTGGACTACATCCTCTCCGGGCTTCCGTGGACGGTGTTCAGCGACTCGCTGCGCACGACGATCCTCGAGGCCGCGCACCGCGCGCTCAGGCCCGGCGGGCAGTTGGTGACATTCGCGTATCACCTTACCCCGCTGGTCCCCGGCGGGCGGCACTTCCGGCGCGAGGTGCGCCGGCTGTTCGCGAGGGTGGATATCTCCGAAGTCGTCTGGGCCAACGTTCCCCCCGCGTTCGTGTATCGCTGCACGCGCTAGCCCGTCAGTACTGCGGCGATTCCTGGGTGAGCAGGATGATGATCATCGCGGCGCCGATCGGCGCGGCGGCGAACGCCAGTCGCATCAGTCCGCCGCCGATTCCCTTGATCCGCCCGAGCCTGCCGAGGCAGCCGATAGCAGCACCCAGCGGGGACGCGGCGACAAGGCCCGCCAGCAGGAGGCCGTGGTCGGTCTCGGTGAAGAGCAGGCCGTGGAACAGGGACGCGGCAGTGATCATGACGGGCACCACCGCGATGCCCCCGGCGAGCGAGATGGAGGTGAGCAGCAGCGCGACCAGCGCTGCGCCGCCCATCAGCGCCGCGCAGAGCCCGGCGGACTGCGAGAGCAGCAGGCTGTGGAATCCGAGCACCAGCACCTGGTTGGCGCCGAGGGCCAGCAGCGAGACGAGCATGACCGGAACGGGGCCGCGGATCCTGCGGTCGGTCCATTCCAGGAGCCAGAGGACGACGCAGGCCGCCGCGGCGAAGGCGGCGATGAGGGCGATGCGCTGACCGATGGGCCAGGAGTCGGTCACGCCCCGGGCGCTGACGAAGCCGATCAGCGCGAGGGCGGCGATCCTGGTCGGCCACGAGGCGAGGCCCGGCGCACCGAGGGCGGATGGGAGCGCGGCGACCGCGGCCGCGATGGCGGAGATGGCGAGCCAGTCGGTGGACCGGGCCGGCGGGAGGTTCACACCGCCCAGGAGCCAGGCATGGAAGGCGATGTAGAGCACGGCAAGCCCGATCGAGGCGGCCGCGTATTGCCAGCGGGCGGCCTTGGGGGCCCGGGCTGTGGGGAGGAACAGGGCGAGGAAGAGCGCAGCGCCGGCGAGGCCGGGGGGCACGATGCCGAGGGCGATCTGCTTGAGAATCTGTGGGTCCATGGGCGCTCCGGAGGCTCAAAGAAGCGACGGCGGGGGCGGTTTGCCCCGGCCGGCGCGGTGGGTCGAGTGGGGGCGAGACCTACTTGCGGCCGCCCTCGAGGGAGACGATGAGGGAGACCTCGTCGCCGACGGCCTCGGGGAGGAAGGTCATGCCGTAGTCGGAGCGCTTGACGGTGAACTTGGATTCAACACCGGCGAGTTCGCCGCCGCGCATCCCCTTGCCGGTGCCGGTGAGGTCGACGGAGACGGTGACGGGCTTGGTCTGGCCGCGGAGGGTGAGGTCGCCGGAGACATCGAAGGAAGTATCGCCGGTCTTCTTCACGCCGGTGCTCTTGAAGGTGATGGTGGGGAACTCCTTGGCGGAGAAGAAGTCGGGGGAGCGGAGGTGCTTGTCGCGGCCCTGGTTGCCGCTGTCGATGCTCTCGGTGTTGATGGTGACGTCGATCACGCTCTTGTCGGGGTTCTCGGGGTCGAGGAGGAAGGTGCCGGAGATGTCGGTGAAGCGGCCGTAGGAGTAGGAGGTGCCGAGGTGCTTGACGCGGTAGATCGCCGTCGAATGGACGGGGTCGACGTTGAAGGCCTCAGCGGATCCGGTCGTGGCGGGGGCCGCCGGGGCGGCGGGTGAGCCGGCTCCGGCGAGCATGGCGCCGGCAGCGGCGAGCGAGAGGACGGGAACGATCAGCAGTGCCTTGTTCATGGTCTGAGGACTCCTTGCGGGATGCGGGGATGTTCGTGGAAACGGGCCCGACACCGTGCCGGACGCGGAGTGGACTGTACTGCCGGGGGCAGCGCTGGATGCACGACGCGTTACTTCTTCGAGGCGTCGTAGTAGAAGTGCTCGCTGGTGATCTTGCCGGCGTCGTTCCACCGCTGCACGGCAACCTGCATCTGGCGGACATCCTGGCCGGCGGTGTTGACGAACTCGATGATGTTCTCGACGAACGTAGTGTTGTCGCCGACGCCCAGGGCGGTGACGGTGTACCCCTTCCACTTCTTGACCTGGGCGAGGAACTGCTTCTCCCGTTCGATGTTGGCGGTGAGGCCGACGGTGGGGGCTCCGGCGTTCTCCTGCATGGAGACGTCGGGGTCGTAGAACTCGTTCATGGCCTCGAGGATCTTGCCCTGCTTGATCCACTCCTGGAGGCTCTCGACGCGGCTGCGGATGTTGGCTGCCATGGCGGTTGTCCTTGTGTATGGGGCGGGTGCCCGGTTCTTCTTATGATGCGTTGGGGGAGGCCCGCGGCGGGGGAAACCTGGCCCGATGTTCGCGAAACAGCGGTCATTTGACGTCGAAGACCAGCAGTTCGGCGTTGTTTTCGGCCACGATCCTGGCGGCGGGCTCGGCCTCGATCGCGGCGGCGTCGCCGGGGGAGAGGACCAGGCCGTTGACGGCGACCGAGCCCTTGATGAGGTGCGCCCAGGCGGCGCGGCCCGCCGCGATCGGGTGCTCGATGGTCGATCCCGCCGAGAGGAGGCCGGCGTAGACGCGGGCGTCCTGGTTGATGGTGATGGAACCGTCGGCGCCGTCGGGCGAGGCGACGAGCCGGAGGCGGTTGCGGCGCTGCTCGACGGGGAAGTGCTTCTGGCCGTAGGCGGGGGTGTGGCCGACGCGGTCGGGGAGGATCCAGATCTGAATGAGGTGGACCGGGTCGGTGGTGGAGGCGTTGAACTCGCTGTGTCGGATGCCGGTGCCGGCGGACATGTACTGGACGTCGCCGGGGCGGATGACCTCGGCGGTGCCGGTGCTGTCCTTGTGGGCGAGCTGGCCGGAGATGATGTAGGTGAGGATCTCCATGTCCTCGTGCGGGTGCTCGCCGAATCCCTGGCCCGGGGCGACGACGTCGTCGTTGATGACGCGGAGGGAGCGGAAGCCCATGTGGTCGCGGTCGACATAGCGGCCGAACGAGAAGGTGTGGTAGGTGTTGAGCCAGCCGTGGTCGAAGTGGCCGCGGTCGGCGCTCTTGCGGATCTGGATCATGATGGGTCTCCTTCAGTAGTTGTTCAAACAACTATATGCTGCGATGGCGATACGGGCGTTGGCGACGGGGGGATCAGGGGTCATTCAGGGTTCGCGGGTGGTGTCGGGCTCGCCGGCGCCGGGGGCCTGCCGGGCCATGACGAGCAGGTCGCTGAGGGTGGCGAGTTGGGAGTGGGTCATGTGGCCGAGCTGCGATTCGTGCATGGCGTGGACGGGCTTGTCGAGGCGGGCCAGGAGGTCGAGGCCCTTGCGGGTGATCCGGACGATGACGACGCGGCGGTCCTGCTCGGTGCGGCAGCGTTCGGCGAGGCCGGCGTCGGCCAGGCGGTCGACCAGGCGGGTGACATCGGGGACGGAGGCGACCATCATGGGGCCGATCTGCTGGGAGGCGATGCCGGCGGGGTGGTGGCCGCGGAGGATGCGAAGGACGTTGTAGGAGGCGGCGGAGAGGCCGAACTGCTTGAAGAGGCGGGCGAAGTCGCACGAGAGAGCCGCGGCGGTGCGGACGATGTTGAGGGCGGCCTCGTGGGCGGGCGAGTCGAAGGGGGCCCGCTTGCCGAGTTCGTGCTGGAGGGAGGTGGGGGTGGAGGGGGTCATTGTTCCGGCTCCGGACCAATAGTCGTTGCAACAACTATATCGTCCAGTTCCAGATGGTCAAGGTGATCGGCCGATTTGTGTGCATAAAACCCCGACGGGTGCCGTACCAATGATCGGGTACTCTGTGTGGCCGGGGGGCGTGCGTGGAGGATGGCGAATGTTCGAGCGAATGGCACGGTCGTGGGCGTTGACCAAGCAGAGCGCGCGGGTGCTTCGGCGGGACAAGCAGTTGCTGCTCTTCCCGATCGTTTCGTCGGTGGCGTGCCTGCTGGTGCTGGCATCGTTCGCGATCCCGGTGCTGCTGACAATCGACTTCTCCGCGGCGGGCGAGACAACGCGGCAGCAGCGGGAAGCCGCGGCGCAGAACCCGGTCTACTACCTCGGGGTGTTCCTGTTCTACTTCGCGAACTTCTTCGTGATCTCGTTCTTCAACGCGGGGCTGGTGGCGTGCGCCATCCACCGGATGAACGGCGAGGAGACGTCGTTCGGGGATGGGATGCGGGTGGCGGTGGCGCGGCTGCCGCAGATCCTTGGATGGGCGCTGGTCGCCGCGACGGTGGGGGTGGTGTTGAAGATGATCTCGGAGCGGGCGGGGTTCCTGGGGAAACTGGTGATCTCGCTGGTGGGGATGGCGTGGGCGGTGGCGACGTACTTCGTGGTGCCGGTGCTGGTGGTGGAGGGATTGGGGCCGATCGAGGCGGTGAAGCGGTCGACGGCGGTGATCCGCAAGACGTGGGGGGAATCGCTGGTGGCGAACGTGGGGCTGGGCGTGGCGGGGATGCTGGGGTACCTGATCGCACTGCTCCCGCTGGGGCTGGGAATCGCGGGGAGCGTGGCGATGAACTCGGCGGTGCCCGTCATCATCGGCGCCGCGGTGTCGCTGGTCCTGATGGTGGCGACGGGGCTGATCCTGTCGGCGCTGGGAGGGATCATCCTCGCGGCGATCTACCGCTACGCGGCGACGGGGCAGGTGTCGGCGGACTTCGATGCGGAGACGCTGCAGGCAAAGTTCAGGGCGAAGCGGGCGCGGCGGGACTAGGCGGCTGCTCGGCGGGCTCGGAATCGAGAAGTTGGGCAATGTGCGCGGCCAGGGGGCCGCTGCCCGGCAGGTCGTTCAGGAGTACCAGTTCGAGTGGGCCCTCGTGGCTCCACGTATGAGTAGGGTTGTCTTGGAGCCAGATGGTGATGGGGGCGCCAGGGGACACTGAGATCGTCTTGCGCGCGGCGCTGATGATCAGCGGCTGAAACGTCCAGTTGCCGGGCACGGTCGGGTCCGAGGTTCGCGGGCAGGCGCCGGTGATGACTCGAACCTCCCGCGGAGTGGCGACCGATGGCGGCGATTCCCCGGCGGCGAGCACGCACAATTGCTCGGGCCAGATCAGGATGGACATGCTGGGCACGCCCGGCCATTGGCGAACCTGGCTGGAGGTTGCAGCGTCCCACAGCGTCCATGCCCTGAATGCCTCCCAGTGACGCGTCAGTGTGGGCAGGGTCTTCGGCCAGTAGCCTCGGTCGTGCATCGCGGACCAGATGGCCGCCGCGGCTACGACGCCAGCCAGGGTCCAGAGCCAGATGCGGATCCACCACAAGCCCAGACCGGCGACAGCGGTCGCGACCAGCCGCCGAGGGAGGCTCGGCCACGCGGCCGGATCGAGCCCGCATTCGAAGCAGATGACCGCCGCGCCGGGGTGCGACGGAGCGGCGAGCGGGTGCCGGCAGGCCGGGCAGTGCGTGCGGACGCGCGGCGCACGACGGAATACGCGGACGACCAGCAAGACCACTCCCAATCCGGAGAGAACGCTCAGGAGCCCGAGGATGAATGCAAGCCATGGCGACGGGGCAATCGCGGAAGGATCGAGCATGGTCGCGAGGGAACGATCAAAGGAGAGGTACCAGCCGACGGCTCCGAAGAGGAGAGCGGCAAGGAAGGCGACGAGCGTTGCAGGTCTGGCGCGGCTGGGTCGGAGCCGCCGGGATGTCCAGAGACCGACCCAGGCCCCGGCGGCGCCGGCGAGGAGGGGGACGCCCAGGGTGTCCAGCTCGCCTGCGCGAGGGCGATAGATCCACACGGTCTTGGTCGGGTCGTGCGGCTGCCACATTCGCCCGCATGCGGGCTCGATGCAGACGAAATGCCGGGCGAGGTGGTCGCGGAGGTCGGCGGAAGGGAACTTCGGGCGCCTGCCGTAGCTTGAGCCGACAACCGGGGCCAGACGCTGCACGCGAGCGCCGATCCAGGATGGACTCGGCAGGGTTGTGCCCTGTTCGAGTTGCTCGGAGTTCAAGGCTGCATGCTCGACCACGCGCGCCTGAAGTGCTGCGAAGGCCATGATCGTAAGGAGCGAGATGCCCAGCGAGAGCATGACCGGGATGGGCCACCGCGGGGGCGGCCGGCGGGCGGGGCATGGAGGGTCGTGGGGCACGGGAGGGCTCGGATGACCGAAGGGCGGTCATGGCGGTATACCGGGTCGCGGATGCGGGATTGCAGGCGCAGGCGGCAAGGACGGCGCCCTATCGCTCCGCGCCGCACTCGGGGCATGCTGCCGTGCCTTCTCTTGATGTACTGTCCGTCGTCCGATGAGAGCACGGCACGAAGACTTTGGTTCACAAGTCATGAGCCGGCTCGAAATGGAGGTCCCATGGAGACGTTCCAGCGTGTGTCGTCGGGTGCTCCGTGGGAGGAGAAGGTGGGGTACTGCCGCGCGATCAAGGTCGCTGGGGCGGGCGGCGGGCTGATCGCGGTGACGGGGACGACCGGGATCGGGGAGGATGGGCGGGTGGTGTCGCCGCGGACGGCGACGAGCCCGGGGGATGGATACCTGCAGGCGCGGCGGTGCATCGAGATCATCCGAGTGGCGCTGGAGGGGCTCGGGGCGGACCAGTCGCGGGTGGTGCGGACGCGGATGTATGTCACGGATATCTCGCGGTGAGAGGAGTTTGCGCGGGCGCACCGGGAGGCGTTCGCCGCGCACCCGCCGGCAACAGCGATGGTGCAGGTGAGTGCCTTGATCGATCCGGGGATGCTGATCGAGATCGAGGCGGACGCGGTGGCGGCGGGGTAGCCTTCGGGGAGTGATCGGAGTGACCTCATGAACACAGTCGTGGCACTGCTGGCGGGTCTGATGAGCGTGGCGCAGCCCTCGTCGGCGCCGCCCGCCACGCCCTCCAAACCGGCCGCAGCGAGCCAGCCGGCGGCCCCGACGCCGGAGGAGGTTCACGAGAGCCTGGTGCGCGAGGCCCGGGCGCTGAAGCCGCTGGCGAAAACGGAGGCGGCGCGGTCGTTCCTGGACGCGGCGGGGTCGCTGCCGCGGACGCCGATGCGGGTGGTGTACCGCGACCGGGACCGGGGCGTGGCGGTGACGGAGGAGCAGTACGAGGCGATGGCGGAGGGGAAGCGCGAAGGACTGACCGCGCGGGTGTGCGATCCGCGGTTCTTCTACTACACGGCGTACGGCTCGCCCCTGATGTACGCGAGACCGCTGGATGTGGCAGCGGAACACGGATTTGTTCCGGCGGGGAATCGCGTGCTTGACTTCGGGTACGGGTCGATCGGGCACCTGCGGATGCTGGCGTCGCTGGGTGCGGATGTGACCGGGGTGGAGGTGGAGCCGGTGCTCGCGGCGTTGTACTCGGGGCCGGGGGACACGGGGGAGGTCGCCGGCGTCGGCGGGGCTCCGGCGGGGCGCTTGAGGTTGCTGCTGGGGCAGTGGCCGGCGCAGGAGGGGATTGTCGAAGCGGTGGCGGAGGGAGGCGAATACGACCTGTTCGTATCGAAGAACGTGCTGAAGCGCGGCTACATCCACCCAGCGCGCGAGGCGGACCCAAGGCGGCTGGTGCACCTTGGGGTGAGCGATGCGGAGTATCTCAAGGCGGTGCACGATGCGCTGCGGCCCGGGGGGCTGTTCCTGATCTACAACCTGTCGCCGGCCCAGGCCCCCCCGGATCAGCCCTACCTGCCGCACGCGGATGGACAGTGCCCGTTCGCGAAAGAAGAGATGGAGAAGGCGGGGTTCGAGGTGCTCGCGTACGACGTCGTGGATACGGATGCGGCGATCGACTACTGGATGGCGCTCGGCTTCAGCGAGGGCAAGACGCGCGAGGAGGTCGCTGCGGACCTGTTCGCGTGGTACACGCTGGCGCGGCGGAGGTGATCGAGATGAATGGAGCCGTGAACGAGATCGCGGTGCGTGTGTGCGAGTCGCCCATCGGCGAGATGGTGCTGGGGGCGACGGATGCGGGCGTGACGCACGCGTGGTTCGTGGACGGGCCGGTGGAGCGGGCGATCGAGGGGATCGCCGCGGGCGCTGGGGTGGCTGCTGCCGTGGAGCGGCGGGCGACGCCGATCACCGATGCGCTGGCCGGGGAACTGGAGGAGTACTTCCGCGGCGGACGCGTCGAGTTCACCGTGCCGCTGGCGGCGCGGGGGACGGCGTTTCAGCGGCGGGTGTGGGGGGAGTTGCTGCGGATTCCGCACGGGGCGACGACGACGTACGGCGCGATCGCGCGGCGGCTGGGTGATGCGGGGGCATCGAGAGCGGTGGGGGCGGCGAACGGCGCCAACCCGATCGCGGTCGTCGTCCCGTGCCACCGGGTGATCGATTCGCAGGGCGGGCTGCATGGGTACGCCGGCGGGCTGCACCGCAAGCGGTTCCTGCTGGATTTGGAAGGGTCGGGGGCGACGCTCTTTGCGCCGGCGGGGGCTTGACGGAGGGGCGGCGCGGCGGGGTATTCTGTGGCGGTGCCTCCCGGAGGGTCGACGATGCGCCCCGCGTGCATGATCGTTCTGGTGTGTGGCGTGCTGGTCGCTTCGGCAGGGTGCCAGACGTCGTCATCGAAAGAGACCGCGGCGTTGATGGCGACGCTGCCCGTAGCGGGCAGCATCGGGGTCTCTCGCCACCTGGCGCACTGGGTTCAGGTGGACGTGGACGCCGCCCCGGTCCCGGAGGCGGAGAAGGCGGACATCAGGGCCCGGGCGCAGATCCTCGCGGCGCACGCCGATTCGCTCTGTCGCTCGCTGGACATGTTCGACGAAACGGGCAGGACCAACCAGAGCATCACGGTGGAGAACCTCGTGATCCGCGCCCGCGCGCTGGACGACGAATACGAGATGGTGCGGCGCGAATGGTGCACCTGGCAGGTGAGCCGGGGCTTGAAGAAGCCCGAAGAGGTGTTCGAGTACGCGGATGTGCGGGAGCTGATTCGGCAGTGAATCGCCGCCGCCGTCCGCCGCGGCCATGCCGCGATCAGGCGAGCTTCATGGCCTTCATCATGGCGTCGCCCATTTCCGCGGGGCTCATGGCGACGGTGACGCCCGCGGCCTCGAGGGCCTTGATCTTCCCCTCCGCGGTGCCCTGGCCGCCGCTCTCGATGATGGCGCCGGCGTGGCCCATGCGGCGGCCGGGGGGCGCGGTGCGGCCCGCGATGAAGGCGGCGACGGGCTTCTTGACGTGGGCGCGGATGTACTCCGCCGCGGCCTCCTCGTCGCTGCCGCCGATCTCGCCGATCATGAGGATGCCGTGCGTGTCGGGGTCCGCCTCGAAGAGCTTGAGGCAATCGATGTGGTTGACGCCGCGGACCGGATCGCCGCCGATGCCGACGCAGGTGGACTGCCCCAGGCCCAGGCGGCTGGTCTGCCAGACGGCCTCGTAGGTGAGGGTGCCCGAGCGAGAGACGATGCCGACGGCCTTGCCGGACTTGCTCTCCGAGATGTGGGTATGGATGTAGCCGGGCATGATGCCGATCTTGCAGCCACCGCCGGACTTGGTCGCGGAGGTGTACGGATCCGCGGGGGATTCCCCGGAGCCGGTCTTCTTGCCCGGTGTGATGATGCCGGGGCAGTTGGGGCCGATGAGAATGGTCTGCTCGCCGGCGGGGGCCGTGATGTTCATCTCATCGAGGATCGAGCGGACGCGGATCATGTCCTGCACCGGGACCCCCTCGGTGATGCAGCAGACCAGCGTGAGGTCCGCCGCGGCGGCCTCGAGGATGGCATCGCCCGCGAAGGCCGGGGGGACGAAGATCATGGTGGCGGTGGCGCCGGTGGCCTTCACGGCCTGCTCGACGGTATCGAAGATGGGGAGGCCGTTGGGGTCCTTGGTGCCCCCCTTGCCGGGGGTGACGCCGCCGACCAGGCGGGTGCCGTAGTGCAGGCAGCCCCTGGTGTGTTGGGCGCCGAAGGAACCGGTGATGCCCTGACAGATGACGCGGGTGTCGGCGTTGACGAGGATGGCCATAGGGCCCAAGGGTACGGACGTCGGGGCGGCGGGTACAGCAGGCTGGGGCGGCGGAGTGGTGGCTCCTACCCTGTGGTCCCATGCGAGCGATCGTCACAGGCCAGGTCGGGATGGACAAGAAGCCGTACCTGCAGGGCGTCCAGGCCTTTGCGGGCGACCAGGGGGAGTCCCTGGAGGTGCACCACATCGGTGACCTGATGTACGCCGAGGCGCGGGACATCCGGCCCGGGAAGATCCTCGACCTGCCGCTGTCCCGACTGACCTCGCTGCGCCGGGCGGCGTTCAAGGACGTCATCTCCAGCACCCGCGGCCAGAAGAACCTGGTGGTGAACACGCACGCGACCTTCCGCTGGAGGCACGGGCTCTTCTCGGCCTTCGATTTCGACCAGGTGCGAGCGCTGGAGCCGGACCTCCTGGTGTGCCTGGTCGACAACATCGAGGTGGTCCACCATCGGCTGCACCTGGAGCACCAGATCGATGCGACGCTGAAAGACTGCATGGTGTGGCGCGAGGAGGAGATCCTCGCGACGGAGCTGCTGTCGCAGGCGGTGGCGGGATCGCGGTTCTACATCCTCAGCCGCGGGCGGCATACGGACACGCGCCAGACGCTCTTCCGGCTGGTGTGCCGGCCGGACATGAAGAAGGTGTACCCGTCGTTCCCCATGTCGCACGTGGTTGACATGCCCGATGTGCTGGCGGAGATCGACGAGTTCCGCGCCGCGCTGGCGGGGCACTTCATCACCTTCGATCCCGGCGATGTCGACGAGAAACTGCTGCTGGAGCGGGCGATCGCGGCGGCGCGCGAGGGAAAAGAGTTCCTGGAGGTTGCCCCGCACTCATTCGGCGGCGCGATGACGGGTGCGGGGGGTGGTGGGGGGATGGGGGCGATCCGGGTGCGGGTGCGCGAGGTGCTGGACATCGCGGGGGACATCGACGGCCAGATCTACATGCGGGACTTCAAACTCATCGATCAGTCCGACATGATCGTGAGCCTGATCCCGGAACTCCCCGGCGGCGTGCCCGGGCTGTCGTCGGGCGTGGAGCGGGAACTGCAGCACGCCTTCGAGCACACCAAAGAGGTCTACATCGTCTGGAAGCCGAAGAAGTCCCCGTCGCCCTTCATTACGGAGACGGCGACGAAGATCTTCAGCTCGGTGCCCGAGGCGCTGGCGTACTTCGAGGCGCAGGGGATGTTCGGGCAGAAGAACCTGTTCGGGCACTGACCCATGATCCTCGATACGGGCTCGATCGTTCGCAAGCGCTACAGGATGAGGCGGAACATCCGCTTCGCGGCGCTTGCGCTCTTCATGGTGTTCCTGATCGGCACTTCGGCGCCGTTGATGGATCTCCTCATCACGGGCAGGGTGTTCGATGGGATGCGCCTGCTGGAGATTCTCCGCCAGGTGGCCAGCGTGCCGGGCAACTTCCTGGTGGGGGCGGCATTCCTGTGCGTCATGCAGCGAAGGCTCGTCGTCTGGCTCCTGCCGCTCCCGGAGAACCTGTGCCCGCAGTGCGGCTACCACCTCCGGGAACTCACGACGACGCGGTGTCCAGAGTGCGGCTTGGAGCTCGCGGCGGAGTTGCTTGGCGGCCCGGAAAAAAGCGGAGTGGGTGATTCGGGAGCCGCGGCATGACCCCCAATGCCGCCATCGCGCTTGAGCGGTACCGGCTGCGGTGCATCCTGCGGCTGTCGGCGCTGGTGCTCTTCATGGTGTTCCTGGTCGGGGCGTCGTTTCCATTGATCGCCCTGACGGTGTCCGGGCGGCTGCTTGAACAGAGTTGGGAGTCGTTTTTCGGGTTCAACTTGGCACGCCTCATCCTGGTGTTCTTCGCCAGTTTCCTTGCCGGCGCCACGGTCATTTGTGTGCTGGAACGCCGGATCGTGATGTGGCTGTCCCGGCCGCGCCGAGACGCCCGAAACGGGGGCGAGCGGTCGACCCGCGCCCTGGACTGAAAGAAACAGGAGCTCGCGGCGCCCCGATTCAGCACCCGCCGCCCCTCGCTCCCCCCTCGCGCGAAACTCCGCCCCCCGCTTGCCCAATCACGTCTGGGAGGCGACCATGCGCGTGCACCAGGCCGGAATCTCCATGGACGAATTCTTCACCACCAACGCCCCCCCGCCCCGCCGCCGCGTGATCGATGAAGGCGCCACGGCGGACCAGCGGACCTACGCCACGTTCGTCCACCTCTCCACCTTCCTGATGTTCGCCATCGGCGTCCCCCTCGTCGCCCCGCTGGTGCTCTGGCTCATCAAGCGCAACGAATCCCTCTACATCAGCGACCACGGCAAGGAAGCGATCAACTTCAATATCTCGATCATCATTTACTACCTGGTGGGGCTTTTGCTGGTCGCCGTCTGCGGCCTGGGCTTCCTGGTGATCGGCGCCACCTTCGTGCTGACCATCGTCGGCCCGATCCTCGCCGCCTTCGCGGCCAACCGCGGCGAGATCTACCGCTACCCCGCGTGCCTCCGGCTGATCGCGTGACGTTGCCGGTCCTGCTGTGGACGCGGTCAGGCGCGAACTCAGGACGCTTCCTCTCTGCTCCTGGTCGTCACACGTCGGGCGGGTGGACTCCCGGCGGGGTGCGCCTGACAGATGATGGCCTTGTAACGAAGCGGACCCGTACGCATATCGCACAAAGGGCTTGACAGCCGGGCGATGGTCGTGCGACAATACACCGGGGTAATCTCACAACAGGAAGACGTATGGGTATCGCACGTGCAGTCGCGGCAGGGTTGTTGGCGACGGCCTGCGCGTGGGGTGCTCTCGCCCAGCCCTGCGACCCGTCGTGGAGCAGCGACTTCGCGCCGCCCGGGACCGGGACATCCTTGATCTTGTCCGCCGTCATGTACGACGATGATGGACCCGGGCCGAACCAGCCGGCGCTATATATTGGCGGGCAGTTCACCCAGGCAGGGGGTGTGGATTCGCCCGGTGCTGCGAAGTGGACGGGTTCGTCATGGCAACGTGTTGGTCCGCTCCCGGGCCAGGGGGCGGTGTATCCGATCTCCGTGAGGCATCTCGTTCTGTTCGACGACGGCTCGGCGCCATACCCGCGGCTGTACGCGGTGGGCTCCTTTCAGCAAGATGGCATCAGTATCAGTTCTTCAGTCCGTCGCCTTGACCCTGCCTCGAATACCTGGGAACTGCCGAATGGTGTCGACATCAGCGGCGGAAGTCAGGGCGCGGCTGTCTTCGACGACGGCTTGGGCGGGGGGCCGCAGCTCTACATGTCCGGCAGTAGCTTCTCCCCGATCACGTCCGCCGATGGGCCGCTCGGCACAATTGCCAAGTTCAACGGCGTCGCGTGGTCTGGCGCAAATTTCTCGGGCACGATTACGTGCCTGAAGGTGCTCGATCTTGACGGCCCGGGCCCAGAGTCTCCGGCGCTCTTTGCAGGCGGGAGTGCAGGGGTCTATCGGCTGGAGAACGGCGCATGGAGCCGCCTCATCGGCGGGAGCACGCTCTCGGGGAGCATCACCTCGATGGCGGTCTTCGATGAGGATGGTGCAGGGCCCAACCCGCCGCGGCTGTTTGTCGCGCCAACTTCCACGCCCAGTGGCACCGTGGCGCGATGGGATGGCGCCGCGTGGTCAAGCATCGGCCCCGGCTTTTCGAACACTTCGGGCTCCGCCGTGGTACTCGCGACGATCGAGGACCGCGATGGCCCCAGTCTCTATGTTGGGTGCTCTACGAGCTCAGTCACAGGAATCGGGAACGTTTGCCTGGCCAAATGGACGGGATCCGCGTGGGCTGCCTCCGCGATTGGAGTCCCCTGGGGCGTTCCTCCGGGGGGCATCACTTCCGCATCCGTGTCAGTACTCGCGACGATCGATGAGTCTGAGGCCCCTGCCATCCTTGCGGCAGGTCGCTTCAACTATGTCGACGACTCGATCACAGGGAATGTTGCCGTGCGGCGCGGCGACCAATGGGTGGCGTTGGACCACGGCATTCCCAAGAGCATTCGGTGTCTGACGCTCGCCGAGGATGAATCACTATACGCCGCCCTAGAGCGGGACCTAGCCACGGTTCCGCTTGTCGTTCGCCTGGGACCGCACGGGTGGAAGTTCCTGCCGGCGCTCGGCAATTTGGCGTCAGTGTTGGCCCAATCCTGGTACACGTTTCCGGGCGAGTCACAGCCGCAGGTAGTAGTTGGAGGAGCGTTTATTGAGCTGGTGATGGGGCAGGACTTTGAAAAGGCGATCCGATTCGACGGGGCGCAATGGCTGAGGGTCGGTGCAGGCAGAGTCAACAACTACGTGTGGGTCATCGAGCGACTCACCCCACCCGGCTTCTCCGCTCCCGTGCTCGTCGCGGGCGGGTACTTCTCCGCCGCGGGATCGGTCCCCCTCTCCCGCATCGGTGTCTTCGACGGCACCAACTGGCTCCCGCTCGGCGCCGGGTTCTCAAGCACACTTCCATACGGATTGGTCCGCGCCGTAACCATGTTTGATGATGGCAGCGGCTCGCCCGCCCGCTTGATCGCGGCGGGCCGCTTTGATCACTCCGGAGCGGTCGAGGTCGCGAACGTCGCCGCCTGGAATGGAGCGTCCTGGGAGCCCATGGGCGGGCTGCCTCCGGGGGCCGAGATCACGTCGCCGCTGGTCTACTCGCTGGCGGTATTCGATGATGATGGCCCCGCCGGCGCCAACCCGCCCAGGCTCTACGCTGCGGGCGATTTCGAGGTACCGGGGTCCGACGCGCGCAACATCGCGAGGTGGAATGGATCCCAGTGGGAGTGGCCGTTCCCCGACTTCCCGTCGGGCAAGGTGTTCACGCTCCGCGTACACGATGCCGACGGTCCGGCAGGCCCAGCGAGGCCGCAGTTGATCGTCGGAGGCGAGTTCCCCTCGGTCGGGGCTCTTCCGCTCGCCGGTGTCGCCGCGTTCGACGGAACCAGTTGGTCCGCCCTCCCTGGGGCGACCCCCACGCTTGTCGGCTTCGGCTCGGGTGCGCCTGTGGTGAACGCCATCGTCTCCGCTCCTCCCTCGTCCCGCGGACCCGCACGCCTCATGCTCGGCGGCTCGTTCATATCGACGGGCGGGGTCCCGGCCCGGTCGTTCGGAGTGCTCACCGGCTGCCCAGCGTGCCCGGCGGACATCGACGCTTCGGGAGAGGTCAACCCGGCCGACATCGCCGTGTTCATCCAACTCTTCATGGCGTCGCTTTCGACCGGAACGCTGGACGCCGATTTCAACGCCGATCGCGTGGTCACTCCCGTGGACATCGCCGCGTTCGTGCAGGCGTGGCTGGCCGCCCTGCAGGGGGGGTGCTAGGTCGGGGAGCGGCCGCTGGCAGGTCCCTGCCGGCCGGCGTCCCCAGCCCCCGAATCCCGGCGGTCGACAGGCGTCCGGGGTGGGCGGCTATCATCGCCTTCACGCACGTTTTTTCAGGGACGAACCATGCCCCACATCATCGCCGAGCCCTGCATCGGCACCAAGGACACCTCCTGCGTCGAGGTCTGCCCTGTCGACTGCATCCACCCGACCAAGAACGAACAGCAGTTCGAGACCGCCGACCAACTCTTCATCGACCCCGACACCTGCATCGATTGCGGCTTGTGCGTCGATGAGTGCCCCGTCAAGGCGATCTTCCCCCAGGAGGACCTGCCGGGGGAGTGGAACAAGTACATCCAGTTGAACCTCGACTACTACAAAAAGTAACCGCCGCGGCGACGCTCCCGCCGGGAGTTGGCCGAGAAAGACGACGAGGGAAGGGGAAGTAGTATTGAGTGGGTGAGGTGGCCCCGCGGTCAGGCGGGGAGGTCCTCCGTGACATCGAACGCTTTGTACGCCCACGTGCACGCCACGAGCATCGCCGCCGCGGCGAAGGTCAGCGCGCACCAGCCAAGGCCGATGGCCACCGGCAGCGGCCCGCCCAGCACGAGGACCACCGCCACCGGAGCGCCCACCAGCAGCCCCGTCCCGATCAGGAACGCCGCTCGGACCAGCGACAGCACCACCTGCCGGCCGACCAGGGTCGGATCGAATCCCGCCGGCGCCGCCTGCCGGTAGGCCCGCGTCGGTGCGATCAGGAAGACAGTGTTGTCGATCGCCACCATCGCCACGGTGACCGGCAGGCAGCCCACGCCGATACCCAGGCCCGCCGGCAGCAGCCACGGCCGCCCCGCGCCCAGCGCCAAGCCGCCCATGACGCAGAGCATGATGCCCGCGATGAGAATGATCGGAGCCGCCAGTTGGCCCGCCACGATCGCGGCGGGCGACATCGGCAGGGTCTTCAGCAGCGGCATGTGGTCAAGGTCGGAGCGGAAGTCGCAGCGGAAGATCATGGCCAGCGCCAGCGGGCACGCGAACCCGGCAATCGCCATCGCGACCAGGGCGTCGACGTGGTCCATCATCCGCCAGAGCGCCGCGACGCCGACGATGATGACCACGGGCGTCAGCGCGAAGACCCACGACGGACCGGCGCGGTAGACACCCGTCAACTGCCTCCACGCCATGGGCCCCGCCCCGCCGAGGCGAGGGAACATGCCCAGGCGCCGCTTCGCCGCCACCTCGCCCGCCGGGAGCGCCCCGCGCTTGACGCGATCGGCGTGTTCCAGTTGGCGCTGGGCCTCCAGCACCAGGGCCTCGACCTCGCCGCGGTCCAGGGCGACCAGGAGCACGGTCAGGGCCGCGCTGATCAGCACCGCGCTGATCAGGTCGATCGATGCCTCCGCCAGCGACGGCGCGGTAAGGACCTGCACGTAGGGACGCAGCGGCAGCAGCAGCCCCTCGACGACCGGCCACCGTCGGATCTCGGTGAGCCAGGCGATCCACTGCGCCGAGTCGGCGGTGCTCGGAGAGGGGGCGATCCGCGCGGCAAAGACAACAAACGCCACCGCCGAGATCGCGACGACA
Source organism: Phycisphaeraceae bacterium (assembly GCA_019636655.1). NCBI lineage: Bacteria > Pseudomonadati > Planctomycetota > Phycisphaerae > Phycisphaerales > Phycisphaeraceae > Phycisphaeraceae bacterium. The sequence goes on along the minus strand of JAHBXB010000002.1, from coordinate 855,877 downwards.
GGCAGGAGCCACCGCAGGCGCGCCCGCAGGATCCCGCTCGCCGCCGCGATGATCCAGGCCAGCAGCATGATGAGGTAGCCGGCAAGCGCAACCCCGGCGACCGTGCATGGGTAACTCTGGCCGCGGATGAACAGGCCGAACCAGAAGCCCATCAGCACGAGCGGCGCCGACTGGTACGCCAGTTGATACAGGATCAGTTGGCGCCGGGAGAACGGGCCCGGCACGACCATGTCGAGGTCCGCGGGCTGGAATATGGACGGGCTCCTCGTCTTGCGGGCCATGACCTGCAGGCCCACCATCCCGAGCAGCGCCAGCGGGAGCCAGAGGCTGAGAGCCTCGGGATCAAACGGGGGAGCAGCCGGTCGCCCCCGGGCCCGCGTGAGCAGCGCCGGCATGAGCCCCAGGGCCATGATGACCAGGCCGAGGATGGCGAACCCGCGGCGTTTGCCGCTGCCGCGGACCATGCGCCGGATGACGGACCGGTAGCGCAGCAGGATCAGGACCACCAGCCCACGCGGGAGCAGGCCGCGTGCCGGCCGTCGCGCGACCGGCGCCGCGGCCGCGTGCGCGCGGACGCCCCGGGGAGGGGTGGGCGGAGGGGGCGGTGGTGGGGGCAGCGCGCCGTCCTGGTTCACGGCTTCGCCTCGGGAGTCGATTCCGTGCCCGATACATCACCGGAGGTGGCAGAGAAGAAGACCTCCTCGAGCGAAGCGCCGGCCGCGCCCGCGGCGAATCGATCCCGCGCCTCGGCGATCGTCCCGGCGAAACGCAGGACGCCGCCCTTCATGATCAGCACGCGCGTGCACAGGTCCTGCACCAGCCCCAACAGGTGCGACGACAGCACGACCGCCGCACCCGCCTCGGCGCGGGCACGGATCGAGTCCTTCATCGTGCGGATGCCGACGGGGTCGAGTCCGGTCAGCGGCTCGTCAAGAAGGATGAGGGCCGGGTTGTGCAGGTAAGCGCACGCGATGGCGACCTTCTGCCGCATGCCGCGGGAAAGCTCCATCGCGAGCGCGGTCCGCTTGGGGACAAGATCGAACGCCTCGAGGAGCGCCTCCGCCGCCGGTTGCCAGTCGGCAACGTTGTACGCCGCGGCGATGAACTGCAGGTGCTCCCAGACCGTCAGCGCGTCGAAGAGCTTGGGATCATCGGGGACGTACGCCAGGGCGGCCTTCGCGGCGATCGGGTCGTCCTTGAGGCTGTGCCCGGCGATCGTGATGGCGCCGGCAGTCGGGGAGATGATGCCGCACACAGCGCGCATCGTGGTCGTCTTGCCCGCGCCGTTCGGCCCGACGAGCGCGAGGATGTCGCCAGGATTGAGATCGAAGGAGACGCCGCTCACGGCGACGAGCGTGCCGTAGGTCTTGCTCAGGCCCTGAACAGTGAGCGTGCTGGGCGCCTCGGCCATGAGCGAAGTCTAACGGCGTGCTGGGCGCGTTCCCGTGGCGCTTGCGACTGCGAGAGCCGACAGCAACCTACGAACGCATGGAACACGATCACGGCGGATCGCTGGCGCCAGACCCCTTCACAATCGGCCCCACACGCTCCGTCTCTCGTCCAGCACCTCGCGCCAACATCGCGGCCTACGCACGACGACTACGGAAATCTCCAACATCCGAGAATCACTAGACTTACAGCATTTCTGAAAATCCTATCAAAACCCTATTGACACACCGTCAAAAACCCGTATCCTGCTCGGGGCATGCTCAACCTCCCCTCCTTCAACCCCTCCCCCGACCTCGCGGCCAAGATCCTCGATTCCGTCACCGACCCCACCCTCACCCTCCGCGACGTCGCCGACCTTCACCACACCACCGTCGAAGCCCTCGTCCTCTGGTTCGCCGAGCCCGAGATCGCTGAACGCCTCGACCAGATCGAGTCCACCATCGCCCGCCGCACCCGCATCGTCGCCAGCAACTTCCTCCCCGCGGCCACCATCGCCCTGGGCCGCTCCATCGACGAGCACAACGCCGACGAAGCCCACTTCCCAGTCCGCCCCGGCGACCAGCGAGGGTTAGAACTCCGCCGCCGCTCCCGGGAAACCGCCCGCCGCGCCGCCGCCCTCCTGCTTCGCCTCGCCAACTTCACCCCAGGCCCGCGCCGCTACAAGGACACTCCGCGTGGCACCCCGCGCGATGCCTCAATGGGCCCCGGCCCCAGCCCCTCGAGGTGCCAACCCGGGATCGGAGTAACCCTCCTTCGGCGGCCGCCGCACCAATCGGATCAGCCTGTAGATCCACGGCTGCCCCACGATGTGCATCAGGAGCCGCTGGGAAAGAGGAGTCCGCCCGAGTGCATCGTCCCGCAGCCCCCTGATCTCCTTCCACCCAACTCCGCGGACCATCGCCGGATCCTCGGCCAGGGCGATCCGCAGTTCCTCACGAGACTCATGCCGGCGCACGGCTGCGAGCACCCGCAGCAGCATCCCCGTGATCCGCTCGGGATCGAACTCCCGCCGCACGAACTCGCCACCCTGCAGCCCATAGCGCCGCCGCAGCCCAGCGTCGTCCATCAGGGTCCGCATGGCCCCGGGGATCGACCCGATATCGGCGCACACCAGCCCGCCCCGCCGGTGGCCGACGACCTCCACCTGCGAGTTGCCCCTGCAAGGGGTGGACAGCGTGATCACGGGAGTCCCGCAGAGCATCGCCTCGCACAGCACAAGCCCGAAGGAGTCACCGATCAGCGTGACGTGCAGGAACACATCCATCGCGCTGTAGCACTCCACGAGCCGCTCGTCGCCGACGATGAACGGCACGCGCACCACCCGCCGCCGCACGTCCTCCGGCAGTCGCTCGATCCGCGGGATCAGCGAGTCCGGCGAGCCGACGACCATCAGCCACGCCCGCCCGTCGCCGCGGGCCACTTCCTCGAAGACGTCGATCAGCGTCGGCGGCCAGATGCTCGGTGTCGTCTGGCCGACCCGCCCGAACAGCACTGCGTCCTCCGGCACCCCGAACTCGGCCCGGAACGCCCTGATGCGATCCTCCGCGGCGCGCCGGAACACATCCGCCTTGACCATGTGCGGAACGAGCACCCCGACCGCCTCGGGGCGCAGTCCCCTCGACCACCTCCGCCACTGCCACATGCACCAGCGTGAAATCTGGATGTGCGCATCGATCAGCAGTCGATCCGCCGTCGCGTCCGCGCGCGCAAAGTGATTCGTCTCCACCACCGGCAGCCGCCCTCCCTGCCCCTCCCTCCCACCCCGGGCCTCCGCGCTCTCCCGCAGAACCCGCAGCACATGCCCCGCGGCGGGCTCGGGGTAACCGAACCGGTGGATATGCACCACGTCCGGCCCCCACGCCCACGCCTCCCGCGCCCCGCGAACCCGCTCCGCCTCGCTTTCGCCGCCGACAAACACAGGCACTCCCGCCCGCTCGAGGATCGCCCGCCGATGGCCGTCATGCGAGTGCGAGAACACCGCCGAGTCGTGCCCGCCCTTCGCGTACGCCAGCGCACAGTTCTGAGCCACGCGCTCCATGCCGCCCGGCCCGAGCCCATGGATGATGGTGAGGATGCGCATGATCGCGGAGTCGCCCCGTGTGAGCCCGGATTCTACTGGACCCGCCGCCCATCCCTCCGCCGCGACGAGCGTCCCCGGAACTTGATCCCGCTCCACGCACGGTACACCACCGGGTTGCTCACGATCGGGAGCATCAACCGCTCCCGCCACGACGGCCGCCCGATGCACTCGCTGGCGAGTTCCCGGATCGACCCCGTGCTCACCCGCGGCGAAAGGTCCGCCAGCGCCTCCCCCAGCCGCCGCCGATCGCCCCCCGCCCCAACCGTCGCTGCCAGCACCCGCTCAAGTTCATCCCCAACCCGCCCGCGGCTGTACTGCTCCATCACCCACCGGCGCCCGCCCTCGCCGAGCCGCGTCCGCAAGGCCGGATCCGACGCCAGCCTCCGCATCGCCTCGGCCATCGACACCTCGTCGCACACCACCAGCCCGCCGCGGAGATGCCCGACCACCTCAAGCTGGCTGTTGTCCTTCAGCGGTCGGCTGAGCGTGACCACCGGCGTCCCGCACAGCATCGACTCGCACAGCACGAAGCCGAACGACTCGCCGAGCATCGAGGCATGAACAAACACATCCATCGCGCTGTAGCACCGCCGCAGCAGGTCATCGCCGCGCAGCGGGTCGATCGTGACCACCCGCGCCCGCGCGCCCGCGGGCAGCCGCTCCAGGTCCGGGCGAAGCACCGCCGGCAGCCCCACCAGCAGCAGCCACGCTTCGGGGTTCTGCTCTGCGACGGCCGCGAACGCGCCGAAGATCGCGGGCAGCCACTTCCCCGGATCCGCCTGCCCGACTCGCCCGAAGACGATCGCACCCTCCGGCAGCCCGTGCTCGCGCCGGAACGCGAGCCGCTCCTCACCTGTCTCCGGGTAGAACGATCCCTCGTCCACTATGTGCGGCACCACCACGCCGACCGGGGCCGGCCGCTGCCACCGCGACCAGCCGCGCCACTTCCACAGGCACCACCGCGACAGGTGCATGTGCACGTCGATCGCGAGGCGTCCCGGCGAGTAGTCCACGCGTGCGAAGTGATTCGTTTCGACCACGGGCAGCCGCTCGCTCCCCGTGCGCAGCGCGCCGAGAACCCTGTCCCACACCGGCTGCGCAATCCCGATCCGGTGCGCGTGCACCACGTCCGGCCGCCAGGCCCGCGCCCGCTCCAGCGCGCTCTCGAGATCCGGATCGGGAAGGAACACCTCGACCCCTCCCGCCCGGATCGCCTCTGCCCGCACCCCGCCGGCCTCGTACGACAGCACCGCCGACTCGTGCCCGCGTCGCCGGTACTCGAGCGCGCAGTTCTGCACCGCACGCTCCAGCCCCCCCGGACCCAGCATGTGTGTGATCGAGAGAATCCGCATCGTGGCCCGCGCCGCCGGGGTCGCGCCGGCTCGGCAAGACTACCGATCGGCGCCGATCGACGAGTGGTAGTACAGCAGATACGACTCAAGCCGCGACGTATCGCCCTCTACCACGCGCATCCCCGCGTCGAGCAACTTACGGTGGATGTCGGCGGCGTCGATGCCGAACTTGGCGAGGATCGACGCGTGATAGTCCAGCAGCAGTTTCCGGACCTTGCCCTCCCGGACAATCGGCAGCAGCGCGTCCACGACCTTGTACTCGAACCCCTCCACGTCGACCTTGATCATGTCGAAGCGGTCGACGCCGCACTGAGCCAGGATCTCCTGGGGCGCGATAAACCGGATCTCCTCGGTCGCGCGCCGCACCGTCGTCCACCCGAATCGGGGCTTCTTCAGCAGGCTCGACTGCCCGGTGTTGATCTCCGGGTACAGGTTGATCGACGCCGTGCTCGACGACGACTCGCCGATCGCCCGGTGAAATATCCGGAATCGCCTCACGTCGTTGAGCCGCAGGTTGATCTCGATGATCGCCTGCAGACGCGACTGCGGTTCGATCGCGATCACCAGTCCCTGCGGCCCCACCAGCGTCCCGGCAAACGCAGACAGAAAGCCCTCGTTGGCCCCGATATCTAGGAAGACGTCCCCAGCGTGCACCTCGCGGCGGATGATCTCCTCCGTCTCGACCTCGTACCGGCCTGTCTGCAACAGATTCCGACCCAGGTGCGTGTGGGGGTGGATATACGCCCTCAACGGTGCCTTCGAATCCACGATCACGCGGCCCGAGGCGGGCATGAACGCCCGCTCCCAGAACGAAATCAGAACCGGAGGAACAAACCTCCTCAGTCCCGGCTTCCCGCCGTTGTTCTCGTGTTCCGCACCGCCGCCGTTCATCGCCGAACTCCTCGGGGGACCGATCGTAGACATCCCCGCTTTTCGGCGTGGGCCGTACCGTCATTCATCGGCCCGCACCGCCCCCCGCTTTCGTTTGTGCGGGCAAGCCGCACAAGGCGCCGGCCGCGCCGAGCCGATCTGGTTGCTTGGCGCAGCGTCGCGACACCGGGGATCCATGACCACGGCCACCTCGAACGAACACGAGCCCCCGGCGTCCTCCGCAGCCCCGAGGCAGGACTCGCGTCAGGCGGCCATGGGGAAGCGCGTCGGCGCGGGCATGATCTTCATGGTCATGTCGGTCCTCGCCAGCCGGGGCGTGGCCCTGGTCGCGCAGGGCGTGCTCGCGTTCCTCCTGACCAAGTCGGACTTTGGCATCTACGCCATCGCGATGGCTGCCGCGAGCCTGATCCAGATATTCCGCGACGGAGGGCTCCGCTTCGTGCTGATCCACCGGGGGCCATCGGAGTACGAGCGCATCAGCGGCCCGGTGTTCTGGATGTCGATGGCGTTCAACGTCGCCACGGCCCTCCTGCTCGCCGCGTCGGCCCCCGTGGTGGCGGCGATCTACGACGACCGGCGGCTCGCCGTCATGCTGCTGCTGATCGCCTCGACCGCGCCGTTTACGACCGTCCAGATGATGTGCGACACGCGCCTCCGCCTCGACCTTCGGTTCAAGGTCATCGCGTCGCTGGCGTTCTGGTCGGCCATGATCCGCTACAGCGTGACGATCCTCGCAGCGTGGCTGGGCGCCGGGCCGTTGAGCATGGTCTACGCCCTGATGGTCGTGACGGTCTTCGAGACCGCCGGCCTGTACGCCTTTGCCCGCGACCGCTCGTGGAGCCGCCCCCCCAACATGCCGATGTGGTCCTCGCTCTTCGCACAGGGCAAGTGGGCCATCGCGCAGCTCCTGGCCGTGTCGCTCATCTACTACGGGATGTACGGCTCGATGGGCCTGTTTGTCTCCAAGGAGGTTGTGGGGGTCTATTCGTTCGCGTTCGCGATCCTGACGCAGTCGGGTCAGGTTCTGGCGGCGCAGTTCGAGAGCGTCCTGCTGCCGTCGATCGCCCGGCTGCAGCACGACCCGGACCGCCGTCGGCGGGCGGTGATCCGGGCGCTGCACGCGATGACCATCAGCTGCATCCCGCTGAGCCTCTTTGTCGGGATCATCTACGGACCGGTGGAGGCGCTGATCTGGCGCGGGAGGTGGGAGAGCACGGTTCCCTGCGTGTGGATCATGGCCGGCACGTACCCGCTGTTCGTGCTCCACGTGCTGCCCCGCGCCGTGCTCATGGGCTCCGGGAGGTTCAGGTACACCGCGATGTTCATGCTCGCGGTGGGCGCCGGAATGACAATCAGCGCCGGGGTCTCCGCGTGGGTGGGCGGCACCGCGCTGTGGATCACCGCGGGGACCGGCGTCTTCTCCGTCATCGCGGGGGTCTGGATGATCGTTCGCGGGCTCGCGTTCGAGTCCATTTCCGCACGCGAGGTGCTCGCGTCGCTCGCGCCGGCGGCAACCTTGCTCACCGCGGTTTCCGCGGCGGTCGTCGCCGCGGATGTCTATTGGCTAGTCGGTCTGCACCCGGCTGTCCGCTGCGTCATCGTGGCCGGCGCGGGCGGATTCCTGCTCGCGGCGCTCCTGCGAACGGCGTTCGTCGGGTCGTTGAAGGACCTGCTCGAGCTGGCGCCGGACCGTCTCTCGGCGCCGTTGCGGCGGGTGTTGGCGCTGCCTCGACCGGAGCCGGGCGGAGCCAGGGGCGCCGCGACCTATTGATCGTGGCCCTTGGAGTCCGGCACCCGGTGGCCCGCGTCGCGGAGGGTTCGCTCCTGGCGGGCCAGTTCCAGGTCGGCCTCGACCATCATGTGCGCGAGGCGCTCGACGGTGACCCTGGGCTGCCAGTTCAGGCGCTGCCGCGCCTTGGACGCATCGCCCAGCAGGACGTCGACCTCGGCGGGGCGGAAGTAGCGCGGGTCGACCGCGACGAAGTCGTTGTAGTCCAGGCCCGCCATGGTGAACGCGAGGTCGCAGAACTCGCGGACGCTGATCGTGCGGCCGGTGGCGACGACGTAGTCGTCGGGCTCGTCCTGCTGGAGCATGAGCCACATGGCGTGGACGTAGTCGCCGGCGAAGCCCCAGTCGCGCTTGGCGTCGAGGTTGCCCAGGTAGAGCTTTTCCTGCAGGCCCATCTTGATGCGGCCGACGGCGCGGGTGATCTTGCGGGTGACGAAGGTCTCGCCGCGGCGGGGGCTTTCGTGGTTGAAGAGGATGCCGCAGGAGGCGTGCATGCCGTAGCTCTCGCGGTAGTTGACGGTGCACCAGTGGGCCATCACCTTGGAGCAGGCGTAAGGGGAGCGCGGGTAGAAGGGGGTGCGCTCGGTCTGGGGGGTCTCGACGACCTTGCCGTACTGCTCGCTGGAACTGGCCTGGTAGTAGCGGATCTTTCCGCCGGACTCCTGCTGGTGGACGCGGACGGCCTCGAGGAGTTTGAGGGCGCCGGTGGCGACCGAGTCGGCGGTGTAGATCGGCATGTCGAAGGAGACGCGGACGTGGGACTGGGCGCCGAGGTTGTAGACCTCCGTCGGGCGGACCTCGCGCATGAGCTTGGAGAGGACGTTGGCGTCGCAGAGGTCGCCGTAGTGCAGGACCATCCGGCCGCCGCCGGCCTGCTGCAGGTGCGGGTCGCGGTAAAGGTGGTCGATACGCTCGGTGTTGAAAGAGGAGGAGCGGCGGATGATGCCGTGGACCTCGTAGCCCTTGGAGAGCAGCAGTTCGGCGAGGTAGGACCCGTCCTGCCCGGTGATGCCGGTGACCAGTGCTCGTCGGGTGCCGGGTGCGTGTTCAGTCATTCGGCGTGCTCGTCCTTGATCCCCGGGGAGGGCCCCCCTCCCCCCATGCAGTACATGAAGTGGAGACCGTATCGGCGTGATCGCGGCCCCGACCCAGCGTCGACGGCCCGGTTTCCTGCTTGTGGAGGGGGATCGTAGAGGCTGGTGAATCCCCGCGGCGGCTGTAGAGTTGAATGGGTCGGGATTGCGCGATGCAAGAAGCTGTATGAAGAGGTATCCGGACATCCTGGGGCGGGTGGCGGCGGTGGCCGCCGGGTGGTGGCTCGCCGCCGCGGCGGAACCGGTGGCGGCTCAGCCGGTGCGCGTGCTCGAGCGGGCGGAGTACACGGACCGCCTGCACGGGATGTGGCTCGCGCAGTGCATCGCCAACTGGACGGGGCTGCGAACCGAGGGGATCCGGACGGCGCCGCCGTTCCTGACCGACTCAAACTGGGGCCAGGTGGTGGATGGGCGGCTGGTGGACTTTGTCACGCAGCAGGATCCGTGGCAGGCCGATGACGACACGGACATCGAGTACGTCTACGTGCACCTGATCTCGACGCTCGGGCGGCCGCTGCTGACGCCCGCGGACGTGGCGCAGGGGTGGACCGATCACATCAACAGGTTCATCTGGGTCTCGAACGCGCAGGCACGGGCGCTGATCGGGCGGGGGCTGTCGCCGCCGGCGACGTCGCTGCCCGCGGCGAACCCCGCGGCGCTGCAGATCGATGCGCAGTTGACGTCGGAGGTCTTCGGCGCGCTGGCGCCGGGGATGCCCGATCGGGCGTTGGCGCTGGCCGACTTGCCGATCCGGACCACCGCGCACGGGTTTGCAGCGCACGCGGCGCAGTTCTACGTGCTGCTGTATTCGCTCGCCGCGGAGGCCGATCCGGCGCTCGGGGCGCGGGGGCGGATCCTGTGGATGGTGTCGCGCGCGAGGTCGTACCTGCCGGACGCATCGAAGGCGTCGGATGTGATCGACTTCGTGCTGGCGGACTACCTGGCGAACCCGGATGTCGGCGACTGGGAGTCGACGCGGGACAAGGTGTATCAGCGGTACCAGTTGAACGCGGCGGCGAACGGGTTTACGTACCGAAACTGGTACGAGTCGCCGATCAATCTGGCGACGGGAGTGATGGCGCTCTTGTACGGGGAGGGAAGCCTGCAGCGCACGATCCAGATTGGGACGCTGTCGGGGTGGGATTCGGACAACGGCACCGCGACGATGGGGGGGTTGCTCGGGCTGATGCACGGCGCGGAGTGGGTCCGCGCCGAGTTCCCGGGCCGGAGCCTCTCGGACCGGTTCTGGATCGGGCGGACCCGCGACAACCTGCCCGACTACCTGCCGGGGGATGCGGAGGCGGACGACACGCTGGCGATGCTGGCGGCGCGGGCGATCCCGGTGGTGGAACAGGTAGTGATCGCCGAGGGCGGAGGGATCGACGGGCCGACTGGGCGGTGGGTGCTGCCGCCGGCCCGGTCGGTGCCGGCGGTTGGCGGGCGTCGGGCCTTCAACCCCCTGGAGCACGAGGATGCGCGGAGTGCGAACAACCGCGTTCGGCGCGAGGGCGGCGTGGTAACGGCGAGTGCGCCGGCGGGGAGCCCGGCGTGGGGGCGCGGCGGCGGCGCGGCATCGCTGTTCTGCGATGGGCGCGAGACGGACTTCTCCGGTGTGGACCGGATCGATGCGACGTATTACTCCAGCGAAGGCTCCGGTGCGCCGCCGGGTCCGGTAACGCTCACGGTGACGTACGACCGGCCGGTCCTGGCGCACACGCTCAGGCTGGTCGAGGGGGAGCACTTCGATGGGACCGATGGCGGGGCGGTTGGCGGGGCGATGCAATCGGTGCTGTTCGAGGTGCTCGCGGGCGGGCAGTGGGCGGCGCCGACGGGGACCCTGTCCGAAGCGCCGGACCCGGGCGTGCCGTTTCAGATTCTTGATCTGCGGCTGGCGGTTCCCGTGATGGTGATGGGGGTGCGGATCAGCGGGTTACCGGTCGGTGGGTATGTAACGTGCAGCGAGATGGATGTGCTGTCGGCGCCGTTCGATCCGGCGTCGTTGGAGGCGCTCCGCTTCGATCGAAATGGTGACGGCGCGATTGATATCGAAGATCTCTGGACTTTGTTTGGATCTCCGGCCGATCTTGATGGGGATCAGGAAGTGGGTGGCGGGGACGCTCGGTACCTGGAATCGGCGATTCGGCTTCACGAGGGAGCCGATATGCGGGCGGGAAACCGATAGAAGACTCTCCGCGAATCGCCGCTTGCCCCCGTCGATTCCGACCCCGGGGCCGAGGACCTCATGCCGACACTGCCCAACGGCCCGACAGCACCGCCGGCGACGCATGTGTCGCTGCGGTTTTGTTGTATTGCGTTCGCGGTGCTGATGCTGGTGATGACGGCGCTGTATTGGAACTCACTTGATATTCCCCCGGCCGGGGATGATTACCCGGCGCTGTCGGAGATCCAGCGGGGGAACGAGTTCGGGGTGATGTCGCTGTTCTCCAAGCCGCTGCAGGGGAAGAACTACAGGCCGCTGCAGTCGCTGGTGGTGTGGGCGGTGGGGAACATCGGGGGGACCACGGAGGAGCGCACGCTGCACCAGCACGTGCTCAACCTCGTGAGCGCGGCGGTGTACGTGCTGGCGGTGCTGCTGTGGGCGAGGGCGATGCCGCTGACGAGGGTCGGGGTGGGGGCGGCGGGGCTGGTGGCGACGCTGCACCCGGCGTTCGCAGCGGTGATGGTGGGGCTGGACACATGGTCGTCGACGCTGGCGCCGGCGATGATGTGGCTGATGGCGCTGGGGGTGTACCACCTGCGGCACCGGGCGGTGCTCATGCTGGTGGTGACGGTTCCGCTGTTCGTGGTGGCGGCGCTGACCAAGGAGTACGCGTTCGCGCTGGTGCTGATGGCGCCGTGGATCATGCTGTACTTCCGCGAGCAGCGGCGGTGGGTGAGCGCGATCGTGACGGGGCTGGTGCTGAGCGCGGTCATGCTGACGCTGCTGTGGGCGAGGAGGTTCACCTCGCCTGTGGATGTACCAGAGATGCCCAAGGCCGGGCCGCAGTACCTTCCATACAACTTTGCGCTGTACGCGAGTGCGCTGCTGCTGCCGGTGAACACGGTCTGGGTGTTCATCAACCGGTCGAACCTGTTCGTGCTCGGGGCGGCCGGGCTTGGCGGCGTGGCGACGGCGACATGGCTGACGCTGGGGTTGTGGACGCAGTGGCGGGCGAGCCGGGAGCCGCATCGGGCGGTGCGATACGGATCGTTCGAGCAGTCGCCGGCGGGGTGGATGGTGTTCCTGCTGGCGGCGTTCGTGGCGGCGACGTTCCCCAACAACGTGCTGCTGAAGGTGTCGGAGGTGTACGTGGTGGCGCCGCTGGTGGTGCTGGCGCTGCTGTGCGGGCTCGCGGCGGATGGGTACCGGTCGATGTCGTGGGGCGCTCGGGTCACCGCGGCGCTCGGGGCCGGGGCGTGGGTGGTGGCGGCGGTGGTGGTGGTGCAGATGAAGATCGCGGCGACGAACGAGTGCGGTCGCATGGCGGAGCACCAGGCGCGGCAGATCCTGTCGTACCTGGCGCCCAACGCGGTGGATCGCCGGATCGGGCTGGTCTTCCTGCGGAGCGAGATCCAGCGGGACCGGGGCTACTCGGTGTACAAGATGCCCGATGAACTGCCGCTGTACGACGCGGCGTCATTGGACTGGTACCGGCCCGAGGCGCACCTGCGGACCACGCAGTTGATCGTGGGGAGCCTGAGCCGCGTGGACTCGTCGCGGTTCGACGTGACGCTGGTGTGGAGCGTGAAGACGAAGGAGTTCACGCCGGTGACGGGCCGGCTGATCAGGTGATCGAGCGGGTGTTGGTATACTGGGCCAAATCCGGCGTCGGCCGGGATCGGAGCACGGAGCGGGTGATTCGGGGCCATTCAACCATCTGCGGTGCTCCGGCGAGGGCGAGCCGGTGATCGGTCGCTTTGTCCGACTGGCGCGGCCGACGCAGTGGGCCAAGAGCGCGTTCGTGCTCGTGGGGCCGTTCTACGGGTATTCGTCGCTGGCGGACCGTCCGGGGGCGTGGAAGCCGGTGGCGTTCGCCGCGGGGCTGGCGGCGGTGGCGTTCGCGCTGGTGTCGAGCGCCTCGTACGTGGTGAACGACATCCTGGATGCGCCGGCGGACCGGTCGCACCCGCGGAAGCGGAACAGGCCGATCGCGTCGGGCGAGGTGTCGCCGGGGCAGGCGGCGGGGTTTGCGCTGGCTCTGCTCGTGGGCGCGGTGGCCGCGGTGGCGATGCTGCCGACGGCGGAGGCGATGTGGGGCGTGGGGCTGTGGGTGGTGGCGTACGTGGTGAACGTAAACCTGTACTCGATGTGGCTCAAGCACGTGGTGCTGGCGGATGTGATGGGGCTGTCGCTGGGGTTCGTGATCCGGGTGTTCGGCGGGTGCGCGGCGGTCGGGGTAGTGCCGTCGTCGTGGCTGCTGAACAGCACGCTGTTCCTGGCGATGTTCCTGGCGTTTGGGAAGCGGTTGGGCGAGCGAAGGACGATGGGATCGGCCGAGGCGGCGTCGACGGTGCGGGCGGTGCAATCGGCGTACACCGATGAATTGCTGCGGATGATGGTGGTGGTGACGGGGGTTGCGACGCTGATTACGTATGCGGGGTATGTAACCGCTCACGAATCGGACTACGTGCTGGCGTGGGATGGCGTGCGGGTGGGCGGGGGGGTGAACCTGCTGTGGATCACCATGGTGCCGGCGACGTACTGCCTCCTGCGGTGCATCGTGATCTTGGAGCGGGGGGACTACGACGATCCGACCGAACTGGCGATGCGGGACCGGCCGTTCCAACTTTCGTTCGTGGCGTTTGCGACGATCACGTTGGTGCTGATCTTGGCGATGCGGGCCCCATACCCTGTTTAGGGAGTGCGGGGAGGGGCGGATCTTCGCCTCTGGCGGGCTGGCGGGCCGATCTACGGGGTCGCCGCGGGCGGGTCATGGCCGCCGGGGGCGTGAAACTTCCGCGGGCCGGATCGGTATCTCCGGAGAACCCCCGGGTGTCGGATTCGTAAGATGAAGCCGGGGCGAGGCTTGCGCAATGAGGCCAGGGTCCAGCCCGCGGCGGTTCTGTCCCGGGCGGCCCGATGGCGTCCACGATTCTTCTACGAAGGAGTCCGTATGAGCAGCATGGTTCGGTCTTCCGCCTCCCTGTGCGCGTTGATTGCCGCGGCAGGTCTTTGCATCTCGATGCCTCTCACTGTTGCGGTGGCCCAGCCGGCACCGGATTCCAAGTCCCCGGCGGAGGAGAAGCCGGAGTTTCCCAAGTTTGCCGACGTGTCGAAGGACTTCACCAAGGTGGTGTCGACGGCGGACGGGGAGAAGTCGTTCTACACGCTGTGGGTGAAGGAGAAGGACGGCTCGATGCTGGCGGAGCTGCCGCGGGGCTTCGAGAACCAGCGGCACTTCATCGCGCTGACGGTGGCATCGGGGGAGTCGTACGCGGGGCTGCAGGCGGGGGAGTTGTACTGCTACTGGAAGCGGTTCGACAAGCGGCTGGCGTTGATCGAGCCTGAGATCGCGACGCGGTCGACGGGGGACCAGGAGTCCAAGTCCGGGGTGGAGCGGCTGTTCACGGACCGGGTGGTGCTGGACGTGCCGATCGTGTGCATGGGCCCGAGCGGGCAGCCGGTGATCGATCTCAAGGCGCTGATGGCGGGGCAGGCGCAGAAGTTCTTCGGCTACTCGGCCGCGGGCGCGAACGCGAACCTGGCGGTGGTGAAGGAGGCGAAGGCGTTCCCGAAGAACGTGGAGATCTCGTACGAGTTACCGACGGCGGGCGGGCGGCTGAAGCAGTTCCACTACTCGGTGAGCCTGATGGAGGGGACCCCGGGGTACCAGCCGCGGGCGGCGGATGAGCGGATCGGGTACTTCACGACGGTGTACCGGGACCTTGGAAAGTTCCGGGACGACGAGAAGTGGGTGCGGTATGTGAACCGGTGGTCCCTGGAGAAGCGGGACCCGAAGTTGAAGCTGAGCCCGCCGAAAGAGCCCATCGTGTTCTACGTGGAGCACACGGTGCCGGTGCGGTACCGGGCGTACGTGAAGCAGGGGATCGACTACTGGAACGCGGCGTTCGAGAAGGTCGGGATCCGCGACGCGATCGAGGTCCGGTACCAGGACAAGGCGAGCGGCGCGAACATGGACAAGGACCCGGAGGATGTGCGGTACAACTTCATCCGGTGGCTGACGAACGACGTGGGGACGGCGATCGGTCCGTCGCGCGTGAATCCGCTGACGGGGGAGATCCTGGACGCGGACGTGGTGCTGACGGACGGGTGGATCCGGTACTTCTGGTACACGACCAACGAGCTGATCCCGGCGTCGACGGCGATGGAGGCGTTCACGCCTGAGACGATCGCGTGGCTGGACAGCCATCCGAACTGGGACCCGCGGGTGCGGATGGCGCCCCCCGGGGAGCGTGACTACCTGCTGGCGCAGCGGGCGTCGCGCGGGGTGGTGCGGTACGGCGGGCACCCGGCGGCGCAGACGCCGCAGGACATGCTGGGCCAGCAGGAGTTCGACGGGCTCAAGGGGCGCGTGTCGCAGGTGAACGGCCTGTGCCTCGCGGCGCAGGGGAAGGCCAACGACATGGCGCTGATGGGCATGAACATGATGATCATGGACATGCTGAACGACCCGCCGGAGGACGAGGCCGAGGCGAAGGACGCGAAGAAGGACGAGAAGAAGGACAAGGACAAAGAGAAGGAGAAGGAAGAGACGCTCGACGGGATCCCCGAGTGGTTCGTGGGCCCGGCGCTGGCGGACCTGGTGGCGCACGAGGTGGGCCACACGCTGGGGCTGCGTCACAACTTCAAGGCGTCGTCGGCGTACACGCTCAAGCAGATCAACTCCGACGAGTTCAAGGGGAAGAAGCCGTTCACGACGTCGGTGATGGACTACACGCCGGTGAACATCAACATGGACGACGGCCCGATCCAGGGCGACTACAACATGTCGAACATCGGCCCGTACGACTTCTGGGCGATCGAGTACGGCTACACGTCGGGCGACCCGAAGAAGGTGCTGGAGACGGTGGCGGACCCGGAGCACCAGTTCGGGACGGACGAAGACACGTTCGGGCCCGACCCGCTGGCGCAGCGGTACGACTTCTCGGCGGACCCACTGGACTTCGCGGCGTCGCGGATGAAGCTGGTGAAGGCGCTGCGGGCGAAGATCACGGACAAGTTCGTGAAGGAAGGGCAGTCGTGGTCGAAGGCCCGGCGCGGGTACGCGATCTCGCTGAGCACGCAGACCCAGATGCTGGCGATGATGTCGCGCTGGGTGGGCGGGGCGCACGTGTACCGCGACAAGAAGGGCGACCCGAACGGCCGCGCCCCGATCGACGTGGTCCCCGCGGCGAAGCAGCGGGCGGCGATGAAGTTCCTGATCGAGAACACGTTCACAGACGAGGCGTTCGGGCTGAACGCGGACCTGCTGAAGTACATGACCGTGGACAAGTGGTGGGACGACGGCGGCATGGGCTCGATCATGGAGGACGCGACGTGGCCGGTGCACGACCGCGTGATGGGCATTCAGGCGTCGGTGCTGACGATGATGCTGAACCCGACGACGCTCAAGCGGGTGTACGACAACGAGTTCCGGATCCCGGCGGACCAGGACGCGCTGACGCTGCCGGAGCTGATGGACGCGGTGTCGTCGGCGATCTGGACGGAGGTGTACACGAAGCCGTCGGGCAAGTTCACCTCGCGCCAGCCGATGGTGTCGTCGCTGCGGCGGAACCTGCAGCGCGAGCACCTGGACCGGCTGATCGACCTGACCTTCCCCGGCACGATGTACGGGGCTTCGAGCAAGCCGATCTCGAACCTTGCGGTGGCGAAACTCAAGGAGATCCGCGGGAAGATCAAGTCCGTGAACGAGGGCGACGGGGCCTCACGGATTGATCCATACACGAGCGCCCACCTGGCCGAGGCGGCGGTGCGCATCGACAAGGCGCTGGAGGCCTCGTACGTGTACAACGCGCCGAGTTTCGGCGGGATGTTCGGCGGGTTCTACTTCCGCGAGCCCGACGGAGGGCGGCAGAGCCCGGTCGAGAGGCAGCCGGATGACTACCTGAACAAGTAGGCACGCAAGCCGCGGTCGGCCGCGTGCTGAATGAGTGAATGACGACGGGACGCTCCCTTGAAGGGGCGTCCCGTTTTCTATTGGGGGCTGGGCGGGGCCGCCGCCGGGGCGCGGGCGGCGACGGCCTGGCGCCACATCGCCGTGACGGCCTCTTCGAACCGGCGGGCGAAGCCGGCGGCGTCGCAGAGCGGGGAGGCGAGGAGAGTGGGGCGGAGGGAGCTGCGGAAGGCGCGGCGGCGGTCGGTGTCGGCGGCGAGAGCGGTCGCGATGGCGACGAACTGATCGGGGGTGGCGGCGACGAGGGAGTCGAGACCGACGGCCGCGAGGAGGCTGACGCCGACGCGGGCGGCGTGGCGGTCGCCGGCGAGGGTGACGACGGGGACGCCCATCAGCAGGGCCTCGCAGGTGGTGGTGGTGCCGTTGTAGGGGAAGGTGTCGAGGGCGATGTCGATTCGGCGGTAGGCGGTCAGGTGCTGCATGGGATCGTCGATGCGGCCGAGGATCTCGATGCTCTCGAGGCGGAGGCCGTGCCGGTCGAGGGCCGCGCGGATGCGGGCGCGGACGCTCTCATCAGTGAAGGCGTTGTTTTTCAGAAGGAGCCGGGAGCCCGGGACGGCGGCGATCACGCGGCTCCACATCGCGAGAGTGGAGTCGGTGAACTTCTGCAGGTTGTTGAACGAGCCGAAGACGACGCCGCCGGGGTCGTCGGTGGTGAGGCGTTCCACGGGGGGCGGATTGGCCGGGGGGGCGTAGCAGAGGAAGCAGGGATCGAGGCGTCGGAGGGACTCGGTCGCGAGACGCTCGGAGCCGGGCGGGTCGGTGTGGGAATCGACGAGGCGGTAGTCGATGGCGGTGAGCCCGGTGGTGTTGGGGTATCCGATGTAGGTCGCCTGCACCGGGGCGGGGCGCATCTGGAAGACGCGGAGGCGGCCGCGGGCGAAGAGGCCGCAGAGGTCGATGAGGACGTCGATGCGGTCTTCGCGGATGAGCGAGGCGAGGTCGGCGTCGCCGAGGGTGTTGACGTGATGCCAGAGGCCCGCAGCGGCGGCGATGCGGCGGGTGGAGTCGTCGACGGTGAATCCGGTGTAGTAGCACACGACGTCGAGGCGGCCCTTGAGGTGCGGCAGGAATGACTCGACGAACGAGGCGACGGAATGGGCGCGGAAGTCGGGGGAGACCAGGCCGAGGCGCGGGGGGCGATCGGCGTCGGAGGGGCCCGGTGGGCGTGGGGCAAGGGGCTTGATGCCCGCCGTGAGCAGGCGGCCGAAGTGGGTGTGGGACTCGAGGATCTGGTCGGGGGTGGCGCTGTCGACGTAGTTGAGGGTGGCGGCGAGGGCGTGCGCGGCGGCGACGCTGGCGGGGTCTGCGGCGAGGACTTCACGGGCGAGGGCAGCCGCGGCCTCGGACTCGCCCATGGCAAGGAGGGCGTTGGCGAGGTGGGTCTGGAGGAGGGGCGTGGGGCCGGTGGCGGCGATCATGGCGCGGCAGTGGGCCTCCATCTCGGGGTAGGCAAAGCGGGCCTGGAGCATCAGCAGGAGCGCCTCGAGTGCGGCGGGATCGGAGGGGGCGAGCGTGCAGGCGCGCCGGGCGCACGCTTCGCCGTCGGCTCTGCGGCCGCCGTCGTGGAAGGTCCAGCCGATCTCGATGAGCCCGGCGAGGTCGTCGCGGGTGGGCTTGGCCAGGGCGCGGACGCGCTCGCCGATGAACGCGGCCTGACCGGGCTGGCCGAGTTGGAGGAGCACCCACGCGAGGGCACGCTGGGCGGCGAAGTCGGTCGGCGATCGCTGGACCAGGGCGAGGAGCGAGGCCCGCGCCTGCTCGCGCTTGCCGGCGTTGAACTGCGCCAGAGCCTGTTCTACGCGTGGGGAGGGCATGGCTGCACCGTGGATCCGCACAGCTCGGCCCAGGCGCTCCGCAGGGCCGATTCGAGGCGTTTGGAGTAGGCCTCGCCGTTGCACAGGGGGCTGGCGAGGAGCGCGCCGCGGAGCGAGCGGCGCAGATCGGCCCGGCGCGGACCGTCCGCGGCGAGGGCTGATGCGAGCGCGATGTACTGGTCTTCGCTGGCCGCCGCGAGGTCGCGCTGTCGCAGGGAGGCGAGCAGGGTGAGGCCGACGCGGGCGGCGTGGACGTCGCCCACGAGGGTGACCGTCGGGACGCCCATGAGGGAGGCCTCGCAGGTGGTGGTGGTGCCGTTGTAGGGGAAGGTGTCGAGGGCGATGTCCACCTCGGAGTACGCCGCGAGGTGGCCGGAGTAGCCCGGGGCGGGGGGAACCAGGGAGAGGCGGTCGCGGCCCACGCCGAGCATCTCGAACCGTTCGGCGAGTTCGTCGCGCATCGCGGGCTCGGAGAGGGCGTGGTTCTTGATGAGCAGGCGGGAGCCGGGCGTGGCCTCGAGCACGCGGGACCAGAGGCGGACCATCTGGTCGTTGATCTTGAGCATGGAGCCGAAGCAGCCGAAGACCACCGCTCCGGCGGCGGAGCGGTCGGCGACGTCGGGCGGGGAATCCGGCGGCCGGAAGCAGGTGAAGCAGGGATCGAGGCGGAGCAGCCGCTCGGTGTGCAGCAGTTCGGCGCCGGCGGGGTCGGTGAGGGAATCGACGAGGCGGTAGTCGACCTGGCGCAGGCCGGTGGTGTTGGGGTAGCCGATCGCGGAGATCTGCATTGGCGCCGCGCGGAGGGCGATGGAGGCGAGGCGGTTGAGCTGGGTCAGGCCGCTGAGTTCGAAGAGGATGTCGATGCCGTCGGCGCGGATCCTGCGGGCGAGGGCGGCGTGGTCGGGCTCGGTCGCGGGGCGCCACCGCGCGGCGAGTTTCTTGAATCGCGCGGTGACGTCGTCCTCGGCGCCGCCGCTGGAGTAGCAGGTGATCTCGAACTGCTCGCGGTCGTGGTGGGTGAGCCAGGGCTCGATGAAGGTGGCGACGGCGTGGGCGCGGAAGTCGGGGGAGAGGAGGCCGATGCGGAGGCGGCGCGCGGCGTCGGCGGGCTTGGGCGCCGGCGGCGGGGGCATGCGGATGCCCGCGAGGGCGTTCGTGAGCGACTCACCGAACTGGAAGTGGGCGCCGGCTTTTTCTTCGGCGGTGGCCGTGGGGTCGTAGTTGAGCGTCGAGGCCCAGATCTCCATGGTCTTGGGGTCGGCGTGGCTCGCATCGGCGATGGGGCGGAGGCGGGCCCGCGCGGCGGCGGGGCGTCCGGTGGCGAGCAGCGCCGTGGCGTATGCGATCGTGAGTTCGCGGTGGCCGGGGCCGTTGTGGGCGTCGAGCGCGTGCCGGCAGACACGGGCGGCGCTGGCGGGGGAGGACGAAAGGAGGAGGAGTTCCACGAGAGCGCCGGCGGCTTCGGGGAGTCCGGGGTCGAGCGCGACGGCGCGCCGGAGCGTGGCGATGGCCCGTTCGCCTTTGCCGGTGAGCGTGAAGGCGTGGCCAAGGGTCGCGAGCAGGCCGGGGTCATCGGGGAAGAGGGCGACGCCCTGCTCGGCGTAGTACAGGGCGGGGCCGGATTCGCCCATGTGCAGCAGGAGGCCCGAGAGGGAGTTGAGCAGCGCTCCTTCCTTCGGGAATCGCTGGGCGGCGCGCAGCAGCGTTGCCTTCGCGGCATCGAATCGGCCGGAGTTGATGCTCGCCTGGGCGTCGCGGAGAGCGGCGCTGATCTCCGGGCGCGACGGCGGGGGCGCGGGGCGCGGGGATGGGGCAGGTGGGCCGGGGGGAAGGACGCGCTGCGTGCCGGCGCACCAGGCGTGCCAGGCGCTGCGGAGCGCGGCGCCGAAGCGGGCGGCGAAGCCGGCTTCATCCCGCAGGGGTGATGACTGCATCGCGGCGCGGAGTGAGGCGCGGAGCGACTTCAGGCGGGCGCGGTCGGTCGCGAGGTCCGCGGCGATCTGGAGGTATGCCTCTTCGGTGTCGGCGACGAGCCAGCCGAGCGGGTTATCGCCGGCGGGGGCGCCCGCGGCGAGCAGGAGGCTCTCGCCGACGCGGCCCGCGTGGCGGTCGCCGCGGAGCGTGACGACGGGGACGCCCATCCAGAGGGCCTCGCAGGTGGTGGTGGTGCCGTTGTAGGGGAAGGTGTCGAGGGCGACGTGGGCGCGGGAGTAGAGGGCGAGGTGGTCGGCGAGCGAGTCGGTCCAGCCGATGAGTTCGAGCCGGTCGGGGGAGACGCCGGCACGCACGAAGCGGGCGAGGGTGGCTTCGCGGACGGGGGAGTCCTTGAGGGCGAGGTTCTTGAGCAGGAGGCGCGAGCCGGGGACGCGGTCGAGCAGGCGTGCCCAGAGGTCCACGACGTGGTCGTTCATCTTCTGGAGCGCGTTGAAGGAGACGAACGTCGGCGGGAGGTCGGGGGGCGGCGAGGCGGGCTCGGGGGCCTGGGTGGGGGGGCGGAAGCAGAGGAAGCAAGGGTCGAGGCGCAGGAGCGACTCGACGGACCACGGCTCGCTGCCCGCGGGGTCGGTGGTGGCATCGACGATGCGGTAGTCCATCTCCCGCAGGCCGGTGGTGTTCGGGTAGCCGCACCAGGTGACCTGGACCGGGGCGGCACGGACGTGGAACGCGGGGAGGCGGTTGCCGAGGGTGAGGCCCGCGAGGTCGACAAGGACGTCGACGCCGTCGCGCCGGATGGAGGTGGCCAGGTCCAGGTCGCCGATGGTGGAGGCATCGCGCCAGTGGTCGGCGAGGCGCTCCAGGCGGTCGGTAGTTGAGTCGCGTCGGGCGAGGGTGTCGTAGCAGAAGACCTCGAAGCCGCCAGGGTCGGAGCGGTCGAGGTTCGCCAGGAGCGGCTCGACGAAGTGGGCGACGGAATGCTCGCGGAAGTCCGGTGAGACCAAGCCGAGACGGATGCGGCGGTCCGGGGTGCGATCGTTGGAGAATGGGCCAAGGGTGCCGCGGACGTAGCGGTCGGAGAGGGCGCCGATGCGGGTGTGGGCGGCGAAGAGTTCTTCGCGCGGGACGCCGGCGGCGTAGTTGAGGGCGCTGGCGAGGGAGGTGGCGACGTTCAGGTGGTCGGGGTTTTCCGTGGCGCAGCGCCGGAGGACGCGGACGGCGTGGTCGACATCGCCCATGGCGATGGCGCCCAGGGCGTAGTTGGAAGTGAGCAGCGGGTGGTTGGGGTTGTAGACAAGGCCGCGGCGGAGGGCCTCGCGCTGGTCGGCGTAGCGGCGCAGACCCTCGAGGAGGTGACCGAGGTCGATGCTGGCGTTGACGCTGGCGGGCTGGAGTGAGAGGGTGCGGCGGAGGACCTGCTCGGCCTGGGGCTTGTCGCTGGTGAGCAGCAGGAGTTTGCCGAGGTTGGAGAGGTAGTTGGCGTCGTCGGGGGCGTGGGCGAGGGCCTCGCGGATGTGGGAGATGGCGGCGGGGTAGTCGCCAAGCTTGGTGAGGATGAAGCAGAGGAGGCAGTGGGCGTCGGCGTTCGCGGGGTGGGCGCGGAGGATCTCGGCGGCCATGGACCTCGCCTCGGCGAGCCGGCCCTGGCGCGCGAGGTCTTCGGCGGATCGGAGCCTTTCACGGGTCTGGTCCATCGTCGGGTAAGCCTACCTCATCATGATTGGGGCGGGCCGGCGCACCAGTCTCGCCACAGGGCACGGAGGGCGCCGCTGAACCGCTGGGCGAAGGCGGGGCCGTCGCAGAGCACGCTGGCGGCGACCTGGGCGCGGAGCGATCGGCGGATCGAGGCGAGCGAGCCGCGGTCGGAGGCGAGGGCCGCGGCGATGGCGGCGTAGTCGTCGGGGGTTGCGCCGACCCACTCGCGCCGGCCGACGGCGCTCAGGAGGGTGAGCCCGACGCGGCCGGCGTGGCCCCCATCGGGGGCCGGCGGGCCTTCGAGCGCGACGACGGGGACGCCCATCCACAGGGCTTCGCAGGTGGTGGTGGTGCCGTTGTAGGGGAAGGTGTCGAGGGCAATATCGACCTGCGAGTAGACCTTGAGGTGGTCCTCGACGATCTCGGGGGGTTCGAGGAGTTCGAGGCGGTCCATTGGCACGCCGTGGCCGGCGAGGCGCTCGCGGAGCATCTCGCGGACACCGGCGTCGCGGAGCGAGAGGTTTTTGATGACCAGGCGTGAGGCGGGGACAGCGTCGAGCACGCGGGTCCACAGGGCGATCGCGCGGTCGCCGATCTTCGCGAGGTTGTTGAACGAGCCGAAGACGACCGGCGCATCGCCGGGCCGATCGGAGACGGGCGGGGCCGCGGGGGGCGGCGTGTAGCAGAGGAAACAGGGGTCGATGCGGATGAGCCGCTCGGTGGCGAGGGCCTCGGCGCCGGGCGGGTCGGTGAGGGAGTCGACGATGCGGGCGTCGACGGCGGGGACGCCCGTGGTGTTGGGGTAGCCCATGTAGGAGGCCTGGACCGGGGCGGCGTGGAGGTGAAAGGCGCGGAGCGAGTGGCGGTAGCAGTGGCCCATGAGGTCGAGGGCGATGTCGATGTTGTCGCGGCGCATCTGCTCGGCGAGTTCGCGGTCGTTCATGGACGAGGCGTCGCGCCAGAGAGAGGCATAGGTCTTCAGGCGGGCGGTGATGGAGTCCTCGACGTTGAGCGTGGAGTAGCAGACGATCTCGACCGCTGCGCGGTCGGCGTGCCGCATGAAGGCCTCGATGTAGAACGTGATCGAGTGCGTCCTAAGGTCGGCCGAGACGATGCCGATGCGCAGGCGACGATCGGGCTCGCGGCTGTTGCGGAACGGGGGTGGCGTTGTGGGGTGGGCGGTCTGCAGGAGCCGGCCGTAGTCCGCGTGTCGCTGGAAGACCTCGGGAGCGGCGAGGTGCTCGCAGTAGTTCGCGTTCGCCGCGCGAGCGGTCGTGAGGGGCTGGTCGCCCGGGAATCGGGCGAGTGATTCGGCGAGGACGCGCTCGGCCTCGTCGGCGCGGCCCATGGCGGAGAGGGCGAAGGAACGCAGGAGGGGGATCTGGGGCCGGTCGATCTCGCCCTGGGCCTGCTCGGCGCTCGAGGCGGCATCGGCCAGGGCGCCGGTGAGGTAGAGGTGGTTGAGCAGCGCGAGACGGATATCAAGATCCTGCGGGCGTGCGCGGGCGGCTCGCTGGTAGGCGACCGCGGCATCGGCGGTGCGTCGCAGGCCGGCGAGGATGGCGCCGACGCCGACGAGGCGGGCGGGGTCGTTGCCCGCGATCTCGACGGCGCGCTGGGCGTAGAACGCGGCCTGCTGCTCCTGCTTGAGCCGTGCGAGGGCGCCGCTCATCATCGCGGCGGCGTCGGCGTCAGCCGGGTGGCGCTGGAGGTGGCGGGCGAGCTGGGCCCGCGCGGCCTCCGCCTGCCCGGCGCGGAGCATCGCATCGATCGCCGCGGGGTTGATGCTGGCGCGGCTCACGCGATGTCCCCGTGGGGTGGCGGCGGGGGGGTCTCGCAGCGCTGGGCCCACATCTTTTCCAGGGCGGCACCGAGCTGGGCGCCGTATCGGGGGCCATCGCAGAGGGGGCTGCGGCGGACGCGGTCCCGGAGATTGGCCCGCAGGTCGGCGAGTCGTGGGCGGTCCGCCGCGAGGGCCGCGGCGACGCGGACGTAGCCGGCCTCGTCGGCGGCGACGAGTTCCGGGAGCCCGGCGGCCCGGAGCATGCTCTCGCCGACGCGGGCCGGGTGGCCGACGCCCTCGAGCGTGACGACAGGGACGCTCATGTACAGGGCCTCGCCGGTGGTCGTGGTGCCGTTGTAGGGGAAGGTGTCGAGGGCGATGTCCATGCGGCGATACTGCTGGAGGTGGTCGGCGATGCGATCGGTGGGGGGCATAGTCTCGATGCGGGAGCGATCGACGCCGAGGTGCTCGAAGCGGGCGAGCACCTCGGAGCGGACCTCCTCCTCGCGCAGCCCGGGGCTCTTGAGCATGAGCCGGGATCGCGGGACCTCCTTGAGGAGGCTCGCCCAGACGGCCATGACGCGGCTGGTGATCTTCTGGAGGTTGTTGAACGATCCGAAGACGATCGTGTCGTCGCCGTCGTCGATGCGGGAGAACTCCGCGGGGGTGCTCTGCGGCGCGGTGTAGCAGAGGAAGCAGGGGTCAAGACGGGCGAGACGCTCGACGCACCAGCGTTCGGCGCCCGGCGGGTCGGTGTGGGCGTCGATGAGCCGCCAGTCGATCGCGGCGAGGCCGGTGGTGTTGGGGTAGCCGATGTAGGTCACCTGGACCGGGGCGGGGCGGAGGGCGACGGCGCCGAGTCGCTGGCCGCGGGTGAGGCCGCTGAGTTCGATGAGGATGTCGATGCCGTCGGCGCGGATCTGCTTGGCGAGGGCGCGGTTGTCGAGAGAGCCGCACTCGCGCCAACGGTCGACGAGACGGGCGAGGCGGTCGCTCTCGTGGTCGTGGGTGTTGGTGGTGAAGTAGGCGGTGACCTCGAAGCGGTCGCGCGGGAGGTGCGTGAGCACGGCCTCGCAGAACGAGACCACGGCGTGCTCGCGGAAGTCCGGCGACATCGCGCCGACGCGCAGCCCGCGCCCGGCGTCGGCGGCGGAGAGGACGACCTCGGGAAGGCGTCCGCCCTGGGCCAGAGCGGCGCGCTCCACCATCATGGCCCAGCGCTTGTGCGCCGCGAGCAGTTCGGGCAGCTCCGCGTCGGGCACGTAGTTGAGCACGGTGGCGTGCGCCTCGGCGAGCGTGAGGTCGTCGGGCCACCGGCGGGCGCCGTCGCGGATCACGCCGACGGCCTCCTCGACGAGCCCCATGCAGCGGAGGGCCGAGGCGTGCGTCGCCGTGAGGTTGGGGTGCTCCAGGCCGGCCCGGGCGGCGGCGCGGCACTGGGCCATCGCGGTGGCGTACTTCTCGCGCAGCACCAGGCACGCGGCGTAGTTTGCCAGGGCCTGCGGGTGGCGGGGCGCGAGGGCGACGGCGCGGGCATAAGCGGCCTCCGCATCGGCGAGGCGGGAGGCGGCGATCAGCACCCCGGCGTGTTCGAGCAGGGTCGGGGCGTTGTCCGGCCGGGCCTTGGCGGCGCGGTCCGAGTAGAACGCGGCCTGGTCGCGCTGGCCGGCGGCGAGGCATACCGCGCTCATCGCAAGGTTGAGCTCGGCGTTGCCGCCCTGCTTGGCCAGCGCGCGGGCGAGGAGGGCGCGGGCCTGGTCCACGCGGCCGGTCGCGGCCATGCCGCGGGCCTGGGTCGCGATGGACGCGGCGTCAGCCATGCCTCACCCCGGCGCGGAGCGGGCTCGTGCGGGCGTGAACCGTGTCGGCGATGACTGGGTTCGGGGCGTGCACGAGAGGAGAATAGCGGCGCTCCCCGCCCTGCGGCCCGTTCGCATCAGGCCCCGAGTTTCGAGGCGACGTAGCGCCGCGCCTCGCGGTCCGCGGCCTGGACGTCGGCGAGGTCGCGAACGGGCGAGGAGCCGAGGTCGAGCAGGGCCTGCCCGGAGAGTTCGGGGATGCGGCCAAAGGGGATGCGCCGCGCGAGGAACGCTTCGACGGCCGCCTCGTTGGCGGCGTTGAAGGTGGCGCCGGTGGTGCCGCCGCGTTCGATGACCTGGTAGGCGAGTTTCAGCGCGGGGAAGCGGTCGGTGTCGGGCTCGCTGAACTCCAGCGAGGCAAACGCCCTGAAATCCATGCGGCGGGCGACGCCGGGCGGGCGGTGCGGCCACGTCAGGGCGTACTGGATCGGGTTGCGCATGTCCGGTGCGGCGAGCTGGGCAATGATCGAGCCGTCGTGGTGCTCGACCATGGCGTGGACGATCGACTGCGGGTGGACGAGGACCCCGATCTTCTCCCCAGGGAGGTTGAAGAGCCAGTGGGCCTCGATCACCTCCAGGGCTTTGTTGGTGAGCGAGGCCGAATCGATCGTGACCTTCGGCCCCATCGACCACGTCGGGTGCTTGAGGGCCTGCTCCACGGTCGCGTGGTAGGTCTCCTCGCGAGTCCACGTGCGGAATGAACCGCCCGAGGCGGTGATCACGGCCCGTGCGATGGCCGGGGGCTCGGCGAGCGGCGGGCACGCCGACGCCCCGCCGTCCGGAGAGAGCCCCTGCAGGCACTGCCACAGCGCGGCGTGCTCGGAATCCACCGGCAGCAGCCGCGAGCCGGATTCCACGGCGGCCGGCACGACGAGCTCCCCGGCGGCGACCAGCGTCTCCTTGTTCGCCAGGGCGATGTTCCGCCCCAGGCGCGCGGCCTCCAGCGTGGCCGGGAGGCCCGCCGCGCCCACCATCGCGGCGAGCACGACATCGCACTCCACGCTCTGCACGAGGCGCAGGGCCGAGTCGCCGCCGCGCATCGCCCGCGGCGGGCAGTCGTCCGCGTTCTCGTCGGCGAGGGCGATCGCGGCGGAATCGAACCTCCTGGCCTGGTCCGCCAGCGCCGCGCCGTTGCGGCCGGCGGCGAGGCCGACGACGCGGAAGCGCATGGGATACAGCCGCTGCTCGTGCAGGCGATTGAGGTGCTCGATCACGTCGAGCGTCTGCGTCCCGATCGACCCCGTCGATCCGAGCAGGATCACGCGGCACTCGTTGGGGTCACCCGATGGCATGGACGATTGTTCCTTGGCGCTGGACGCGGTGCCGCCGCAGCGGCGTGGAAATCACTCCGGCTTGATCCTGGCCCGTTCGCTCGGGGAGAGCTTGCGGCGGAAGGCATAGAGCGTGCGCGGCAGGGCCGGCTTGGGCGGCGCCGAGGCCGGGGGCGCTGGCGGGCGATCCGGTTCGCGGCGCTGCTGTTGCTGCTGGCGCGGCCTCGGGGCCTCGCCCTGGCCGCCGGCATTCCCGCCGCCGCCGTTTCCTTCACCCTCGCCCGATCCGCCGCCGCCACGACCGCCGCGGCCGCGTCGGCGCCGCCGCCGCCGCCGCCGCCCGGCGCCTTCTCCTTGCTCGCCGGGGGCGCCGCCCTCGGCCGTGTCGGGGTGCTCGGCGGATTCGGGATCGTCGCCGCCGGGCTCGGCTGCTGGTGGCTCACTCTCCGCGCCGCCCTCTGGTGTGCCCAGGATCTCATAGGTTCCGCCGCGGGCGTGCGCGTGAACGCTGGAATCCGGCGAGGCCTCCGGCGCTGCTTCGGTGGCCTCGCCCTCGGCCGGCTGGCCGTTCTCGGCGCCGCCCTGTTCGCCGCGGCCGCGCCCGCCGCGTCGTCGGCGCCGGCGTCGTCGGCGCCGCCCACCCTCGCCATCGCTTTCGGGAGCGGATTCACCCGCGGCGTCGGCGTGTGCGGGAGGCTGCTCGCCCTCTTCGCCGCGGGAGGATCGTGAGGGCGCGTCGGCATCCGGCCGGGATCGCCGGTCGTCGCCGTTGGAAGAACGGCCCGAGCGTCGCTGGCCGCTGCCCTGCTCCTGCGCCTCTCCCCGACCCTGGCCTTCGGAGTCCTGAGCGCGGTCGCGGCCGCCGCGCCCGCGTCGTCGTCGGCGTCGCTTGCTCGCGGGGGAGCCGGCCAGTTCGGCAGGGTTGGTGATGTCGTCGGTGCTGTCGGAGTCGTCGGAGGAGAGGAAGTCCGGGCCGGTGTCCTCCGGCGCTGCGGGCTCCTCGGCGGCCTCGCTCGCCGCGACCGCCTTGGCCTCCTCCTCGGTGTCCACGGCCCAGTCCTGGCCGGGCTGGGTGGTGTCGACAAACGGAACGAGATCCTCGGTGTTGGCCTTGGGCGCCGGCAGGCGGGCGACATCGATGTCCGCGCCGCGGTCGTCGTAGGCGTAGAACGAGATGCGGTCGACCGGGATCGCCTCGGAGACCCGCACGTGCACGTTCTTCCCCGCGGTGCGTTCCAGGCGCGAGAGCGTGTGCCGCTTGTCGGAGAGCAGTTCGCCCGCCAGACGCGGGGCGACGACCATCTCGACGCGGTGCACGCGGCTGTTCTGCAGCACGGTCGCCAGTTCGCGGATCGCATCGTCGGCGACCGAGTCGGGCTTCTGCACCAGGCCCCGCCCGCGGCAGACGGGGCAGTCGGCAAAGTGCTGGCTCTCCTGGCTGCCGCGCATCCGCTGGCGCGTCATCTCCAGGATCCCGAACGGGGAGATGGGCGCGAGGGTGGTGCGGGCGCGGTCCTTCTTGAGGTTGTCCTTCATCCGCGTCTCGACGTCGCGCCGGTGCTTGGCCGATCGCATATCGATGAGGTCGTTGACGATGATGCCGCCGACGTCGCGCAGGCGGAGCTGGCGGCAGATCTCGTCGACCGCCTCGAGGTTGGTCTCGTAGGCGTTCGTCTCGGCGTCGCGGGCCTCGCGCGACTTGCCCGAGTTCACGTCGATCGCGACCAGAGCCTCGGTCTCGTCGATCACGAGCCGGCCGCCGGATTTGAGGGGCACCTCGCGCGAGTGGATCGTGTGGATCTGCGGCTCGACGCCCATGGCGTGGAAGACCGGGGTCTTGCCGGTGTAGTGCACCAGGTTGGCGGCGGACCGGGGGGCGACGATCTTGAGGAACCTCGCCGCGCGGTTCAGCGCGGCCTCGTTGTCGATGATGATCCGGTCGATCTCCCCGGAGAGCATGTCGCGCAGGGCGCGGACGAGCAGGTCCGACTCGCTGTAGAGCAGGCGGGGCCGGGCGCCCTGCTTCCAGCGTTTCTCCATGTCCCGCCACAGGCGCAGCAGGTAGGCCAGGTCCCGCTTGAGTTCCGCCTTGGTCCGTTCCAGGCCGGCGGTGCGGAGGATGAAGCCGAAGCCCTCGGGAAGGTCGAGCTGGTCAAGGATCTCCCGCATCTGGCGGCGCGTGTCCTCGTCCTCGACCTTCCGCGACACCCCCACCTTGTCCATCAGGGGCATCATCACCAGGAAGCGGCCGGGGATCGAGAGGTACGAGGTGACCGTCGGGCCCTTGGTGCCGACGCCCTCCTTCAGCACCTGCACCGCGATCTCCTGCCCGCGCCGGAGGCACTGCTGGATCGGCGGGCGTTCGCGCCGCGGCGTCTTCTTGCCGACCATCTCGGTCGTCTCGGAGTCCTCGCCGGGGAAGTAGCGGGGGTGCAGGTCCGAGACGTGCAGGAACCCCGACGAGTCGAGCCCGAAGTCGACGAACGCCGCCTGGATCGCCGGCTCGACGTTCACCACCGTGCCCAGATAGATGTTGCCGACGTGGCTCACCGCGTCGGCGCGCTCCAGGTGGAACTCTTCCAGCACGCCGTCTTCAAGAACCGCGACCCGGCACTCGTCGCCGGGCACGTAGTTAATCACCATCTCACACTTGGCCATGGTCACCTTTCGGCGGGCCCGCGGCCCGCCTGGAGATCCCGCAATGGTGCGCCGGCGGGCGATGAGATCGCACCCGCGTCGCGGCGGCTGTTGAAGGATCGTTCTGGACGGAGGTAGTCAACCGCTGTCCGGGGAAAGTCCCGGGCGGCGCCCCGATTGGTTGACGGCGGAAGGCCTCGCCCTCGTGCGCCCGGACCAGCGCCCGTTCGGGGTGCGGTCCCGCTCCCGCCCGCCCGCCGCGAAAGTCGCGCGGCACGGCCCGGGGGCGCTCGATGCTGGCTCCGAATACCGGCCCGCGGCGGGAGCAGCCATGCGGCTGATCCGCGCGCCGCGGATCCGCGGAGCCCGAGGTTCGTTCCGGCCAGCCGCCCTGGGCGCCGACCGATCGTCTTGTTTCCCGTGGCCTAGTACTCGGCGGAACGCCCGTCGAACGCCTCGGGAAGTGTCTTTCGTGCCTGGTTCCGCAGGAACGCGGCAACCGCTGTATCCGAATCGAGCGACAACGCCTTCTCGGCGATCTCCTCGCAGTTCGCCACCGTGACCGACCGCACCAGCCGCTTCAGGGGCGGGATGCTGGAACTGGTCACCGACAGCGTACGCAAACCCAGCCCGATCAGCAACATTGCAAAGCCCAGGTCCCCGGCCGATTCACCGCAGCAGGAGACCGGGATCCCAGGGCCCGACCCCTGGTGGGCGTGCCCGCGGGCGCTCCGGGCGGCCTTGACCACCATCTGGATCAACTGGATCACCGCCGGGTGGGCCGGGTTGTACATCGCGGCGACTCGCTCGTTGGTCCGGTCCACCGCCAGGGTGTACTGCACCAGGTCGTTGGTCCCGATCGAGAAGAACTCCGACTCGCGGGCGAACGTGTCGGCCATCAGGGCCGCGGCGGGCACCTCGACCATCATCCCCACCGGCACGTTGCGGTCGTAGGCGATGCCCTCCTCGTCCAGGTCCTCCATCACGTCGTTGAGCAGGAACTTGGCCTGCCGCAGCTCGCCCACCGTCGTGATCAGCGGGAACATGATCTTGATCGGCCCGTGCGCCGAAGCCCGCAGAATCGCCCGCAGCTGCGTGCGGAACATGGGCAGTGACTGGAGGCAGTAGCGGATCGACCGCAGGCCCAGGAAGGGGTTCCGCTCGGGGGTCTGGGCCCGCTGCTGGGTGTACTTGTCCGCCCCCAGGTCCACGGTTCGGATGGTCAGCGTCCGTCCGCCGAGCAGCGACACCGCCTTGGCGTACGCCTCGTAGTGGTCGGTCTCCGTGGGCTCGCGGGTGGACGTCAGGTACAGGTATTCCGTGCGGTACAGCCCCACGCCCGTCGCGCCGCAATCGACCGCGATCGGGACCTCCTCGGGGAACTCGATGTTGGCCAGCAGCTCGATGTCCACCCCGTCCCGGGTGACGGAAGGGAGCGACGACAGGTCCGCCAGCGTAAGCCGGAAGAGCTTCTGCTGCTCGATCGTCGAGGTGTACTCGGCGATCTGCTCCTCGGTCGGGTCGAGGATCACCACGCCCCGGTCGCCGTCGATGACGATCGGGGTGCCATCCGAGGCCAGGTCCGTGATGGTGCCGCACCCCACCACGGCGGGGATGCCCAGGGCCCGGGCGAAGATCGCGGTGTGCGACGTCGGCCCGCCGAAGTCGGTCGCGAACCCGATCACGTGGCTGCGGTCGAACATCGCCGCCTGCGACGGCGTCAGGTCGCGGGCCACCACCACCGCCCGGTGGTCCAGGTCCTTGAGGCGGCTCGAGTGCTCGCCGATCAGGTGCCGCAGCACGCGGGACGAGAGGTCCCGCACGTCGTCGACCTTGGTCTTGAACGCCACGTTGGGCATCGACTCGAACCGGTGGGCCAGATCCGCCATCGTCCGCCACGCCGCGTATTCCGCGGTGACGCGCTGGGTCTGGATCATCGCCTTCATCGGCGTGGTCAGCGATGGGTCGCAGAGCATCCCGAGGTGGAACGCGAAGATCTTGGCCGCTTCCTCGCCGAGTTCGACCCGCGTCTGGTCCTTGAGCTGGGCCAGCTCGACCACCGACCGGTCCATCGCGGCGTCGAGCCGCTGGATCTCCCGGCCTGTCGCCTCCGGCGGGACGGTCCGGCGCGCAATCCGGGCGTGCTCGTCGTCGAGGATGAACACCCGCCCGATAATCACGCCGGGCGAAACCGCGATGCCCTTGATCGACTCCATTCCGTCTCCGGCCCGGTCAGACACGCCTGCACCGGGCGCATACGACAACGCAGATCCAGGCGGGCTGGGGGTTTCCCGCACGGGGGCAGACCGCCGGTACCCGCACGAGCGATGCACGCGGCAATCCCCTCGGGTCGATGATAGCCAAACGGCCCTTGATCCCCACCTGCCGCGGGCCCGTTCATCGCGTATGATGAGGACACGGGAGGAGGGGAAGGCCGGGCCAGTGGCGCCCGGGCCCATGGGGTTTCTGGACCGGATTCAAGGAGGAATCGGGGGACGGGGTCCTGGGGAGGCGGGGTGGACGACATCGATCTCGGATCGGACGGCTGCGCCTTGCCGCCGTCGTGCGCATGCATCTGAACGACACGAACAGCGTGGTGACGTTGTCGGGCATCCTGGAGTGGCCGGTGCGCGCCGAGGGCCGAGTGCGGCAACTCAACGGGTCCCGGGTGGTCACGCGCGACGACGACCCCTTCGTTCCGCTGGTCTGGGGCGAGCGGTACAAGCTCCGCGACGGTCTGCGGGTGAAGGTCGAGGTCGCGGTGCGACGATCGCGCCGCCGCCGGCGCGGCCGCAACCGCGGGCAGCAGGGCCCGCCCCGACCCGTCGTTGAGCAGTTCATCGAGATCGAGGGGATGGCCCCCGGCGAGTTCTCCTCCTGCAAGGCGTTCGGCGACCTGACCTCGATCGATCCTCAGCCCCGCCTCACCCTTGAGTACCCCGGCTGCCCGCCCTCCTGCCGGCTCATCGACCTGTTCTGCCCCATTGGCCGCGGCCAGCGCGGGCTCATCGTCTCGCCCCCCAAGGCGGGCAAGACGACGCTGCTCAAGGACATCGCGACCGCGATCCTGCGGAACCACCACGACGTCGAGGTCGTGCTGCTGCTGGTGGACGAGCGACCGGAGGAGGTCACCGACTTCCGGCGGACGTTCGACGAAGTGCTGGCGTCCACCTCCGCCGCGTCGGCCGGCGGCGACGATCCGCCGGGTCTGACGGCGACGGTCGCCCCGTCGCGCTGCCAGGTGGTCGCCTCGAGCAACGACAACGATGTCGAGCAGCACATCGCCATCGCGACCACCACGATCGACCGCTGCAAGCGGGCGGTCGAGGCGGGGCGCCACGTGGTGATGATGCTCGACTCGCTCACGCGGCTGGGCCGGGCGTTCAACCGCTCGCGCCGTCATGCCTCCAGCGGCCGAACCATGTCGGGCGGCATCGATTCCCGAGCCCTCGAAGTCCCCAAGCAGATCTTCGGCGCCGCCCGCAATACCGAGGAGGCCGGCAGCCTGACGATCATCGCCTCGTGCCTGGTCGACACCGGCTCGCAGGGCGACCAGTTGATTTTCGAGGAGTTCAAGGGCACGGGCAACATGGAGCTGATCCTCGACCGCAAGATCTCCGAGCGGCGCCTCTTCCCGGCGATCAACCTCGCCGCCAGCGGCACCCGCAAGGAGAACCTGCTGATGGAGGAGACGGAACTCAAGACCGTCTCCGCCCTGCGGCGCCGCCTGATGGCCATGCCGCCGCCGATGCAGGTCGAGCAGCTCCTCGCCGCGCTCCAGCGGTTCCCCACCAATGCCGCCCTCGTCGGCTCTGCCGGCTGAATCGAGGTTTTCGGACCCCGGTTCGCCTCCTCAATCCCCAGCCAGGGCCTTGTGTTCCCTCCGCCCGCGGGTAGCATGGAGCGAGCCGCATCGCGCCATGCAACCATCGCGCGACCGCTCACCACGCCAGAGAGAGACGGGCAGAGAGACAACTCGTGCGGGCCGGCGCGCTCCGACGCGGCCGACCCCTCGAAGGAGGCTCTCATGGCAACGCTTGTCATCGCAACGCTGGTCCTCGCCGCGCCGCAGTCGTCCGCCACGACTCCACCGCTCGTCGCGGCCTCCGCGCCCGCGCCAACCAGCCGCTGGCTCGCTCCCGAGCTTCTCGAACCCGCCGGCCTGAACGGCGATGACGGCGCCTCGGTGCAGCCGGCAACACAAGCACCCGCCGAGCCCCCCGTGCTGAGCCGCCCTGACTCCGACCTCCCCGCGGAGTTCGCCTTCGCGATCTGCACCGGGCGCGCCATCACGCTGCTGCACACCGGAGTCGACACGTCGGTGTGGACGCAGGTGACTTCCAGCGCCGGCTTGACGGCCCGCCCCCTTCATGCATCGGTGGTCTGGCAGTACGCCTCCGCCGCGGACGCCAGCGGGCAGCCGGGCGGAGCGTTCACCCTCGTCCCGGCGCCGGGCGCCGCCGCGGCCCTCGGGGCCGCCATGCTCCTGGGCGCTGCGCGCCGCCGGCGCGATCATCACGCGGCGTGACGCCCCATCAATCTCCCGAAGAACCCGCGCCGGCGGGCGCCGCTCGTCACGGCGCTGATCGCCTCCTCGCGCGTCTGGGCCATGTGCAACTTCTGATCAAACCCCGCGGTCTTGAACAGGGCCTGCACCTCGCTCGAGAGCGAGTACAGAACCAGTCTCCCCCCGAGGGTGCTGCAGTGATCCGTCAGCCTGATGAGGTCCCGCACGAACGCCGAGCCCACCCCGGTGACCCCCGCCAGCGAGAGCGCGACGCGCCCCGCGCATGCCCCCGCCACCTGCTCAAGCCGCCCGCGGATCATCGCCGCCTGCCACTCCCGCACCGTCTGGCATCCGATGCTCGCCACCATCACCCCCTGGTCCTCCTCAGCAAAGACAAGGGCATCCTCGACCACGCTTTGCGGTAGAAAGTCACCCACCATTCGGCCTCCTGTTCGGCGTCCCTCCGTGGACACCGGCCCCCACCCGCCCGAACCGCCACCCCACGGCCAAGCCGCCGCGGACCAGCACGGAAGAAGATGCGAACTGCGACCGCCACCCGCCACGTCCCGACTCGACCGAACCCACCGACCCGCCCGGTTGTCGGGGCTGGGCCGATCCCGCTCGCCGGGAACCACGGCATTACCGAACCTCCGGGTGCGCGGCGATCCGGGCGTCCGACCTGCGTCCAGTTATCCACCGGCTCGCCGTCCCGCTTGCCGCCTTGCACCGCGTCACCTCCGCGATATACTGGACAATATAGTCCTGTATAGGCCCGCACGGCTCTCCTTTGCGATTGAGTCTCAATAGGGGTACGATCGCACCCGGAGGTTCCCTTTGATTCTCGACCCCTCGGCGACCGCAAACTCGGACAAAGCCAGCCCCGCCGCCGGCTGCTGCGGGAATCCCGCCGCGTGCACTGGCCAGGCTGACGCGCGGCCCGTTCGTCGGCAGGCCCCGCTGGCCTCGCTCACGCCGGGGCAGACGGGCACGATTTGCGAGTGCGCCTTGAGCGATGACGACGCCTCGATGCTCCGCGCGATGGGCCTGGGGATCGCCGCCCGCATCCGGCTCTGCCGCGCCGGGCAGCCGTGCATTGTCGCCCTCGGCTGCGTTTGCCGCGAGCACGCGGCGGACGGCGAGGGAGGAACCCTCCGCGACCTGTGGGGGGGAGGCCGGATTGGCCTGGCCCGCCCGCTGGCCGAGCGGATCATCGTGCTCCTCGATGCCTGAACCGGCCCGGCCCGCGGCCACGCGGGGCACTCGCCCCCGACGCTCGGCCGTCACTGACCCACCATGACTCAAGCCGGCTCAGCCACTCCCGCCCGCGTCGATCCCCTGACCGGCCGCACGGGCCTGCAGCGCATCGCGCTCGTCGGCAATCCCAACACCGGCAAGACCACGCTCTTCAACCGCCTGACCGGGCTCCGGCACCGCACGGCGAACTTCCCGGGCACGACCGTCGAGGCCCGCTTCGGGCGGCTGTCGATCGGGAGCGGCCGCGCGATGCCCGCGCCGTCGGATCCGATCGAGCACGACACCTCGTCGCCGGACTGCTGCGACCCTTCGCCGCGGCAGGCTCCCTCCGCCGCGCACGACGCCGCGCTGATCGATCTCCCCGGCGTCTACTCGCTGGAGTTGGAGCAACTCGAATCCACGCTCTGTCGCGATGTCCTCGCGGGCGCGGCGGCCGCCAAGGGCGATCGCGCGGCGCCGCCGGAGGCGATCTGCGTCGTCATCGATGCGACGAACCTGGCCCGCAACCTGCTGCTCGTGGGCGAGGTGCTCCGCCGCCGCCTGCCGACGGTCGTCGCGGTGAACATGATCGACCTCGCCCACCGCCAGGGTCTTCGGATCGACCCGGCCCGGCTCGGCGAGGCCGTGGGATGCGAGGTGGTCAACGTCTCGGCCCGCACCGGCGAGGGCCTGGGCGATCTCCGCGCCGCGCTCGCCCGCGCCCGGATCCCCAACATCACCCCCGGGGCCAATGACGCCGCCCTGCGCGAGTGGGCCGACCGCGCCTTCATCGCCGCGGCGACGCTCCCCGCGGGCGAGCAGCGGTCTGCGAGCGCCGAGAGCCTCTCGGACCGGATGGACCGCGCGTTCACCCACCCGGTGCTCGGGTCGATCGCGTTCGCGCTGATCATGGGCGTGGTGTTCTACGCCCTCTTCGCCCTCGCCAAGTACCCGATGGACGGCATCGACTGGCTCTTTACCGGCCTGGGCGACTGGCTCAAGCGCGTGATCCCCGGCGGCGTGCTGCGGGAACTGCTCGCCGACGGGATCGTCCGCGGCGTCGGCGCCACCGTGATCTTCCTGCCGCAGATCTGCCTGCTCTTCTTCCTCATCGCACTGCTGGAGGACACTGGCTACCTCGCCCGCGCGGCGTTCGTCATGGACCGCGTGCTGCGCCCCTTCGGCCTCCCGGGCCACTCCTTCGTGCCGCTGCTCTCCAGCCACGCGTGCGCCCTGCCCGGGATCATGGCGACGCGCACGATCCCCGATCGCCGGGAGCGGCTCGCGACGATCCTCGTCGCCCCCTTCATGACCTGCTCGGCACGCCTGCCCGTCTACGTGCTGCTCATCTCCATCCTCTTCCGCGACCAGCCCGTGCGGGGGGCGCTCGCGTTCGTCGGGTGCTACGCGCTGGGCATCGCCGCGGGCGTGGGCTCGGCGCTGCTGGCCCGCCGGACGATCCTCAAGGGTGCCAGTCGCGCCATGGCCCTGGAACTTCCCTCCTACAAGCGGCCCAGCCTGCGGACCGCGGCGATCACCACCTACGACCGCGCCATGGTCTTCGTGAGGAACGCGGGCACAAACATCCTGGTCATCTGCATCGTGCTCTGGTGGCTCAGCGCCTACCCGCACGTCCCCCCGCCGCAGGAGTCCGTGGACCTCCGGGCCCGCGCCGCCCTGGTCGAGCATTCCTCCGCCGGGGAAGCCGGCGAGGCCGAGGCCGCCGAACTCCTGGCGCAGGCCGACAGCATCGAGCACCGCCACGCCCGGGCCAACTCCTTTGCGGGCATGGCCGGCCGGGCCCTCGAGCCGGTCTTCCGCCCGTTGGGGTTCGACTGGCAACTCACGATCGGCGTCCTCTCGTCGTTCGCCGCGCGGGAGGTCTTCGTGTCGACGATGGCGGTGGTCACCACCGGCCGCGACGAGCCGGAGGACGAGGGCGTGCTCGAACAGGTTGCGCAGGCCAGGCGGGACGACGGCGGAGCGATCTTCAACAAGCCCACCGCGTGGTCGTTGCTGGTCTTCTACGTCCTCGCGATGCAGTGCCTCCCGACGCTGGCCGTCACCGCCAAGGAGGCGGGAGGGGCCAGGTGGGCGTGGCTGCAGTTGGCCTGGATGAGCGCGGTCGCGTACGCGGCGGCGCTGATAGCGTTCTGGGTCGCGTCGTGAGGCGCGAGGGATGAACGCTGCGGCGGGAGGGGTAACCCCGGGAGCCGGTGTGCTGTGTTCGCTGTGCCTTAGCCTGTCCGCCGCGCCGCCCCCCACAAGGGGGTTCTGGCTCCCGGTCGGCGATTGGCAGTTCTGGGCCGCCACCGCGGTCTTTGGCGTGGCTCTCTGGTGGCTGTTCCGCGAGGTGATCCCCGTTCCGTGGCTGAGCAAGCGCCTCAGGCGGCGCCGCGGCGAGCGCCGCGCGACGCTGACCGTCGGCGGCCGGGCCGTCGAGAAGGGCGGCCGCGGCCCCGAAGTTCCCGGCTGAGCCCGCGCGGCCCCGTACCCTTTCGCCGATGATCGAGATCCGCCCTTATCTCGACTCCGATCGTGAGCCGCTGCGGGCGATCTTCAACCACATCGTCGATCGCGGCGACGCGTTTGTCTACGACGCGCCGCTCTCCGCATCCGACTTTGCGGGCTATCTCGCCGCGTTCACGGCTGCGTACGTCGCCGTGCACGACGGCCGCGTGGTCGGCGGCTATGTGCTGCGGCCGAACCAGCCCGGCCGCGGCTCGCACACCGCCAACGCCGCGTACATGGTCGCTCCCGACTCGCGTGGGCTCGGCCTGGGCCGGCGCCTGGGGGAGCACTCGCTGGCGGAAGCCCGGCGCCTCGGCTTTGCCGCGATGCAGTTCAACGCGGTGGTCGGTACCAACACGCATGCCGTGGCGCTCTGGCAGGGGCTGGGTTTCACGATCATCGGCACGCTGCCGCGCGCGTTCCGGCACGCCGACGGCCGGCTGGTGGACCTGCACGTGATGCACCGGGACCTGTGACCGCACCGTGCGAACCGGAAACGGACAGGCCGCCGTGCGGATACACGCACGACGGCCTGCCCATCGAGGGATGCCCGCGCACCCCGCGTGATCTCACTCAACGATCATCCGCGAGTTCGTCGGGATCGCCCGCGTGATGTTGAAGAAGTTCGGGCTCGTCGACCGCACGATCTCGTGCAGCCGTGTGAACTGTTCGGCGGTGGCGTTCCCCGCGATCCGCACCACCTGGTCCAGTTCGACGTACCCCGGCGCGACGCGGTCGCTGATCCCGAGGAAACCACGGAGATCGATGTCCCCCGTGGTTTCCACCTCCAGCTTGGTGAGCGTGATCCCCATCAGCGCGGCGACGGCGGAGTATCCGACCATCATGCACGCGTTGAGCGCGGCCAGCAGGTGCTCCTGCGGGTTGGCGAACCGGTTGGTCCCCTCCAGCTCGCGCGGCTCGTCGATGTTGATGACGAACGCCCTTTCGACAAAGTCGCCGCCGATGCTGAAGCCCTTGACGTGGTGGTCCGTCCTCGTGCCCCCGACCCAGGAGCTGTTGATGTGCCACGTGGTCTTGCCCTTGGCTGGCTCGGCCTTGATCGCCTCGATCGAGGCCTGCAGGTGCGCCACGTCGATGCCGTTGACGACGGAGGACGACGCGGCGGGCGTGGGCTTGGAACGAGTAGTGAGAGTCGACATGAGAGTTCTCCTTGAGAATCCGGTGCTCGGCGAGCCCCGTTGGCTCGCACGGGTTTATGATGCCCTCGTCGGAACACGCGAACAGTTGACTTGCGGTGCACCCCCGGTGTACTCGAGGTGCACCCGCCCTCCGCCGCGGAGCAGCATGCATGAAGCCCAAGTCGGTCAGTGAACTCTTCGGGAACCCGCCCCCGCCGCAGACCGGGCGCGACCGTCTCGTCGCCGCCGGCATCGACCTGTTCTACCGCCACGGCTTCCAGGCCATCGGCCTGGACCGGGTCATCGAGCACGCCGGCGTGACGAAGACGACGTTCTACAAGCACTTCGAAGGGAAGGACGACTTCGTTCTCGCCTGCGTCGAGACCCGCGACGCCTGGGAGAAGCAGGCGTGGGACCGGGCCGTCCGGCTGCTCGCCGGCGATGATCCGCGGGCCCAGCTGGTCGCGTTCTTCGATGTGCTCGACACCTGGTTCAACGACGCCGAGTTCCGCGGCTGCATGTTCATCAATGCCGCGGCGGAGTTCTCCGATCCCCGCGATCCCATCCACCGCGCCGCCGCCGAACACAAGCGCAAGAGCCGGGACCACTTCCGCGAACTCGCCACGCGGGCCGGAGCCACGGACCCCGATACGTTCGCCGATCAGTTCACCATCCTGGTCGAGGGGACGCTGGTGCTCCGCCAGGTCCACGATCGCGACGATGCGGCCCGCATGGTGCGGCCAACCGTGCTCGACCTGATCGGGCGGCACATGCCGCGGATGCAGCAGGCCGGCGCCGGGGCCTGATCTACCGGGCGCCCTCGCGTGAATCGTGCTGCGCAGCACGCCTCAGGGCCCTCGCTACGGGCAGCGGCGCCAGGTCGGGCTCGACGAACTCCCGCTTGGCCTGCTCGGACATGAACAGGTCCCGCGAATAGAACAGCCGCAGGGACTTCTTTTCCATCAGCTCCGGATGGGCGTCGCAGAACGCATCGGCGGTGGCCTCGGGGCCGTACTCCGCCAACGCCACCTCGACGAGCCGCAGCCACGCGATCGTCATCGTCTCGTGGTACCCCGATACCGGCCCATCCGGTACGCCGTGCGCCGCGTTGTGAGCCTTGATCCCTGATCGGACCCGGTCCGCGGCGGCCGCAAACGTTCCCGCGCGGAGGCAGAGATACGCCAGCCGCACGTGGTCGCGGTGTCGCCACCTCTCCAGCGGCCACCGCTGGGACTCAAACTCGCGCAGGAACTCGGCATCGCTGGCCATGAATCCGAGTGGGGCGTGACGTGGCGCTGTGGCGGTCTGGGCGCCATGATCGTCCGCCAGCGCGGCCCGCAACGCCGAGCAGATCTGCTCCGTCGCCGCGCGGCTCGGCGTGGTGCCGGCCAGTTGGTTCTCCACCATGAACGTGTGGATGGTGCTCAGGTAACGGGTCGCTGTCACCGGAACACCGGCCTCGACGAGCCGGCGGGCGTACGCCTCCCCCTCGTCGCGGAGCGCGTCGTACTCCGCCGTGACCACCAACGCCGGCGCAAGGCCGCGCAGGTCGGCGAGGGGCGACTCCAGCGGCGACAGGATGGGGTCCGCCCGCGCGGACACATCCGGCTGGTAATGGTCGAGAAACCAGTCCATCGCCGCGCGAGTTACGAACGGTCCCTTCGCGAACTCCCGGTGCGAAGGAAAGTCGAACGAGGCGCTGGTGTTCGGGCACAACAAAACCTGAAGGAGCAGCCGCGGCCCGGCCCTGATCCCGCACAGGCGAGCCACGCTCGCGGCGATGTTCCCGCCGGCGCTGTCACCCGCCAGCGCCAGCCGGTCGCCGCGCACGCCGATCTCTGCCCCGTTGTCGCGGACCCATTCCACGGCGGCGTAGGCCTCCTCGTGGATCGCGGGGAAGCGAGCCTCGGGCGCCCGCTTGTAGTCCACGAAGACCACCGCCGCGCCTGAGCCCACGGCGATCTCCCGTGCGAAGCGGTCGTACGACTCCGCATCCCCAACAACCCACCCGCCGCCATGGAAATACACCACGCCCGGCAGCGGCCCAACGGCGCCAACCGGACGGATGACGCGGATCTTCAACTCTCCGTGCGGCCCGGCAGGGATGACGCGATCGGCGATCTCGGCCGGCGCACGCGCCCCACCCGCCTGCCCCAGGCGGGTTCCGGCACGGGCATAATCCACAGAGACTTGCTCGATGGGTGGAAGCGCCGCGAGAGCCTCAAGGAAGGCTCGGGTGGGAGGATCAAGCACCAAGGGCATACGGCGCTCCTTCGGCAAGGATCGTACAGGGCGTCGCACCCTGCCATCATCGGGTACCATGCGGCCGAACACTCAGCCGTGACCCGGAGTCCATTGCCATGATCCCCACCGACCCCAACACCGCGACCGCCGCATCACCAGCAGCAACGATCCTCTCCACCCCGGCCGCCCGGCGCCTCGGCGCGGTCCTCTTCTTCGCGGTCCTCACCGCCGCGGCGGCGCAGGTCGCGATCCCCGTCCCCGGCTCGCCGGTTCCCATCACACTCCAGACGCTCGCCGTGGTGCTCTGCGGCCTCGCGCTTGGTCCGCGCCTCGGAGCGGCCTCGATGGGGGTGTACCTCCTTGCGGGTCTGGCGGGGCTGCCCGTCTTTGCCGACCTTTCGGGCGGAGCGCAGGTCTTCGCCGGCGCCACGGTGGGCTACCTGCTCGGGTTCGCCGCGGCGCCGATGGTCATGGGCGCGGTCATCGGTTCGGCGCCCCGCGCCGGCACGGGCCGGATCGCGCTGGGCGTTGTCGCGGCCCACGCCACGATCCACCTGCTCGGCCTCGCGGGCCTCGTGGCCGTCGCCGGGATGAGCCTCGCGGACGCCGCCGCGATGATGGTCTGGCCCTACGCCGTCGGTGATGTTCTCAAGGCCGCGCTCGCGATCGCCGTTGGCGCCCGGCTCATCGCCTGGCGCCAGCGACTGAACTGACCGAGCTCTACCACGGAATGACCTGCGAGATGTACCGCGGGTCCGCGCCGAAGCCCAGCGCCGGCAGCGGCGCCGACCGCAGCGTGTACAGCGGCGCGTGGTGCCGACAGTTGAACCGCAGCCCGGGGAAGACCGAGTCCCCCAGCCCGCGCGAGATGCAGCAGAGCGTCTCCCGCAGCCGCAGCACCCCCGACGCCTTGTCCGGCGGCAGGTCCGACGAGGTGTAGGGCGCGTGCCGCGCGTGCAGCCTTACCTGTCCGGCGTGCGTGTGCCCGGCGAGGATCAGCGGCAGTCCGAGCTGCGCCGCGCTGACGATCGTCGTCGGCATGTGCGCGAGCGTGAGCGGGAACACCCCCGGCCGCGCCGGCCCCTCCTGGAGTTGGAGCCCGAGTCCGGCCGTGTCCTCCGGCCAGTTCAGCCCGATCACGCGCAGGCCGTTGCTCGGCTCATCCACGATCCGCGGCTGGTGCGGCCGGTCCGCCTTCGCCAGCCATGTGATCCCCGCGATCCGCACCGCCTCGCGGATCAGCCCCGGGGTGTCGTGGTTGCCGAACACGCCGTACGCCCCGATCCGCGCCGGCCGCTCCGCCAGCACCCCCGCGATGAGCTCCAGCGCCTTGATCGCGCCCCGCTCGTGGCCCGGCGCGTGCATGAAGTCGCCGGTCAGCGCGACGACGTCGACCGTGACCGTGCACATCGCCGCCAGCAGGGATCCGAAGGTGAACGGCAGCCTCGCGTGCGGGTGGCTCCGGGCGTGCAGGTCGGAGAGGTGCAGCACGGTGAGCCCGTCCAGGGCGGGCGGCAGGGCCGGGTGGGGGATCTCGTACCGCTCGATCGGCCAGGGGGCGATCGGCCGGCGGAAGGCGGTCGCCGCCTCGCCCGTTGCCCGCCCTGTCCTGATGCCGGATGGACTCATCGCACCCTCCAGAAGCCCGGGATCCCGTTGGCCGGCCCACGGGAACAGCCGTCCAGAGGCTAGCGAACAGGCCGGCAGGGTGTGTATATGGAATGCCTCCCGGGGGAAGGAGGGGGGGGGAGGGGGGGTGCGGGAGGGGCGGGTTCGTGGTATCCTTCGTCCCCGAACCGCAAGTCCTGATTCCGCAAGGATTCAGGCCAAGGATTCGGAAACGCCGGTTGATCCCGCCCGGGGGCACGAAGGCCCCGGCGCGAAG
This sequence comes from Phycisphaeraceae bacterium, assembly GCA_019636655.1. NCBI lineage: Bacteria > Pseudomonadati > Planctomycetota > Phycisphaerae > Phycisphaerales > Phycisphaeraceae > Phycisphaeraceae bacterium. Next base: position 812,571 of record JAHBXB010000002.1, on the reverse strand, counting down.
TGTCCGCTGAAGGGAAGGTGCGTGATGGCCAAGATGTTCTACAGCCTCGAGGAAACGGCCCAGAAGCTGGGCGTGACTCCCTCCGAAGTCCGCGACATGGTGACGCAGGGCCGCCTGCAGGAGTTCCGCGACCGCGACCGCCTGATGTTCAAGGTCGAGCAGGTCGAACTCATCTCCGGCGGCAGCGAGGCCGAACTGGGCGGTTCGAGCATGATCCCGCTGGCCGACATCGGCGGCTCGGGTTCCGGGCTCGGCCTGGCCAAGGACGATTCGGGTCCGGCCGAGAGCCCCATCACCGAGAGCCCCAAGGAGCGCTCGGGCATCAGCATCTTCGATTCCGACCAGTTGGAAGAGGCCGACCCCTCCGCCGTGACGCAGGTCACCACAGGCGCGGGCGGGGCGGGTGATATCACGGTCGAGTCCGTGGGCTCGGGGTCGGGTCTGCTGGACCTCACTCGCGAGGCCGACGACACCTCGCTGGGCGCCGACCTGCTGGAGGGCGTGGCGGGCGGCGAGGGCGCCCCGGCCGAGACCGGCGGCACCTCCGGCCTGTTCGAGACCACCGGCGCGGCGAGCGATGTCTCCTCCTCGGCCATGGCCGGGGCGGGCATGATGATGGTCGCCGCGGAGCCCTTCGACGGCACGTGGTCCGGTCTTTCCGGCGGTCTGGCGCTGGGCGTGGTCGCCGTGGCGATGGTGTCGATCGCGGTGGCGATCCTCGGGCTGGTCGGGATGCACAACAGCCCGCTGGTCGAGGCGTTGACGAGCAACTTCCCGCTGGTGTGGATCGGCGGGAGCGCGGCGATCATCCTGGTGTGCGGACTCATCGGCTGGGCGATCGGCCGGAAGAGCTAGTCCCGCTTGCCAGCCGCGGCCTCGAACTGCTCCAGACGTTCCTGCATCTCGGCCCGGTACGCCTCCCCCTGCTCGGGGATGAGGCTGATGGCTTCACGCTGCGTCGTCGCGGCGCCGGCGTGGTCGCCCGTTCGCGACTGGGCCAGGGCGCGCGTGTCCAGGTACTGCCAGAGGTCGGGCCCGCCCGCGGCCCGCTCGCCGTCGCAGGCCCGCTTTGAGGCATGCAGCGCGGCCGCGGGGTCGCGGAGCGACTCGGGTTGGACGGTGAGCAGGATCCATGCGCAGCTGTTGAACTGCGCCGGGGTTGCGTCCGGACGCTTGATCACCGCCTTGAGCGCCGCCACCAGCCGGGCGGAGCGGGCGGCGGTCGAGGCGGGCCACCCCTGGGTCTCGTAGGCGGACATCAGGTTGAGCGCGACCGTCAGCGTGTCCTCGTGCGTCTCGCCGAGGGACTTGGCCGCGGCGTCCCACGCCTGCTCGTACACCCGCGCGGATTCGTCGACGCGGCTCAGCCGCCAGAGCGCGAGGCCGAGGTTGATCATCGCCCTGGCGGTGTCCGGGTGCTCCTCACCCAGGACGCGGGCGCGTTCGCGTACGACGAGGCGCAGCAGCGGCTCGGCCTTGTCCGGGCGGCGGGTCGCCATGTACAGCGTGCCCAGGTTGTTCTGCGCCAGCAGTGTTCCCGGGTGGCTGGGGCCAAAGGCGCGGGTCCAGCCCTCGACTGCCTTGAGCAAGACGGCCTCGGCCCGGGCGGATTGGCCCAGCGATTCGTGCAGCAGCGCCAGGTTCACCATGGCGCCGAGGGTGTCCGCGTGGTCGGGGCCACGGGTCTCCTCGTACAACTGGGCCGTCCGCTGCTGGAGTTCCATCGCCTCCGCGAGCCGCCCCTGTCTTGAGTAGGTCTGGGCGAGGTTGTTCATCAGGCCCAGGGCGACGGGGTCGTTCTCGCGGCCGGCGCGCTTGAGGGCGTCGAGGGCCCGCAGGCTGACGGCCTCGGCCTCGGCGTAGTTGCCCTGCTGGTGCCGCAGCCCGGCGACGTTCGCGATCACCTGCACCGTCGCGGGGTCGCTCTCGCCGAGTTCCCGCTTGCGGATTTCCGCGGCGATAGGGAGGTGCAGTTCGGCCTGGTCGTACATCCCCAGGGAGCGGTAGGAGTTCCCGATGGTCTGGCGCAGGCGGGACTCGACCAGGGGCCGGTCCGCCATTTCCGTGCCGATCGTCAGGGAGGCCTTGTCGAGCACCTCGCGGACGCGGACGTCCTTGCCGTGCTGCGCGGGGTCGACCGAATCGAGCATGTTCGAGAGGAAGGCGGTGACGGCCTCGGCCTCGTCGCGGGCTTTTTCCGCCGCGGCAGCCTGCGTCTCCGCGCGTTCGCGTTCACGCAGGGCCCAGGCAAGGCCCCACGACGTGCCCGCGACCGCGGCGAGCACGGCGCCCGCGACGATCAGCGCCGTGGCGACGGCGGCGCGGTGGCGGCGGATGAACTTGGAGGCGCGGTATGCCGCGCTGGGTGGGCCGGCCTCGACGGGCTCGTTGCGGAGGAAGCGTTCCAGGTCGCGGGCGAGGGCGCTGGCGGAGTCGTAGCGGCGGGATCGCTCCTTCTCAAGGCACTTCATGACGATCCAGTCCAGGTCGCCGCGGAGCGAGCGGGAGAGGGCCTGGCTGTCGCCGGGGAGGGTGGCGCCGGGGGCGACGGTGGCGGCACGGGTGACGCGCTCGCTGGGGCGGGCGGGCTGCTGCTCCTCGATCAGGCGCTGGGCCTCGCGGTAGCCGGCGGACCGGAGGGCGGCGCTGTCGAGGGGGGTGTGGCCGGAGAGGAGTTCGTAGAGGATCGCGCCGAGGGAGTAGACGTCCGAGCGCGTGTCCACATCGACGGCCGTGCCGCGGGCCTGCTCGGGGGCCATGTACTCCAGCGTGCCGATCATCTGCCCCTGCTCGGTGTAGAGCGTGGTATCGGAGAGCCGGTGGCTGAGGGCCTTGGCGACGCCGAAGTCGATGATCGTCGCGTGGGGGCGGTCGTCCTCGAGCTCGACGAGGATGTTGCTGGGCTTGAGGTCGCGGTGGATGACGCCCTTCATGTGGGCGTGCTGCACCGCGGCGCAGACCTGGATCATGAGGGCGACGCGCTCGTCGAGGCCGAGGTGCTCGCTGGCGCAGAAGGCGGTGATGGGGACGCCCTTCACGTACTCCATGACGAAGAAGGGGCGGGCGCCGAGGGACGGGGGGGTGACGCCGGCGTCGAAGACCTTGGCCACGCCGGAGTGGTCCATGAGGGCGAGGGCCTGCTGCTCGGCCTCGAACCGCGCGAGGACCGAGCGGCTGTCCATGCCGGCGCGGATCACCTTGAGCGCCACGCGCCGGCGCACGGGCTGGCTCTGTTCCGCGAGGTAGACGGCGCCGAAACCACCCTCGCCGAGGGCTCCGATGACGTGGTAGACGCCGATCGTCTGGCCCACGAGCGAGTCGATCGGCTCCGCGGCGCGCGGGCCGGTGCGGCGCGGCTCGCCGGGGTTGGGGATTGTTGTATGGTCGTGGGTCGCCACGCGGGATGGTATGGAAGGGAGACGGTTGGCTGGTGGTGGGAGGCCGACGATGGTGCCGTGCTTTGAACGCTGCTGCCGGGATCAGTCTCGATTCCAGCGCCGGTAGAACCCGCGCCGGTGCCACTTCAACACGACCGTCCCGAGCACAATGCAAGCAAGGGCCACCAAGACCTGGATCGCAATCCACTTGGCCCAGTCCATGCGGAACGGTATGGCTCGCGGCTTGTCTCGATCTGTGCGCTACTCGTGTAGGGGGTCGCATAGACTGCGGTCGGCCGCATTCAACACAGGAGACAGCCATGAAGCGCACCGCTTCCGCACAGTGGTCGGGCGACCTCAAGTCGGGATCCGGCACCCTCTCCGCCCCGGGCGGGGTCCTCAAGTCGACGCCGTATTCGTTCTCGAGCCGGTTCGAGTCGGGCGCGGGCACGAACCCGGAGGAGTTGATCGCCGCCGCGCACGCGGGGTGCTTCACGATGGCGCTGGCCCATGCGCTGTCGGGCACCGGCTTCACGCCGACGAAGCTCGCCACCACGGCGAACCTGTCGCTGGACCAGGTGGGCGGCGGGTGGGCGATCACGGCGATCCACCTCGACCTGACGGCCTCGATTCCGAAGATCGACCAGGCGAAGTTCCAGGCGATCGCGAGCGAGGCGAAGGCGAACTGCCCGGTCTCGAAGGTGCTGAACACCAAGATCTCGCTGGACGCGAAACTCGAGGGCTGAGCCCGCGGGCTGGCGCTGGCACCGGAGTGGTCTGGCTCACAGGTAACTCCGCACGGTGGTCCTGAAGGGCGCATCGAGGTTGAGGACGAGGTACCGCAGCGCATCGGCCGCGTGGTCGCTGCCGTCCTTTTCCGGCGCGGTCGCCTCGGGCCGGTCGGGCGGGTAGTGGTACTTCGCGAGCGACTCGATCAGGCCGGTGCAGCGGCGGTGGACGAGCAGGCGGGCTGGGCCCAGGGCGGGCCTGAGGCGGGCCTTGACGAGCAGGAGCCCCTCGTGGAGGCCGGAGCGCCGGGCCCGGATGCGCAGCCCGGCGCGCCGAAGGAGCGAGACGTTGCTGACGCCGGTCTGGTCGTTGGTCTGGTTGCCCGCCGGGTCGGCGCCGATCCAGTCGATCCGGGGCCAGCGGCCGCCCCGCAGCAGATCGATGTGACGGTCCAGCGTCAGGCCCGCGGCGATGTGTTCATCGAAGATGCGCAGCACGCCGGCTTGATCGACGGCGCCGAGCAGGACCACCGTGGGGGCGCGGAAACCGAAATCCATGCCGGCGACGATCGTCGTCGCGGACTCGACGGGCCCGGGCGCGGGAGCGCCGTCGTCGTAGGTGTGCGCCTCGGGATCGAACTCCTCGTAGACGCAGCCGGAGCGGCAGGGGCGGAGGCAGAGCATCTCTGCTTCCCAGGTCTCCCGGCTGACGCGGGACTTCATCACGATCGCATCGTGCACCGGCAGGTGTCCGGACCCGCGGCCGACGCCTCGCCCGGGCTTGGCCGCGCCGCCGCACTCCTCGAAGAGCGGGCAGGACTCGCAGCGGTGCTCGTCGCCGCAGTGCTCCAGCACGTCTACCACACCCCAGCGAAGCAGCCGGCGCTGGCGGTGCGGGGTGTCGCCCGCGCGGGCGGCGTCGGCCACGACGTGCCACATGAGCCCCATCGGGATGTGCATGGTGCTGAGGGCTTCGACGGAGCCCCGGACGCGCCGGCCCCAGGGGCCGGGGATGGCCTTGGACATGGTCGTCAACTGGGCGGCGGTCCAGACGTCGCGGTCGAACAGGTCTACCTCGTCGCACCGGACCTTCTGCACGCGGGTGCCACGCACGGAGGCCTGCGACGAGGCCATCACCTCGGCGCACGAGCCGTTGGTCAGGGCGATGCGCCGGGAGGTGAGTTTGCCCTCCACGAGGCGGGCGAGGGCGGGGCGTTCGAAGAGGGCACGCAGGTGGGTGTGCATCCGCTGGGCCTGCTCCACGCTCCCCGCGAGGATGCGGACCTGGATGCTGGGCTTGTGCACGAGGTCGAGCATCGTCGCGACGGCACCGAGGAAGGTCTTGCCCCCGCCGCGGCTGGCCCAGACGACGCAGTCCGCCGGGCCGCGAGCGGGGGCGGGCTCGGTGAGGTGGCTCGCGCCGTCCGCGTCGGACGGGCCGGATTCGGACGGGAACGTCCGTCCCTCGAAGTACGTGTGCAGCAGGTAGTCGAAGGGGGCGTCGCTCGCGGCGAGCAGGGCCCGGCGCGGCACGCTCACGCCCGCGTGCACTTCGAGCCATTCGTGCAGAGCGTCTGGCGTCGCGGGCGGCGGCCCGAGGTCGGTATCGACGGGTTCAAGCATCGGCTGGCTGGTCATTGGTTCCCCCCTTTGGTTTGAAATGCGGCTTTCAGCCGCTGACGTAGACCCTCATGCCCCGTTCCAGTGATTCGCCTGCCAGGCGGAGAAGTGAGCGCGGGTCCGCCGCGGCGTGGCGCGAGGTCGCGCGCGAGTCGCGGGCCCAGGCGCGGAGCGCCCGCTCCACGCTGGGGTGGTCGAGTTGGCCGGCATCGATCGCGCCGGCGTCGGAGAGCCGCCATGGCTCGATTCCCACCGCCGCGAGCGTGTGTCGCAGCGACCGGTCCCGGCGTGACTCACCCGGGTCCAGTTCGCGCATGCCCGCGGCGCGGAAGAAGGGGCACGCGCAGCCCATCGCCGCGAGCGACTCGGTGCGGGGCGTGAGCGGGTGGTCGAGGTAGGTCCGGACGAGCCGTCGCGCGATGCCGCGCCCGCGGTAGGCGGGATGGACGATGACGCGGGAGATCACGCGGAGCGAGTCGTTGATGGCCACGGCGCGGGCGCGGCGGTCCAGCGGCGCGAGCCATCCGGGCCATGCCTGTTCGCGCCACGTCGCGTTGAGGACCGGCATCGAGACGGTGAGGACGCCGACGGTTCGGCCGGAGCGGGCGCGGGCCGTCAGCACACGGACAACGCCCCGCGGCGGCCCGGCGCGGTAGTGGAACATCGCCAGGGCGCGGAAGTCGCACGCGGAGCCCGGCGAGATGGTGATCTCGCCCGGGTCGGCAGGGATCGCGAGGGCGCGCCCCGGTTGGAGGCGGAACACTCCGCCCAGATCCATCGTGGCAACCCAGTCCGCGCCGATGGCCGGCCCCACATCCCGTCGCACGCCCGCCGCGATGATGTCGATCGCACCCTCCCGGAGCGCCCACCGGCGCAGCGACGCGGCGACCGAGATGCCGGTCGGGCCGTCGAGGGCCGAGCCGAGTTCGTCGACGATGAGTGCGAGCCGGCCGGTGCGGTGTTGGCGGAGACGGCCGACTTGCTCCATGGACACACCCAGGGCGACGCGGGCGCGCTCCCCGGCGGAGAGTTCAGCGAATCGCCGGGCGCTGGCCCAGGCCTCGCCCATGCCCGCGGCCGCGAGGAGCCGCAGGGCATGCTCGACAGGTGAGGCGAAGAGATCGATCACGCGGGTGTGCGGGGCAGCGACCGGTACGGCGCAGACCACGGCCCGATCACCCAGTTCGCGGGTGACGCGGTCGAGGGTCAGCGACTTGCCGGCGCCGCTTGGACCGGTGATGTGGATGATGCGCGGCGCCTCGGCAGAACCCTCCCCCGCGAGGAGGGAGAGGAGGCGCTCTGCGAGACGGTCGGCGCCGGCGCGCGGCTTGAGCCCGATGTCGTTGAAGCGAGCGCCGAGGCCCATGATCGCCGCCGCGCGCAGCGTCCGCTCCGATGGTGCTGATGTGTCCATGCCCTCCCCTCCCTTGGTGCTCCCTCAGGCCGCGACGCTCCCTGCGGCGAGGGTCAGGACCATGTCGCGGTGCCGGCGGACGACGTGGACGGTGAGCCCGAGTTCGAGCGCGGCGCTGCGGAGCGTCCGGCCGTGGAGCACACAGCAGCGGGCGATGCGCCGGGTGATCGGCGGCCACTGGGCGAGGTGGGTCGCGACGAAGGCGAACTCGTCGGTGAGGAGGCGTCGGACGATCTTCTTGATGCGGCGGCGGATCATCGCGACCGGGAGACCGGCGGCCCGGGCCAGCATCGTCATGGCGACCCCCTCGCCGTAGACCGCGCGGATGAGGGCGGCCTCGTCGACGGGGAGGAACTCGCTGCGGTCGACCAGGGTCTCGGCCGAGGTGCGGACGTGGTAGCGGGCGTCGGAGCCGGGGTCGTCGGCGAGGCGGTCGGGCGCGAGCCGTCCGGGGCGACGAGGGGCTCGTGGAAGTGGCGGGTGGGGCGGGTGATTTCGCGTTTTCCCCTTGCGGTCGGGCGGCGATCCTGTATGTTCGTATTGTGTCAGCAATTGTGGCCCCTCCGGCTCGTGACGCTCACTCAGACACGCTCCGTTGTCTTTGAATGAGTGAACATTGACATGAGTATGACCAGTTTGTAGACTTTGTGCAAGGTGTATGTATGGTATCGTCGCGATTTGGCGCACAGAATCGATCCTTGGGTGAGTCCGGGGTGACCTCGGAAACCGCGGGCGGAGCCGTGGAAGCGGGTGGGGCTGCGCCCGCGGTGGGGCGGATGCTCCGGGCGCGGCGGGTGGAACTGGGGCTGACCCTGCAGCGAGTGGCGGACCTGGCGGAGTGCTCGAAGGCGTACCTGTCGGCGATCGAGACGGGCCGGCGGGGGGCGCCGCCGAGTGAAGACATGCTGGGCCGGATCGAGCGGGCGCTCGGGCTCGAGGCGGGGCGGCTGGTGGAGGCGGCGCGGTGGCAAGAGACGCCGGCGCAGATCCGCCTGGAGGTTGAGCGGTTGCAGTCGCGCGAGCGGGCGGCGAGGCAGTTGGCCGAGGTGCTGCGGGCCATGGGGGGAGCGGGAACGCTGGATGCGGCGTTCCGGTCGGGGGACCTGAAACGACTGATCGCCCGGGCCACGCCGGACCCGGCGGGTGGAGGGGGTGGGGGGGTTGGGGAGTTGGCGCCGCTGGGTGTGGCGCGATCGGCGGATGTGCCGCTGATCAACTCGGTGGCCGCGGGCTACCCGGCGGAGTTCACGGATCTGGGGTACCCCGCACGGGTGGCGGACGAGTATGTGCGCACGCCGGATGTCGACGATCCGGATGCGTTCGCGGCGAGGGTGGTGGGGGACTCGATGGAGCCGGAGTATCGGGAGGGGGACATCGTGGTCTTCTCGCCGGCGCGGGTGGTGCGGGCGGGGATGGACTGCTTCGCGAGGCTCGACGGGGCGGGTGACCAGCCGACCACGTTCAAGCGGGTGTACTTCGAGACCTCCGGCGCGGGGCGCGAGATGATCCGCCTGCAGCCGCTGAACCCGGCGTATCCGCCGGCGGTGTTCGAGCGAGAGCGGGTCGCGGGGCTGTACGCGGCGGTGAGCGTGACGCGATCGCTGCGGTGACGCCGGCGGCTCCTACCCTTGCGCATGCCCCTTCTCGGCGTCAATATCGATCATGTGGCCACCATCCGCCAGGCCCGGCGCGGGGACGAACCGGACCCGGTCCGAGCCGCCCACGAGGCGGAGATGGGCGGGGCGGACATCATTACGGTTCACCTGCGGGAGGACCGGCGGCACATCAACGACGGCGACGTGGAACGTCTGGCGGCGATGCTGGGGGTGCGGCTGAACCTGGAGATGGCCGCGACGGAGGAGATGACCGAGATCGCGCTGCGGCTCAGGGCGCTGGGGCGCGGGCCGCACGAGTGCGCGCTGGTCCCCGAGGGGCGGGACGAGATCACGACCGAGGGGGGCCTGGATGTCGCGCGCAACGCGGCGGCGATCGGCCGGGTGGTCGCGAGGCTGAGCGAGGCGGGGATCCGCTGCTCGGCGTTCATCGATGCGGATCCGGCGCAGATCGACGCGGCGAAGCGGGCGGGGTTCGCAATGTGCGAGGTCCACACGGGGCCGTACGCGCGGGCGTTCGCCGCGGCGGGCGGCGACGCGGCCGATGCGGGGCTGACGCGGGCGATCGAGCAGGTCGCCGATGCGGGGCGGCGGATCCGCGCGGCGGGGATGCGGTTCAACGCGGGGCACGGGCTGAACTACCAGAATGTTCGGGCGGTGGCCTCGCTGGTGGGGATCGAGGAGCTGCACATCGGGCATTCGATCGTCAGCCGGGCGGTGTACACGGGGTTGCGCGAGGCTGTGGTGCAGATGAAGGCGGCGATGGCCGGCGTTTAGCGACGGCGGGGGACACAGGGGGCCGGAGCAAATCCCATGGCGACCATCATGCAGGTCCAGCGGGCCTTCGAGTACGAGTCGTGGGCCAACGCGCTGGTGAACCAGTCGCTGAGGTCGGCGAAGTCGTCGCTGGAATCCGGGCCCGGAGGGGCGGCATCGGAAGCGCCTTCGCTGGTCAAGGCGGTGCAGATCTGGGCGCACACGCAGTTGGCGCGCCGGCTGTGGCTGTCGCGTCTGGGCCGGGCGGAGGCCCCGAGTTTCGACCAGGGGTGGTTCCCGGTGTGGAGCCTGGGGGCGACGATCAAGGAATGCGAAGCGCTGGACGCCATGTGGGCAGCCGGTGTGGGGGCGCTGGATGAGGCGGGGCTCGACACGGTGGCGGCCTATACCACGACCGAGGGGCACCCGGCATCGTCGAGCGTGCGGGACATCCTGGCGCACGTGGTGAACCACTCGACCTACCACCGGGGCCAGATCGCGCGGCTGGTGGCCGAGTGCGGCGGCACGGTCGCCGCGACCGACTTCATCCTGTTCGCGAGGTCGAACCCTCCGCCGGGAGTGGCGCGGTCATGAGCGTCATCGAGCCGGCGCGGGTCAGGCTCCGTGACGGGGCCGAGGTGCTGCTCCGCACGGCGGACGAGGCGGATGCCGCGGAGTTGATCCGGCACGCGCGGGATGTCGTGACGACCAGCCCGCACTCGGTCACGACGCTCGAGGAGATGGCGCAGTACGAAGGGACGCGTGAGATTGAACTGATCCGCGACCACCGGGATTCCCCCAACAAGGTCTGGATCGTGGCCGAGGCGGGTCCGCGGCTGGTCGGCGAGATCTCGTTCCGTGCGAACGCCAAGCAGCGGATGGCCCACCACGGGCACTTTGGCCTAGGAGTCGACTCCGACTGGCGTGGGCGCGGGCTGGGGCGGGTGCTTGTCGGGGCGCTGCTGGATTGGGCACGGGTCCATCCGGCGATCGAGAAGGTCTGCCTGGGCGTCTTTGCCACCAACATCAACGCCCTGCGGCTCTACCGTTCGATGGGGTTTGTGGAAGAGGGGCGGCGGCAGGGGGAGTTCAAGATGGCGCCCGGCGTGTACGAGGACGACATCCAGATGTCGCTCTGGGTCAAGCCGCGGGAGACCGGGACGATTCCCAGCGCGTTCGGCGATTCCCCGGGCGGGCGGGGCTCGGCGCGCGTAGATTGATGGCAATGGGGAGCGCCGGGGCGCCACCGCAATGATGCGGCCGGAACGCCAGGGCAGGGGAACCACCAGCGGATGCCGCCGCGACCGTCGCGCCGGCCTGACCACCAGCGAGCCACGCCATGACCACGCCACACCCAACTCACCGCCGGTTCACCGGCGCGTTCACCGCGATCATCACCCCGTTCAACGCCCGCGGCGACGGCATCGACTTCGGACGGCTGGAGCAGCAGATCCGCGACCAGGCCAAGGGCGGGGTCACGGGGATCGTCGTCGCCGGCACCACGGGCGAATCGCCCACGCTGACGCACCACGAGTACGAGCACCTGGTCAAGACGTGCGTGGAGCACGGGCGGGCCGAGGGGATCATGGTGATCGCCGGCACCGGGAGCAACTCCACGTCGCACGCGGTGGAACTGCAGCGGCTCGCGGCCCAGCTCGGGGCCGACGCGGCGCTCTCCGTCAACCCGTACTACAACAAGCCCACGCAGGAGGGGCTGTACCGGCACTTCATTACGGTTGCCGATGCCGCGGAACTCCCGGTGGTGCTGTACAACATCCCGGGCCGTACGGGGGTGGCGCTGACACCGGCGACGGTCGAGCGGCTCAGCAAGCACCCCAACATCCGGGCCTGCAAGGAGGCGACGGGCTCGACCGACTCGGCGAGCGAGATCGCGCAGCGCTGCCCGGACCTGGCGCTGCTCTCGGGCGACGACTCGATGACGCTCCCGTTCGCGAGCGTGGGCGCGGTGGGTGTTGTGAGCGTGATCTCGAACATCGTCCCGGCGAAGATGACGGCGCTGTGCAGCGCGTTCCTTGGTGGGAGGTGGTCCGAGGCGCTGTCGCTGCACCGCGAGGTGTTCCCGCTCTGCCGGGCGAGTTTCCTCGAGACCAACCCGATCCCGGTGAAGGCGGCGATGAAACTGCTGGGGCGCGACAACGGCGTCCTCCGCCTCCCGATGACCGAGGCGACCGGCGAGACGGTGAAGACGCTGCAAGCGGTTCTCACGGAACTGGCGCTGTTGTAACAGGTTGCAACAAGCGACAGGGCGTGATCCGGAACTGGTCTTCGCCAAGTCTTGACGCAGCGCGTATATTCACAAGAGCCGCGCCCGGGTAGCCGGCGGCTTTGGAGGAACTCCGGGGACACTCGGGAGGGCTGGGTGGGTGGGGCGGCTGCGGCGCCTGGACGCGGAGGCGACGCATCGTGGGGCCGAACTTCGCGACGCACATCCGGGAGCGGCCACGGCGCCGCTTCTCGCAGTCCCAGGCGGACAGACAGCAGGGATCATGCCAGAGAGATCGACGACGGTATCGCGTCCCGCCGGCCGGAAGCCGGTCAAGGTGGACGCCGCGAAGGGATCCAGGGGTGACGTTCCGCCGGGCCTCGCGCCGGGCGAGGATGCGCCGGCCTCGTACCAGCAATCCCTCAAGTACCTCGCTGACCTGACGGACTTCGAGCGGGTTCGGCAGTCGACCCTGACGCCGGAGATGTTCAAGCTGGACCGGATGCGGGCGCTGCTGGAGGCCCTGGGCAATCCGCAGCAGCACGTCAAGTTCGTTCATGTCGCGGGCACGAAGGGCAAGGGGTCGACCTGCGAGATGACAGCCGCGGGCCTCGAGGCGTGCGGCTACGCGGTCGGTGTGTACACCAGCCCGCACCTGGTCGATATCCGCGAGCGGATCCGCATCAACCGCCGGCTCATTCCCCACGCGGAGTTCGCGGGGGCGCTCTCGCGCGTGCGCGAGGCGGCGAAGTCCATCGAGGCGGCCCACGGCACAGCCACCTTCTTCGAGCACCTGACGGCGATGGCGCTGCTGTACTTCTTCGAGCAGGCCGTGGACATCGCGGTGATCGAGGTCGGGCTCGGCGGCCGGCTGGATTCCACGAACGTCATACGCCCCGAGGTCACGGCGATCACGACGATCGGGCTGGACCACACGCAGCTGCTGGGGAGCACGGTGGAAGCGATCGCGCGGGAGAAGGCCGGCATCTTCAAGAGCGGCGTCACCGCCATCACGGCGATCCAGAAGCCCGAGGTGCTGGCCGTGCTCGCCGAGGCCGCGCAGGCCGCCGGCGCGCCCCTCCGCGTGGTCGGCGCCGATGTCGAGTTTTCCGTCCGCTTCGATGCGAAGAGCCCCGCCGGGCCGCGGGCCCGCGTCTGCCTCTCTACCCCGCGATCCTCCTACGAGCACATCGCCGTCCCCCTCCGGGGCGAACACCAGGCGCACAACTGCGGCGTCGCGCTCGCGATCCTGGATGCCCTGACCGAGTCGGGCTTCAAGTGCCCGGAGAACCGGGTCATCGCCGGCCTGGAGAAGGTCGAACTCTCCGGCCGCTTCGAGGTGGTTCCGGGGAGCCCCCGCCTCCTGCTCGACGGCGCGCACAACGAGGATTCCATCCGCTGCCTGGTCCGCGCCGCCTCGTCCCACCTTTCCTTCGATTCCATGATCACGATCTTTGGCTGCTGCGCCGACAAGGACACCGGCGCGCTGCTCCGCGAACTGGCGGCGGGCGCCGACAAGGTGATCTTCACCCGCGCTTCGGGGAACCCCCGAGCCGCCGACCCCCGGGACCTCGCCCGCAAGTACGCAGAGATCGCCGGCCGCGTCGTCCAGATCGCCCGCAGCCTCGAGGAGGCGATGGCGATGGCCCGCAAGTGCGCCGGCCGCGGCGACGTGATCTGCGTCACCGGCTCCATGTACCTGGTCGGCGAGGCCAAGAGGCTCCTCGCCACCGAGGCGCGCCGCGGTGCCTGACCGCCGTACACTGCCGCCGTGACGATCCTCAACCGCTCCAACTCCGACCGGCGCCGCAACGGCACCCCCGCATCGCCGGCCCGCCCGCGCCGCGCTCCGGCCTCCGCCGAGCCCGTCACGCTGACCCATCCCGCGAACGGGGCGGTCGCCCGGCTCTACCACGGCGACTGCCGCGAGGTCATCTTGTCGATCCCGGAGTGCGCCGCGGGGACTGTCGACATGGTCTTCGCGGATCCGCCGTTCAACTGGAACCGCGCGTACGACAAGTGGGACGATTCGATGCCGCGGGGCGATTACCTGGAGTTCACGTACCGCTGGCTTGATCTCTGCCGCGCCGCACTCAAGCCCGGCGGCGCCTTCTGGATCAATATCCCGGACGACACCGCCGCGGAGATCGTGTGCCACCTGAAGAAGCCGGCCGATGCTCGCTCGGCGGGCGTGGCCCAGCCCGCGCTGGACATGATCAACTGGTGCATCTGGCACTACCGCTTCGGGCAGAACACGCGGGCGCGGTTCATCAACTCCAAGGTCCACGCGTTGTGGTTCGTCAAGCCCGGCGCTGCGCACACCTGGAACGCCGACGCGGTGCTTGAGCCCTCTGATCGCGCGACGACCTACTTCGACCCGCGCACGATCTCCAAGAAGGACGGCATGCCGCCCGGGATGCGGGTGCCCATGGATGTGTGGTACGGCAAGTTCTGGGGCCGCATCCAGGGCAACAACAAGGAGCGGCGGGCCAACCACGACAACCAGCTTCCCGAGGCCTACCTGGAGCGGGTGATCCGCGCCTGCTCCAACGACGGCGAACTGGTGATGGACCCGTTCCTCGGCTCGGGCACGACGGGTGTCATCGCCCACGCCCTCGGCCGCCGATTCATCGGCGTCGAGTTCAGCAAGGACAACCTCGCCAGCGCCTGCAAGCGCATCGTGCAGGGCCCGCATCGGCTGGGCGAGGCGATCGGCCAGTCCACCGCGATCTTTCCGGCGCGGCGGGCGACGCCCAAGGCGCGGGCACGCACGGCGGTTCGGTCAACCCGAACACCGCGTGCGTGACCACCGGATACGGCAATCGACAATTAACATCGCTGGAACAGCGCCGGTGGGGTGGGCTGTATAGATTGGTGTACAACCGGAGTCGTCCATGCCAACGTCTTGCGATCGTTGCGGCGCCGGATCTGTACCCCATCATCTCTTCGAACCCCTGGAGCCCCGGCTCTTCCTCTCGGCGTCGTACACCGGACAGACGGCGTTCGATGCGTTCGAGATGAGCCGACTGATCCACGCGATCCCCGCTCAGGGCGTAGAGATGGCTCAGTTTGGCTACTCCGTCGCGGCGCTGGGCGACATCAACGGCGACGGCGCGGACGATTTCGCCATCTCGGCCCCGGGCATGCGCCACGGCGAGGGGGCCATCGGCGCCGGCGGGCAATACGGAGCGTCGGATTGGGGATGGAGCGGGACCCCCGGCGCGGTCTACATCTTTTCCGGGATCGACCGCACCCTCATGCGAACGCTCTCCGATGGCTTTGCCGGCTTCGGCTCGGCGCTGCTCGATGCAGGTGACCTGGATGGCGACGGCGTCGGCGACCTTGCCGTCGGCTCTCCCTCGTTCGACGCCACCGCGGATGCGACCGCTGACCGCTTCGGTCGGATCTGGATCTACTCCGGCGCGAACGGCACGGTGATTCGCACGCTCACCGGCTCGGGCGCCACCGACGAACTGGGCTGGTCCTTGAACCGCGGCGGCGACCTCGACGGCGACGGCGTGCAGGATCTGCTCGCCGGGGCTCCGGGCGCCAACGGCACCGGTCGGGCGTACGTCTACTCCGGCGCCGACGGCGCGGTGCTCCGCACGTTCAACGGCACGGCCATGGGAGATCGCTTCGGCCACGCGGTGGGCGGCGGCGTTGACACCCCCGTTCACACCGACTGGGACGAGCCCAGCGATGGCGACGGCGTCCCAGATTACATCGTCGGCGCTCCGGGCAACGAAGAGTTCGGCGTGGAAGCCGGCGCCGCGTATGTCTTTGACGGCGCGAGCGGTTCGCTCCGCTACATGTTCACGGGCGAGGCCGCGGGTGATCAGTTCGGTGCAGCGGTCGCCATTGTGGGCTACGCCGGGCAGTTCCCCGGCTTTCTGCTCCGCTACCTTGTTGGCGCTCCCGGCTTTGACTTCCCGTCGTTCGGCGATGAACTCCCGGCGCTCCCGGATGCGGGGCATGTCTACCGGTTCACCGCGGGCGGCGGCGGGCCCGATACCGGGTCGTACCTCGTCGGCGTCGAGGCGGGTGCCGCCATGGGGGCCCGCATCACCCTTCTCGATGGCTACCAGGTCTACTCCCCGCAAGACCCCGACCCGGCGTATGCCCTGTTCAGTCCCGGCGCACAGACCACGCCGCGCATGCGGCTCTTTCCGGGCAATACGACCAACTCACTCTCCCCCGTCTCCTCGTTTCTGGAGGGCGCCACGTCCATTGCCTACCTCGGTGATGCTGATCGCGACGGCATCAGCGACTTCATCGGAGGTAGTCCCCTGGCAGAGGGGAGCGCCGCACAACTCGTGCCGACGGTCCTCGCCGGGCCTCTTCCGGGCGTCGCAGCGATCAGCGATAACGGTCAGTACGCCATCATCGGCGACTACGTTTCACGCAACGGTGTTCTGCAGTCGATCGCGAGCCTCCCCGGGCTTCTCGATGGCGACCTCCTGCTGGCCGTCAACGACGCCGGACTCTTCGTCGGCCGCGCCCGCCAGGACCTCAGCCCATTCCCGGGTTTCTTCGCGCCGCCCGGGGCGATCTTCTTCTATTACGGCTCCGCCCGCGTCACGCTCGAGCAGGCCATCGTCCGCACGTTCGGCACCTCCCCGACCGCGCTCGATTTCGTCGATCTCTCGAACGCGGGCGACGTGGTCTTCGATGGCCTGACAGGTTCGGGCCAAGCGCAGTCCGCGTACCTGTTCCGCGGCGGGTCGCTCGTCGAACTGTGGGCCGGCGGCGTCTCGGCGGTCAGCGATTCCGGAATGGTCGTGGGCGCCTCCGGTTCGGCGGTGTACCGCTTCACGCCAGCGGGGCAGGTCCAACTCGTCAAGGGCCTGCAGCACTCGTACAGCTTCTACCGCCCCGGCATGGAAGGGGTCAACAGCCGCGGCGACATTGTCGGCGGCACCGAGGCCATCGATCTCGCCTCTGCCGCCGCGACCAACGCCGCGTTGACCACCCTTGCTGCCCGACCCACCGTTCCGCCCAGCACCGGAAGTTATTCCTGGAGCGTCGAGGGCGTCGACGAATCCGGGCGGATCTTCGCGCTGCTGAACTACATCCAGTACTCGTTCCCCAGCGGTCGCCCGCCGAGCACCGTCACCTCGGTCGCTTACCTCTATACCCCGGGCGTTGGCCTCCAGCAGTTCCTCGATACGGTCCTCAATCCCACCGAGGCCCAGCTTGCCTACCCCACGGTGTCGGGGCCGGCCCAGTTCCTTTCCGACGGGCGCATCATGTTCGCCGGGATGATCTACACGCCTACCGAGCCGCCGCCGGTCAATCCCGTGGCCGCGGCGGACTCCCGCCTGACCTCTGCCTACTCCGGCGCCGGGGTCGAGTACGCCGGGATGATCAACGAGGACGGCCTCCCGGTCGTCCTGCGCACCACCGCCTCCGGGACTGTCGCGCAGACACTCTCGCTGCGATACGCGGCGGATCCCGCGGCGACCGCGTCGGATATCGTCCTCTACACCGACCCGCGCGACTCACGCGTGTACGCCGTGGTGCGGGCGGGCAACGACCTGCTCTGGTACACCCCGTACCTCGATGGCTCGTTCGATACCGGTGTCAACCTCCGCCCGACGTATTCCGACTGGGACCTCCCCGTCACGCCGATGGTGCACGTCAGCACCACCGACGGCCGGGCCATCCTCAGCGGGCTGACGGCCGATGGGGACGTCGTCATCATCGAGCAGACCACGAGCACCGCTCCCCCGGATTCCGCGGTGTACTGGGCGTACCACAACCTCTCCACGGAGCGACTCGCTCCCACAGGCCAGTCCACGCCCGCGTTCACCGGGCCGCTCACCGCCTTCGTCTCGGCGTGGAACGCGATCAACCTTGTCGGGCTGGATTCCGACGGCCGGGTGCAGACCGTGTGGAGCATCCCGGGCGCTGTGGAGTGGACGGTCTCAAACCTCTCGGCCGCGTCGAACGCGCCGCGCGTGTACGGCGTTCTCGCCGCGTACACCACGCCGTGGTCCGCGCTCAACGTCGTCGCGTCCGACTCCGCGGGCCGGCCCGTCACGCTCTGGTGGGTGCCGCAGTTCGGCGGCAACTGGGCGTACGACCCGCTCTCGAACTCACCCGAAGCCCCGGTCCTCGATGGGTCCGCGCTCGCCGCGTTCGTCACGCCGTGGGCGGCGTTGAATGTCGTCGGCCGCGACGCGGATTCTGGCGAGATCATCGTGTACTGGTGGACGCCATCGACGCAGGTCTGGTCGGGCGAGACGATCAGTGTGTCCGGGTCGGGCGGCATCCCGGTGACGACGGGCGCGATCGCCGCGGGCATGCTCGGCCCCAGCCGCCAGAGCGTCTTCGCGATCCAGGCGGGCACCAACCACCTGCTCCAGTTGTTCTGGACGATCGGTGACGGCGCCGACTGGACCGTGCAGGACCTCACGATGCTCGTGTAGAGCGACGTACGATGATCCATCGAAAAGGAGCGATCCATGTCCGATCTACAGGGCCAGTTCGAACTCTCGCTCCTTGAGCCTCGCGTGCTGCTGGCGGCTTACACGTTCGATCCCTTCACGCACTCGCTGAATCTTCCCAGCAACCTCGGGTCCTTCGTTCCTCCCCAGGGCGTCGAGGTCGCCAACTTCGGCGCCGCCGCGGCGGCCATCGGCGATATCGATGGCGATGGGGTCGACGACATCGCGATCTCCGCTCCCGGTCAGCAGGGCGAGCAGTCGTCCACACCGGGGCGGGTGTTCCTGTACTCCGGCGCCACGCGACAGATCATCCGCACCCTCGAGGACGGCTTCGTCGACTTCGGCGTCTCCATCGCCAGCATCGGCGACATCGACAACGACGGCCGCCCCGACCTGCTCGTCGGTTCGCCCCTGGTGGATCTCAACGCCAACGCGCTGGTCGATCCCACCGGCGCGGCGTACATCTACTCCGGCGCGGACGGCTCGATGCTTCGGTTCTTCCAGGGTCCGACGGCCTTCTCCGAGTTTGGGCGCGCCGTCGCCGCGTTGGGCGATGTCACCGGCGATTCGTTTGTCGAAGTCCTCATCGGCGCCCCCGGCGGCGGCCCCAGCAGCCAGGGCGTCGTCCTGGTGATCACCACGGCCCTGACGCTCCTGCCCGTTCCCAATCCAGAGGTCATCCGCACTCTTGCCGGCGAGGCCGCCGGGGACCGGTTCGGCGCCGCGGTTATCTCCGCGGGCGATATCCCCCCGTCAGGCCAGCCCGGCGACGGTGTTCCCGATATCTTCATCGGCGCCCCGCTCCACGACGGCAACGGCGCCGGTTCGGGCCGGGCATACCTCTATTCAGGCGCCGACGGCTCGCTCCGGCTGATCCTCAACGGCGAGCGGGCGGACGACCGTTTCGGCGCCGCGCTCGGCGTCGGCATCGCCGGGAGCACCCCGTTCCTGTACGTAGGGGCGCCGAACCACGACTGGCAGTTCAGCCCCGAGTACCCGCCGATCAGCGATACCGGACGCATCTACCGCTTCGACGCACAGGGCCAGCTTGCCGAGGCGTCGGGCCCGATCGCCGGTGGCGAGGGGTACCACCTCGGCATCGCTATCTCCGCGCTCGGGGATATCAACGGCGACGGGCGGAGCGACTTTGCGGTGTCGCAGCCCGGCGCGCCCGCGGGCCAGCGCATCAGCTTCCGCAACTCCGGTTTCTCGGAACTCGCCATCTCCCTCCCCGGCGGCGCGACGGGCGACATCGCCTTCGCCGCGGGCGATCTGGATCATGACGGCCAGCCGGATGTCCTCGTCACCACTCCCGGTGCCAACTCGGCGACGGCCTTTTCCTCCCTCGGCGTGGTTCAGCCGATTGGCTACCCGGCAACCAACGACGACCGCTCGTTCATGTTCTTCTCCTCGCTGGGCAACAGCGTCGGCGGCCGCGCGGACTACGCGATCGTGAACGGCATGTTCGCCAACCTCCGCATGCTCCCCGGCATCGGCTCCGATGGGCACGTCATCGCGGTGAACAACGCGGGGCTCATCGTCGGTCGCATCGAGATCACCGATTCGCTGGGCAACGTCTTCGAGGCCGAGCCGTTCCTCGTTCAAGGGGGTACGCGGACGCTGCTCTCCGCCCTCGTCACGCAGATCATCGGCGGCATCACGCCGGAGTGGGCGAACCTCAAGCCCATCCGCCTGGCCAACGACGGCTCGCTCATCCTCCACGAGCAGGACGGGCCGTCGATCAGCCCCACCCCGAATGACCGCTCCTGGCTCTACAAGGACGGCGTCCTCACCCTGCTCTGGAACGGCTCGCCGATCGACGTCAACGACTCGGGCGCCGTCCTCGGCTCGCGCCGCAACGACGACCTCACGTACACCGTCATTCTCCGGACGCCCGACGGCACCGTCACGCCGATCAGCGAACTGACGCAGGCCTACGCCCTGAACAACGAAGGGGTCATCGTCGGCTCCGAATCTTCGGGCTCCATCGTGACCTGGCACAACGGGGTCGTGACCGTGGTCGCCCCGTATGTCCCGCCGATCTATCCCACAACCTACTCGTCCTTGTACGCCACCGATATCAACGACGCGGGCGACGTCCTGGTCGTCCGCTACACCGTTGCCGGCCGCGGCACGAATCGCGAGTACTTCGTCGTCCGCGCCGGCGAGTCGATGGCGCTGATCTACAACGTCGTCTTCGGCGACAACCCCGTCGAGGGCACACCCTCGATCTTCGTAAACGGCCGCGACATCTACACCGGCTACGGCGTCGCCGAGCCCATCGATGAGCGAGCCGCCTGGAGCCTTGTGACATCCGTCCCTGTCTCCGCCGCCGCGGGAACATCGATCCCGTCCAGCGCTGTCGTCGGCGTCAATCCTTACGGCAACGCGATCCTGTTCTGGGACGATGCCCAGGGCATCACCCACGGCACGCGACTGACCCTCGGCACCGCGGCGACCGGCACGATCACGGACGTGGTCGCCTACGCCGATCCAACTGACAGCTCCCTGTACGTGGTGGTCTTCGGCGCCCTGGGCGCCCAGTGGTTCATCGCGCCAAGCCCGCTCGGCGATGGCGCCCCGGTGTTCCCCCTCGGCCCCGCGTTCCCGATCCCCATCTCCAACCCGGCGGTCTTCTTCACGACCGACCACCGCGTCCTCATCGCCGGCGCCGCGGCTAACGGCGATCTCATCCTCTACTTCCAGAACGGGCTCTCCTTCCCCTCGTCCAACTACAACTGGAGCTCCAGCAACATCACCGTCGAGCACATCCAGGCCCGCGGCCAGACATTCATCCCCATCGCCAGCAACCTCACCGCCTTCTCCACGGCGTGGAACGCCAACCACGTCGCCTACCTCGACGCCGAGGGCCAGGTGCACGCCGTCTGGTGGGCCCCCGGGTCCGACCCGCTCTGGCGCACCGACCAACTCACCTCCGCCGCGGCCGCGGGCCCGCTCGAGGGCCGGCTGTCGTCGTTCGTCACGCCGTGGAACACGCTGCACATCAACGCGTTCAACCAAGCCGGCGAGGCCGTCGCCGTCTGGTGGGATGTCTCCTTCGGCGGCCAATGGGCCGTGGATGCACTGGCCGCCCCCGGCTCGGCGCGGTTCGATCCGGCGTCGGTCACGTCCTTCCAGACGCCGTGGAACGCCCTGCACCTGATCGGGCGCGACGCCGACACCGGCGAGATCCTCACCTACTGGTGGGCGCCGGCCACCGGCGAGTGGCGAGTCGAGACGATCCATCCCGCGGCGGAACCCGAGGGCTTCGCCGCGGGCGGCCTGGTCTACGGCCTCTCGGGCCCGACAGGCCTGCTCGCTCTCTACACCAGCCGGGCGAGCAACGGCAACGCCGTGCGCATCGCGTGGACACTCGAAGACCCGCTGTGGCGGTTCAGCGACCTGACCGAGTTGGTGATCGCGTAATCAGCCGGGCGAGTCAATCCTCGTCGAACGACGCAACCTCCCACGCTCGCCACGGGATTCCGTTCTGCGCGACGAGGTTGGTCAACAACTCGCCGATCAGGTCGTCGATGACATCCTGCGGCAGGTCGCCCTCGATGAGCAGTTGGACCCGAGAATACGGGATGTCGTACTTCACACGAACGCCACGCACGTCGACGCATGCGTTCGAACTGTGGTACTCAACTCCAAGCCATTGATACTCGGTCCTCGCGGGCCTCAAGTCGTTCAGAACGATCTCGCAGGCACGGTCCGGATCGTCGCATTCCAGCAGATACCTGCGACGCGGCTCGCACTCGGCGACGCACTCCCACTGCAGGCCGTCGAGGTGCAGGCGGTAGGCGCCCAAGTTCGGCAGATCGGAGTTGCGCGTCAACACCTTTCCGCCGCGAACCGTGACGGCGTGCAGCGCGGCGTCGTATGAGCCGTGGTGGTCATGGATCCAACCCGGCATGATACCGCTCGTGGCGATCCCTTCGGCCCGGTAGGTCGTGGTGTCAATCCCGACGACGGGGGTGATGCCGGCGGTCCGCTCGCCGGGATAGCCCACCCGTCCGATCACCACGATCCGGTCGCCGGCGAGCGTCGCCGAGTGAAAGTCCGTCGGCGGGAACTCGTGCCTCGGATAGCCGTAGATCTCGACGCCGCCCGAGTCCGGCGTCACCCGGCTCTCGCCCGCAGCCGGCCGCAACACGATCACATCGTTGTAGATGCAGAAGTCCGGGACGTACCAGTCATCGTGTTCCCCGCCGATGCAGATGATCCGCCCGTCCGGCATGGTCGTTCTGGACATGCCGAATCGGTCGAAGCACCAATCAGGGTCTGTCGCACCGCAGCCGTTCGGCCCGCAGGCGTAGCACAGGTTCGGCTCAAGCCCAAGTTCCCGCCGGATCGTGCAGGCAGGAGAGCCACGCCGAACCATCCGCTCCCAGTGTTCCAGCACCATCCTCTGGGGATTCTCGGTGCCGAATCGACGCTTGCATTGTTGCTCAAAAACCCGCCGCAAAATCGCCATCAAGTCGGTCGTTCGAACGTCGACCCGCTCAAGAAGTTGCGGAGAGTCTAGGCCACCGCCTCCATCTCTTCATCCGCACCCCCGCCGTCCCCCGACGACCGCACCTCGCCGCCCGTCACCAGTTGCTCGATCGGCGGCGCATCGGGCAGCGGCCGGCCCATGGCATCGGTCAGGGGCTTCCCGTCGAGAGTCGTGATCACCTTGACCGGGTGCTCCTTCGCGTGCTCCTCCAGCGCCGCCTCCAGCGCCGCCCGCTTCTTCTCGTCGACCTCCGTCCATTTCCCGCGTCCCTTGCACTTGGGGTACCGCGAGCACCCCAGCCACGGGCCGCGCAGGCCCGAGCGCAGGTTCAGCGGCGAGCCGCAGGTCTTGCACTCGAGGTCCGTCACCAGCGCCGGCGGGCTCGGGGCCTTGACGCGCCCCTTCTTGTCCAGGTTCAGGATGCCGTCGCACGGGTCCTTCTCGTCGTTGTACCTCGCGCACCCCAGGAACACCCCGAACCGCCCCGACCGCTTGTTCATCGCCCCGCCGCACTTGGGGCACGCCACGTTCACGCCCTCGGCCGGGCGCGGCTTCCCCTCGCGGTCCACCGGGCAGGCGTAGTCGCACGCCGGGAAGGTCGAGCAGCTCAGGAACCGCCCGTTCTTCCCGAAGCGGTACACCAGGTCGCTCCCGCACTTGGCGCACCGGTACTCCTTCGGCGCCGGACGGGTCTCCGCCTTCGCGTGGCTGAGCGTCTCCATCGCGTGCTCGAGCTGCTCCTTGAACGGCCCGTAGAACCGCTGGAGCATCTCCACCCAGTCGATGTGGTCCTCCTCGACCTTGTCCAGCTCCCCCTCCATGTCGCGTGTGTACCCGATGTCGATGATCCGCGGGAACGCCTCCACCAGCTTGTCCGTCACCACCTCCCCGAGGTCCGTGGCGTAGAACCGCCGGTCCACCTGCTCCACGTACTTGCGGTCCTGGATCACGCTGATGATCGAGGCGTACGTGCTCGGCCGGCCGATCCCCTCGCTCTCGAGCGTCTTGATCAGCGACGCCTCCGAGTACCGCGCCGGCGGCGAGGTGAACCGCTGGCGCGGCTCGATCGCGAAGGGCGACAGCGTCCGCCCCTGCTCCAGCGACGGCAGCGTCTGCTCGTCGCTCGCCGTCGGCACCCCGGCGACCCGGTAGAACCCGTCGAACACCAGCACCCGGCCCGTGGCGCGGAACGCCAGTTCCCGCGCCTTGTCCCTCCCGCCCTTGATCGTCACCGCCGTCGAGTCCCACTGCGCCGCCGACATCTGGCACGCCACGAACCGCTCCCAGATGATCGAGTACAGCCGGAACTGGTCCGGGTTCAGCGCGTTGCGCACGCGGCTGGGGGGGTGGGCCAGGCTCGTCGGACGGATCGCCTCGTGCGCCTCCTGCGCCGCCTTGTTGCTCGACGAGAAGAAGTTCGGCTTCTCCGGCAGGTACTTCTCCCCGTACGTCTTGAGGATGTGCTCCCGGACCATCGACAGCGCCGTCCCCGACAGGTGCGTCGAGTCGGTGCGCATGTACGTGATCAGGCCCACCGGACCCTCGCCCGGGAGGTCCACGCCCTCGTACAACTGCTGCGCCGTCCGCATCGTCCGCTGCGCGCCGAACCCCAGGCGCGTCGACGCCGCCTGCTGCAGCGTGCTCGTGATGAACGGCGGCGACGGGCGCGTGCTCGTCCGCTTCGTCTCGACCCCCGTCACCTTGTACGGCGTCGTCGGGTCCGCGTCGCCGCTGATGGTGCGCACCCACCGCGCCGGCCCCTTCCCCTTCTCGTCCACCCTCGACTGCGACCGCACGTTCCTCAGCCCCGCGGCCTCGGCGATCTCCGCCGCTCGCTTCGCCATCGCCTCCGCGGACTTCTCGTCCGCGTTCTTCCCACCCGTCAGCTCGAACTTCTCCCCCGCGATCTCCACCAGCTCGGCCTTGATCCCCCCGTGCTCGGCCAGCCACGCGTTCTGGGCCTTGAGCGTCGGCGCGTTGTCCTTCTCGTCGCGCTGGGCGAGCATCTTCCTCCACGCGTCCGCCAGGCCCGCCGCCTTGGCTGTCTCGGAGGTGAAGTTCGCCGTGATCTGCCACGACTCCTCAGGGATGAACGCCCGGATCTCCCGCTCCCGCTCCACGATCACCCGCACCGCTACGCTCTGCACCCGCCCCGCGCTCAGCCCCCGCGCCACCTTCTTCCACAGCATCGGCGACACCTGGTACCCCACGATCCGGTCCAGGATCCGCCTCGCCTGCTGCGCGTTCACCCGGTCCATGTCGATCGGGTGCGGCTTCTTGAACGCCTCCGAGATGTCATCCCGCGTGATCGCGGCGAAGATCACCCGCTTGGCCTGCTTCGGGTCGATCCCCAGCTCCTCCGCCAGGTGCCACGCGATCGCCTCCCCCTCCCGGTCAAGGTCGGTTGCAAACCACACATCCGACGCCTGCCTCGCCGCTCGCTTCAGGTCGGAGATCGCCTTGGTCTTGCCCGGCAGCACCTCGTACGTCGGGCGGAACTTGTGCTTCAGGTCGACCCCCGGCACGGGGCTCTTGTCCCCCTTGGGGTTCTTGCTGGGCAGGTCCCTCACGTGCCCCACGCTCGCCAGCACGACGTACCCATCCCCCAGGTACTTGTTGATCGTCTTCGCCTTCGACGGCGACTCGACGATCACCAGTTGCTTCCCCGCCACCGAGCGGTTCCCCAGCCCAGCGCCGCGGTCCGCACCGCCGCGCCGACCCACCTTGGCGCGTCCCCCGCCGCGTCCGGCGGCCGCCCCGTCTCCCCCGGCCGCTCCAGCCGCGGCCTTGCCACTCCCCCGTTTGCGTGATGTGCTCGTTCCCTTGGCCATATTCGCCTTTACTAGCCTATCAAAATCCGATCGACAACGCCAGTGCCGCAAACCTTATACGGCACCGGGTTCGGTTGGTATTGACCGGACCACACGATTGTCAAGCAGGTGGGGACCTGCTCGGGTCGACCCTTGTCTCGGCTGATCGGTCCCGCGGCCTCAAGTCCTTTCCCGCCGACCCCGCTCTCGCATCGACCCGAACAGCGCTATCTAAACATCTGTTGTTCAACGAGTTGCGCTGCTTCGTCCGCCCCGATCCGCTCCCCATCAATCCGCACCAGCCCACCCCCCGGCGGCCGCGCCGAGAGCCTCCTGAGCCACGTCCGCTGATTCTTTGCAAATCGCCTCGTCTCGATCTTGATCGCCTCCACCGCCTCCACCAGCGTGCACCGCCCCTCCAGGTGCGCCACCAGTTGCTTGTACCCCAGCCCCTCGCGAGCCTGCATCCCCAGGCGCCCCGCCTCCCACAGGGCCCGCGTCTCCTCCAGCAGCCCCGCCTCCATCATCCCCTTCACACGCGCGTTGATGCGCCGGTTCAGCGCCTCCACCGGCCACTCCACCACCACAAGCACACAGTCCGCCCGCACACGCCCCCCGTCCCACTGCGACTGCAGCACCGAGATCGGCGTTCCAGTCTGCCGGAAGACCTCCAGCGCCCGCACCGTCCGCCGCACATCGTTGGGATGGATCCGCGCCGCCGCGGCGGCATCGACCCGCTCCAGTTCCGCCCGCCGCGCCCCGGCGTCCATCGCCGTCAGTTCGGCCCGGAGCGCCGCATCCGGCTCGGGCCCCTCGAACATCCCCTCGAGCAGAGCCTTGATGTACAGGTGCGTCCCCCCGACCACCATCGGAGCCCCCGCCGCGGCCCGCGCCCGCGCGATCTCCGCCTCCGCCCCCTCCAGCCACGCGTCCACGCTGAACGCCTCCACCGGCTCGACCAGGTCGATCATCCGGTGCTCCACCCCGCACCGCTCCGCCACCGTCGGCTTCGCCGTCCCGATGTCCAGCCCGCGGTACACCTGCATCGAGTCCGCGGCGATCACCACACCCTTCACCCCCCGGGCCCGCTCCAGGCGCAGCGCGAGCGCCACCCCGATCGCCGACTTCCCCGATGCCGTCGGCCCCACGATCACCGGGATTGCCAAGCGCGAGTCATACGCCATCGGCGGCGCCTCCATCAATCTGCAAGACTCGGCATCACCATCGGTATCGATGTGAAGCGAGAAGTGGCCTCTGGACCCACAAGAGTATGGGTGCGGTGAGGTTCCGAAACACTAACGTAAAGGCAGAATAAATACCCGCTCCATCGGCCGTTGAGCAGCGCAGAAAAGAACGCGCATCAGCTAACGTAATTCTTGATCAGTCAAGCCAATTCTCGAGCGAGGTGCCCTATGGGTCACGACCGTTCGACGCGGATCTCTCCAGTTGGCCATGGATTCCTTGCCGACATCGGGAAGGGAGTCGCCGGCAACAAGGCGACGGAGCTCATCGACTGGCTGCGAAAGCTGCTTCTGCCGGGCGTTGTCGGTGCTGCCGGCCCGGTGGTCTCGTTTGTCTCGAATGATCTTTGGGCCTTCATGGCGGCTATTACCCTGCCGCTGATCGCCATGCTGTACCTGTGGTGCCGCATGCGCTCGTGGCTTCATGAGCACGGGATGCTCGTTCAGATGCTCTTCCAGGCGATACTGCTTCTTGTTGCTTCGACCATCCCCGGGCTCATCATCTACCGCCAGTGCAGTGCACAAAAATCAGAGCGCACCGGCCTGTCCGCAGCAAGGCTGCCCGCCTTGAGCGAGTTCGCGGTTCTCGGTGCTGCCAACTCGGACGAGGCTCTGTACGACCTGAGCATGGTCACGCTGATGCCGCTTATCTGCGGCAATGACCGCGCTAGCGATTCGATCCGCATTGAGGTGTGGGTCCTCGATCCGCGGCAACAGCGCCTGGTGATTCCCAATCCGCGATTCCTCTACAACTGGCCAAGCCAGGCGGCAAAGCGGTACTTCGATGTGAGCGATCCGAGTGCCGACAGCGGCATTGCGCACCGCTGTTTTTTCGAGAAAAGAGTGGTCGTGTGCTCTGATTCCTCGGATCTCAAGGCGAAGGCCAAGCACTTCGAGGACATTGCCGACGCACAATGCAAGCCGAGCGCTTCCATCCTGTGCGCTCCAATATTTGCGCCTCAGTCAAGCAACGTGGTCGGCGTCGTCGCCATCACATCGCCCGCAAAGGGATTGTTCATGGCTGACGACGAGCGAATCGCCCTCAACATCGCGGCCGCCCTGCAGGGATTTGTTGCCGATCGCAGCGCGAAACTCGCTCACGCTCAGTGAAGATCGGCGCACGCTCGACTTGGTGAGTGTCGATCGCGGGAACGAGCGGTGTGCCAAGCGTACGAGAGCTTCTACGCCCGATCTTCCCCCTCCTCCGCCCTCGCACTGGTGAACAGCCACGTCAGCATGATCGCACACGTCGCCAGCAGGATCGGCCCGATCGCCCGGGTCGCCGCGGAGGCGCTCGTGCTCGTGCTCAGCGTCGTCGTCAGCACCAGCCCCAGGGGCAGCATCACCGCCAGCACCACCGTCCACGCCACGCGGTTCGACCCCGTCGGCGCGTTGTCCCCCTGCGACGCCTCCCCCTCGCCCACATCCACATCGCTCCACACCACCGACGCCGCGTCCGCCCCCGCCTGCCGCAGCGCCGCGGCCGCGCCGGACGCATCCGCCCGCCGCACCATGATCTTCACAATCCCCGGCGCCTCCGCCCGGAACCCCGCCGTCATCGCCCCGATCACCATCGCGTCGATCCCCGCGGCCCGGATCACCGACACCAGTTCCTCCCCGCCAACCTCGGTGGCTGATGTCGCAACCACCACCGGTTGATCAGGGTCGTTGTCTCGCGCCATGGCCGTTGGCCTCCTCCAAACACCACAAGCCTAGGGGATCGGCCGCGGCCTTGCCCGCAACTCTTGGTCCATCTCTACCTCTGGTCACTGACCCTCGCAATCCACCCCGCCCAGCCGCGTTGATCTGCATACCTAGGGGCTCGTGACCAACCACGGGAGTTGTCCAATGCGCATCCGTTGCCACGGCCTGATCCGGCATCTCCTCGCCCCGGTGTGCGCCATCGCCGCCGCCGCGGCCCCCGCCCTGGCCCAACCCGCGCCCGACGTCTCCATTCCGTACGCCACCATCGGCGGCCGCCAGGCCTTTGTCTACCTCTGGCGGCCCGTCGGGACTGGCCCGTGGCCCGTTCTTGTCTTCATCCACGGCGGGGGCTGGAGCGGCGGCTCGCCGCTGCCCTTCCCGGGCGTCACCGCGCCGCTGTTGCAGCAGGGGATTGCCGTCGCCTCCGTGCAGTACCGCCTCACTTCACAGGCCGGGCAGTGGGGGGCCGAGCCGGTCACCTGGCCCGCGCAGATCAACGACGTCAAGGCCGCCATCCGCCGCCTCCGCGCGGATGCCCCGGTGCTCGGCATCGATCCGCGCCGCATCGGCACCTGGGGCACCTCCGCAGGTGGACACCTCTCCGCCATGTGCGCCACCAGCGGCGGCGAGGCCTCGCTCGAGGGAACCGTCGGCGGTGCGCTCGCCTTCTCCTCCCGGGTCCAGTGCGCTGTCGACTACTTCGGCCCCGCGGACCTGCTGCAGATGAACGCCGACGTCACCACGCCCCCGGGGTCCGGCATCGACCACGACGCCCTGGAGTCCCCCGAATCGCGCCTCCTCGGCTCCGCAACCACCGGCATCTCCGTCGGCCAGATCCGCGACAACGCGTCCAACCCCGCGGCCCCGTGGCCCGCGCTCCACGCACTCGCCCAGAGCGCCGGCCCCGCCAACCTCGTCACAACCGACGACCCGCCTTTGTTCATCGGCCACGGCATGCAGGACACCTCGGTGCCGCTCAACCAGAGCACGCGGCTGGCCGCCGCCGCCACCGCCGCTGGGGTCTGGAACGACTACCGCCAGGTCCCCGGCGCCGGGCACGGCGCCCTCGGCGCCGAGACGGACGCCGCCGCGAGGGCCTTCCTCGTCCGCATGCTCCGCTGCCCCGGCCCCGGCGACTGGAACCACGACGGCGTCGCCACCCCGACCGACATCGCCGTCTACGTCAACACCTGGTTCGACTCGGTCTCCAACGCCACCTCTGCAGCGGAGGTAGATGGAATCGAAGGCGTCACCCCCGCCGACCTCGCCGCGTTCATCAACCTTTGGATCACAGCCGCGCGGGGCTGCTAGCAGTTCAGTAGATGCGGAACGTGATCCTTCGTGCTTCACCCGCGTCCTTGCCGTACCGTGCGCCCCGGGCGAGATCTGCCCCGAGTGCGGCGAGCGCTCGCCCGATCACCCCGCAGGCGTGCGATGGCGCTGGAGCCGCGTGAAACAGCGTGCATAGAGCGAATCGAACTCGCCGACCCGCTCAAGACCCGCGATTCATGTGCCCGATGTGACTCCAGTAACCCGCACCGCCGGCTCACCCAGTCGAGCCCGGAGTCCACTCCTTGCCACACGATCCCGACAGCCCCCCCAATCTCCCGCCCCTCAAGTCCCCGCCGCGCGAGCCCGGGGCCAACGGCTCATCCAACGGCAACCGCTGGGGCAAATCCACCCGCAACATCGAGGAAGGCCTCTTCCTCCAGGGCCCGCGCACCCGCTCCTTCGAACTCCTCCGCGCGGCGCGCATCTTCGGCGAGTTCGTGAAGGGCTTCCGCGCCCTGCACTTCGTCGGCCCCTGCGTCACCGTCTTCGGCTCAGCACGCTTCAAGGAAGACCACCCCTACTACCAACTCACCCGCGACACCTCCCAGCGCATCGCCCGCCTCGGCTTCACCATCATGACCGGCGGCGGCCCGGGCGTCATGGAAGCCGCCAACCGCGGGGCGCGCGACGTCCGCGGCCGGTCCATCGGCTGCAACATCCAGCTCCCGATGGAGCAGCGCCCCAACCCCTACGTCGACCGCTTCGTCGAGTTCCGCTACTTCTTCGTCCGCAAGGTCATGCTCGTCAAGTACTCCTACGCCTTTGTCGTCATGCCCGGCGGCTTCGGCACCATGGACGAAACCTTCGAGGCCCTCACCCTCATCCAGACCGGCAAGATCGCCGACTTCCCCGTCGTCCTCATGGGCCGCGACTACTACGCGCCGCTCCTGGACTACTTCAGGTCCACCATGCTCCCCGCCGGCACGATCTCCCCCAACGACCTCGACCTGGTCCACCTCACCGACTCCCCCGAGGAGACCGTCGACATCATCGCCGAGGCGGCCGAGAAACAGTTCGGCTTCACCTGGGGCCTCCCACGCAAGAAGTGGTACCTCGGCGAGAACGGCCTCGCGGGCGACGCCGACAAGGAGATCACCGAGATCCGCGAGAAGATCCACCACCGCCACGACCCCGCCTGACCCCCCTCCCCGCGCCGCCATCCGCGCGCCAAAGCCAAAGAAAAACCCCGGCATAGCCGCCGGGGTTTGTTTCTTCGTGCGTGCGTTCCGTAGATCAGCCGATCCCGCCCTTGAACTGCTGCTTGCCGAACTTCTCGCGAAGCCGACGCAGCTGCGGCGAATCCTTCATGATCTCCTCCGCGGTCCGCTTGAAGCGGTCCTCGCCGCCCTTGCGGCCGCCGCGCCCGCCCGGGCCGCCGGGGCCTGCCACCGGCTCGGGCGCCGGCAGCGTCGCCTTGATGCTCAGCGAGATCCGGCGCGACTCCGGGTCGATCTTCAGCACCTTCGCCTTGATCACCTCGTCGGTCTTGAGCACATCCCCCGGCGTGTTGATCCGCCGGTGCGCGATCTCCGATACGTGCACCAGCCCGTCCACACCGGGCGACAACTCCACGAACGCGCCGAAGTCCGTCAGCCGCACCACCCGCCCCGTCACCTCCGCCCCCTCCGTGATGTCCGACACCGCCTGCTGGAACGGGTCCGCCGCGAGCTGCTTGATGCCCAGCGAGATCCGGTTCGCCTCCCAGTCCAGTTTGAGCACCTTCACCTTGACCTGCTGCCCCTCCTGGATGTGCTTCGCGACGTTCTTCTCGCCGAAGTTCGCCCGGTCGTGCGTCAGGTCGCTCAGGTGCACCAGCCCGTCCACCCCGCCCAGGTCGATGAACGCGCCAAACGGCATGATCTTCCGCACCACCCCGTCCACCACCTGCCCCTCCTGCAGCCCCTCGCGCAGCCGCGCGGCCTTCTCCGCCCGCTCCGCCTGCAGCAGGTCCCGCCGCGAGAGCACGATGTTCCCCTTGCCGCGGCGATCAAGCTGCGACACCGTGCACGGGAACTTCTGCCCCACGAACACCGACAGGTCGTTGATCCGGTCCAGCGCCACCTGCGACGCCGGCATGAACGCCCGGTGCTGCGCCACCTCCAGTTCCAGCCCGCCCTTGTTCACCCCGACCACCCGCGCCTCCACCACCTGCCCGATCTCGAGGATCTCCCACGCCGCCTTCTGCACCGTCCCTGGACGCGAGCAGATGAACAGCGACTCGCCCGGCTCGAACCGGTCGATCACCACCTCGATGTCCTCGCCCACCTTCGGCAGCAGGTCGTCGGGCCACTGCACCCGCGGCGCCACCCCAAGCTCCTTGGGCCCGAACTCCAGGAACAGGTCGCTCGGCCCCACACTCACCACCGTCCCCGTCCGGTGCTCACGCCCCGCCTGCACCACCCGCGGCCCGCGGATGTGCGGCTTCGCGTGCGGCATCGACGCCGGCACCTGGTGCGCCCCGCCCCCGCCGAACCCGCCGCCCGCCGACTCCATCTCCGCCATCGCCGCGTCGATCTCCGCGGCGGTCTGCGCATCGATCACGCTCGAGGCCGGCTTCGCCGCCTCGCGCGACGCCCTCTGCGCGTCGGTCGATGGATCGCCGTTGGACGTTGGATGAGACTGGCCGGGCTGGGTGGAAGGGGTGGGATCCATGTTGACGCCGATGGGGATGGGTCCGTCGTTGCTGATTGGCCCGGCGGCTCGACGGGACGGACGGTTCGAACCGCGGCCGGATGAAAAAAGGACGCGAGGCAATCTCGCATCCCTGCAGAGTCAAGAGTGTATCGCGCCCGCCCCACCGGGCCACCGTTCACGCCCCCCCGAACGCCCGCAATCCCTACCTGGCCGTGGCACGGGACGCCCCCGCGCCGCTCTTCACGCCCCCTTCACCCGCCCCCGGTCCCACGTGCCAGTCCGCCCGCGTCGCCTCCACGATCCGCTGCGCCGTGCGAACATTCACAAACCCCGCCGTCGCGTCGATCTCCGGCCGCGACCCCATCCGCACGCACCCCATGAACGCCTTGATCTCCTCGATGATCGGCTCCGAGTCGTCGATCTCCAGGTTCTCGATGTTCACCAGCTCCTGCCACTTCAGGCTCGTCAGGTCCGAGCCGCGCCGCAGCTGCTCCCGGACCTCCTGCATCTGGATCTCGTTGGCCATCCGCCGGATCACCGTCCCCTTCTTCGCCGCGTAGTCGATCTTGACGTACGCGTTCTCCCCCGTGATCCGCGTCACCCGCTCGGTCTTGAGCGCCAGCCGCGACGCCGAGATCGACGCCACGCACTTGCCGTACGGCCGGTTGAACACCAGCCGCGCGTTGCAGATGTCCTCGTGCTCCGTGATCACCGGCACCCCGGACGCGTGCACCTCGTCGGGCTCCTGCCCGTCCATCAGCATCAGCACCACGTCCAGGTCGTGGATCATCATGTCCATCACCACGCCCACGTCCACCGAGCGGAACGTCATCGGGCTCACCCGGTGCACCTCGATGAACTTCGGCGTGATCGGCGGCCCCGACTCCTGCTCCTTCCGCAGCGCCCGCATGATCGGGTTGAACCGCTCGATGTGCCCCACCATCAGGATCGACCCGCTCGCCTGCGCCACGTCCTTCAGCGCCCCCGCCTCCTGCTCGTCCTGCGCCAGCGGCTTCTCGATCAGGCACGCCACCCCCGCCTTCAGGCACGGCTCCGCCGCCGCGCGGTGGTGCGTCGTCGGCACCGCGATCGACACCGCGTCCACCCCCGCGGCCAGCAACTGCTCCACGCTCTCGAACGCCCGGCACCCGAACTGGTCCGCCAGGTCCATCCGCCTCGATTCGTTCGCGTCCACCACCCCCACCAGCACGCAACCCGCCAGCTGCGAGTACACCCGCGCGTGGTGCCGCCCCATCCGCCCAACCCCGATCACCCCGCACCGGATGTCCCGCCCGCCCACGCCCGCCCGGACCGGTGCGACTTTCCCGTTGCTGCTGCCCATGTGGCCCCGATCAATGGTGAAGCCCGCGCCCCCTCGACGAACCCGCCTCAGGCCTTCAGCAAGTCGTCCAGCGCCGCCGCCAGATCCCCCTTGCCCACCAGGCCCACGAACCTCTTCTTCAGTTCGCCACCCTTGAACAGGATCACCGTCGGGATCGCCTGGATCCCGTACTTCACCGGCACCTCCCGGTTCGAATCGATGTCCACCTTCGCGATCTTCACCCGCCCCGCATACTCCCCAGCGATCTCATCGATCGTCTGCCCCAGCACCCGGCAGGGCATGCACCACTCCGCCCAGAAATCCACGAGCACCGGCTTGTCCGATTCCAGCACCTCGGCCTGAAAACTGCCGTCGGTGATCTCCGCAATGTTGGCGTTCGCCATGGGTTCTGGTTCCTGGCGGGCGCTGCAGTGGGCACGCCCGCGGCTGAATGACTAGGGAGGAATCGTAGACCGCACCATTCCCGATCGTCCGCTCCCGCTTGGATGCCGCCGCCGCTCCAAACAGCACGCGAATGGCCTCCTCACTCTTCACCCGCCCCCAGCGTCCCCCGCCCTCCGCGCCGCCTCCGCCGCCCGCAGCGCCTCCACCACCGGCCCGACATCATGCACCCGGAAGATCCGCGCCCCCGCCGCGAGGTGCGCCACCGTCAGCGCGATCGTCGGCGCGAGCCGCTCCCGCGCCGGCGTCCCCTCCGCCAGCCCCCCCGCCCGCGCGGTGAACGACTTGCGCGACAGCCCCGACAGCACCGGGTACCCCAGCGAGGCCAACTCCCCCGTCCGCCTGATCAGCTCCAGGTTTTGCCCCACCGTCTTCCCGAACCCCAACCCCGGATCCACCACGATCCCCTCCCGCGCCACCCCCGCCGCCAGCGCCGCCCCCACCCGCGCCGCCAGAAACGCCCGCACCGCCCCGACCACCCCGCCCGCCCCGGAATAGTCCGGCTCGTTCGCCCCGTACCGATCCGAATACACGTCCCGCTCCGGCGTCGCCAGCCGGTGCATCAGGACCACCCCCGCCCCGGCCCCCGCCGCGAGCCGAAGCATCCCCTCATCCTCCGTCCCCCCCGACACGTCGTTGATCCCATCCGCCCCCGCCTCGATCGCCGCCGCGGCGACCGCGCTCCGCGTCGTATCGATCGTGATCGGCACGTGGTCCAGCCCCCGCTCCCGCCGGATCGCCGCGATCAGCGGCGCCGTCCGCCGGATCTGCTCCTCCTCCGGCACCGCCCGCGCCCCGGGCCGCGTCGATTCCCCCCCGATGTCCAGCGCATCGGCCCCAAGCCCCACCGCAGCCCTCGCCCCCTCCAGCGCCGACTCAATCGTCGGGTACGTCCCCCCATCCGAGAACGAGTCCGGCGTCAGGTTCAGAATCGCCAGCACCACCGGCCGCGCCAGCGACACCCGCCGCGCCGCCGAGACCCGCCACTCGCCCCCCGCCGCACCAGCCACGTCCTCGCTCATTCCACCCATCATCACCGGGATCTAAGGCACCAGCACCTGCCCGCACTCCGGGCACGATGCGGGCGACCGCAGCCCCTTCAGCGGGTACCCACAGTTGGGACACACGAACTCCGGATCCGGCGCCACCGCCCGCACAAGCCGCGGCGACATCCGCCACAGCACGTACGCGAACGCGACAGGCACCATGAACGAAAAGAACCTGGCGACCGAATCGAAAACTGTGTACCGGTTCCAGTTGCCGCTGTCCTCCACCGTCAGCCGCAGCACGTCGAACGCGACGCGCCAAAGATTGTCGAACATCAAGTACCCGCCGAAGCCCGCAAGCATCAGGCACGCCGACCGCACCGCCACCAGCAGAAAAAACCGCGTCCGCGCCACCGTCGCCCTCGATGGTTCCATGACACCATGGTAATCAAGATGGGTCAAGCACCCCGCCCAACACGCCACAACACCCAACGCACCACCCATCTGCACGGCCTCCCCGCCCCAACGGGGCGGCGGCCTGTAGCCACGGGTGAAGCGACGCGGCTCTGAGCGTCGCGAAACCCGTGGAGAGCATGGCATTCACACACCCGCCCCGACAGGGGCGGAGGAGTCGCACTTGGCAGTAGGTCACGCGCAGCTATTCCCGAGGTGGTCCAGTTAGCATCCAATTCCAGACTGCGGAACCGCGCAGTATTCTGTCAGGACAATCTCCGAAGACGGAGACAGACGATCGCCACGCGTAGTTTCTGCATTCCTATCAAAATCCTATTACGTCAAACTATGTACCTGGCGCAGACTACATCGTGTTGCCTCTTGCTGAGCTACCTGCGCCTGATCCGGTAGGCTTGACCCGGTAACTTGGCTGCTCCCGACAGTGAACCATCACCTCCGGCTTGTGCCGGAGTATCGGCAAGGAACAGGCACGCGGACGACTCCCGGCAATAGGAGCACGCTCCTGCGTGCCCTTGGCCTTGTCGGGGCCGTGATGGACCTGCTGTCGGGCGGGGGTGCGCAATAGGGCGTGCCCCCCTTTTCGAAAGGGGTCGCTAATGCGTTGCCTCGCCGCCGGATCTTGTGCTTTGTCAATGGCTGCTGTTGCCTTCTCGGCCGCCACCCACTACATGACCACTCGACCGCCATTCCCGGGCGAAATCGTGGCGTGCAGGTTCGTTGTGGTTGATCCGGAGGGCCGCCAGATGGCCTCCATTCAGAATGGGCCGCAAGGGGCCACCTGCACATTTTTCGACAAGGAAGGCAGAGTTCCGCTCTCACTCGGCATGCGGGATGAAATGCCATTCATTCAACTGCGCGACTTCGATACAAATACACGGCTTTCGATCGCCAAATCTGATAAATCGCTGGGAGTCCTGCTCTTTGATCCAGAGGAGAAATGCCGAGGGCAGGTACTTGTGAACGCGACCGGCGCAATCTTCGGTGTTCTAGACCGATCAGCAACTCCGAGGGCGTTCATGATCTGCGACGGATTCCCAAAGATCTCCACGCTTGACGAACAAGCCAAGACGGTTTGGACCGCACCTCACGTTGTCCCATAAGCCCGGGCAGGTGACATCGACGTCGTCCACCCGATTCAACTGGCTGTGCGGTTGAGTCAGTGCAATCCCGCCCTCCGGCATCACTGCGCAGCACCAGCGATCTCCCGGCCGGAGGGAGTCGCAGAGGGAACCAGCATGGTTCCCTCTGCACCAGCAACCCTCCGCCCTCCAAGACCACGCGCAACCCTCCACCAATTCACCACTTAGGCGATTTTTGACTTTCCTATCAAAACCCTATTGACACACCGTTAAAAACCCGTATTCTGCACGGGTCATGCTCAACCTCCCCTCCTCCTTCAACCCCTCCCCCGACCTCGCGGCCAAGATCCTCAATTCCGTCACCGACCCCACCCTCACCCTCCGCGACGTCGCCGACCTCCACCACACCACCGTCGAAGCCCTCATCCTTTGGTTCGCCGAGCCCGAAATCGCCGAACGGCTGGACCAGATCGAATCCACCATCGCCCGCCGCACGAGAATCGTCGCCTCCAACTTCCTCCCCGCGGCCACCATCGCGATGGGCCGCTCCATCGACGAACACAACGCCGACGAATCCCACTTCCCCGTCCGTCCCGGCGACCAGCGCGGCCTGGAACTCCGCCGCCGCTCCCGCGAGACCGCCCGCCGCGCCGCCGCCCTCCTCCTCCGCCTCGCCAACTTCACCCCAGGTCCGCGCCGCGCCACCGACACCACCTGCAACACCCCGCCCCGGCCTCCCACACCGGCACCCCCCTCTCCCCAACACTCCACCGCTCTATCCCCAGCCCGCCCCCTCTCCCTCCCGCACACTCCCTCGACCCCCTCTTCCTCCAATCCGGCCCCGCGCCACGAGTCGCCGCTCCCGTCCAATCCCTCCACCTCCATTCCGCTTGATCGCCACGAACCCCGCGATGCCGACGCCGGCGGCCGCCGCCCCCCGGCACCCCCCGCTCACGATTCCCCCACCGTATCAACTGATGACTCGCGACACGCGTTCGCCGCGGCGGCGTGCCGAACCCCCGCCAGGGGCCCGCCGATTGGCGATCGCCAAGACCTCACGCGCGTGCTCGAATGACCGATCACTCGGCAAGGAGGACTCTGCATCGTGTCCACGAACAGACCACCGAGCAGCCCCACGCGCCATGCTCGATGGACCGCGCTGGGCACGGCGCTCGTCGTGTGCGGCGTTCTGTTGTGCGCAGGGTGGTTTGCCTCCTGGCGGCGGGAGTGGGGTTTCACCCTGTATGACCAGTATTGGGTCGGGGTCACTGGCGGGGCGATCGGCGTGTGCAAGCCCAACCGGAGCACGGCCTACTTTGGGCCAGGTGCACTGCTGGCATCCGACGACCGAATCATCATCCCGCTGGCGTTCGGCATCACCCACGAGGCTCACGGCGTGAACTGGTTCTGGGGAGTCTCGCTGCTGCTCATCGGAGCCACCATGTCGGCAGCCGGGATCACCTTTCGGATGGCCGTTCAATCCAGTCGGGACAAGGAGTGCTGCGAGGCCTGCGGGTACAGCCTCGCTGGCCTTGCTCCCGGCGCGGTCTGCCCGGAGTGTGGCTGCAAGAGCGGACGACCCTGATCGGACGAGCGAGCATCGCATGCATGGCCGCACGCGCAGCCCACCGATAAAGTCCGCCCATATGACGCACGCCGTCCGCGCACTTGGGACCCACGATGCCGCGGCGTACCTCGCGGTTCGGCGCGCGATGCTGGACGATTCGCCATGGGCCTACACCGCTTCTCCGGGGGATGACTTCGCGGCCGACGTGGAGGGGGCGAGGGCATGGCTGGCAAAGCCGGAGAACGCGATCTTCGCCTGCGAGCCCGAGTCCGAGCCAGGCCGCCTAGCCGCCGTGGCCGGGGTGCACCGGCTTGCGCGTCTGAAGGCGCGGCATCGCGCCCTGGTCTGGGGCGTGTGGTGCGAGCCTGCATTCCGCGGCCAGGGCCTGGGCCGCGCAGTGGTAGCCGCGGCGGTCCAGCGCGCGTCCCAGTGGCCCGGGGTGACGATCATCGGTCTCTCCGTGTCGACGCGCGGCGGCCCGGCACGCCGGCTCTACGAAAGCCTCGGCTTCGAGGCGTGGGGCGTGGAGCCCGGCGGGATCGTCGTGAACGGGGAAGAGGTGGACGAGGTCTACATGACAAAGCGGGTGTGAAGTCACGCCCCCGCGGTGGGCGGGTCGACCGGCTTGCGAGGGTCCGGCGGCGGGGCGTCCTTCAGGGTCTTCTTTCGCCGGAGGACGTGGTGGTAGTGCTGCGCGAAGCGGTGGGCCTCGTCGCGGATCGCCTGGCACAGCCGCAGCCCCGCGTTGTTGCGGCCCAGCCGGAGCGGCTCATGCCGGTCCTGGACGTAGATCAGTTCTTCCTTCTTGGCCAGGGAAATCACCATCGGTGGCTTGACGTCAAGCTGGTCAAACGCCTCCAGCGCCGCGTGCAACTGGCCCAGGCCGCCGTCGACAAGGATGACGTCGGGGTACAACTCCTGCCCGGCGCCGGCATCGCGATACCGGCGCGAGACGACCTCCCGGATCGACGTGTAGTCGTCGTTGCTCGCCGACTTGATGCGGTAGCGGCGGTACTCGTCCTTGAGCGGCCGCCCGTCCACGAAGCAGACCTTCGAGCCCACCGTCTCGCCCCCCTGCAGGTGCGCGATGTCGATCGCCTCAAGGCACCGGATCGGCTCGTCCATCCCCAGGGTCTTCTGGAGCGAGCGCAGGCCCTGGCGCGGGTCGAGGTTGAACGACTCGGCCTCGGGTTGCCAGCGGTCGCTGCGCCGGGCCCGCTGGTCGAGCTTCTCCAGGGCCGTGATCTGGTCGCGGAGCGTGGCGGCCTTCTCGAACTCGAGGGCCGCCGCCGCGGCGGCCATGTCGTCGCGCATCTGGCGCAGCAGGTCGGAACGCTTGGACTCGATGGAGCGCACGAAGCGGGCGATGTCGGCGCGGTACGCGTCCCTGGAGACCTTGCCGGCGCACGGGGCGGTGCACTGGCCGATGTTGTACAGCAGGCACGGCCGGAAGTAGAGGTTCTTGGGGTCGCCCTCGGTGATCTCCAGGTGGCAAGTCCGGAACTTGAAGACCCGCTGCAGGAGCTGCACAGCCTCGCGGAGCGCGCCCGCCGAGGCGAAGGGGCCGAAGACCTTGGCGCCCTGCGCGTGGGGCGCCGTGAGGTCGCGCGTGACCTCGACGCGCGGAAAATCCTCGCGCTGGGAGACGACGAGATACGGAAAGGTCTTGTCGTCGGTGAGGCGAGCGTTGAAGCGGGGATGGATGTCCTTGATCAGCCGGTTCTCGGTGAGCAGCGCCTCCCACTCGCTCTCGCACTCGAGGATGTCAAAGTCCTCGACGACGTCGAGCATGGGCTGCTTCATCGCGCCCAGGTCTGCGGAAGGCACGAAGTAGGAGGAAACACGGTCGGGAAGGCGGGCCGCCTTGCCGACGTAGACCACGACCCCCTTGGCGTCCTTCATGAGGTACACGCCGGGGACGGCGGGAAGGCCGCGCGCGCGCCGAAGCAGTGCGGCAAGCCGGTGCTCGCGATCAGGAGCGTCGGCGTGGGGGGCCGAGCGTGGTTCCTCGCGGTCGCCGGCGGGGTCGGGTGTGCGGTCGTCCGTGGCCACGAGGGAACGGTAGGGACGCGTCGCGGGTCGAGCGGCAGCCGTGCGTTACACTCCGGGCGTGTCGAAGCTCATTGCGGTCATCATGGGTCTGGCCGGGCTGCTGATGGTGGCGACCGGCGCGGGCATGGTCCTGTCGCAGTGGTCGCTGCTGTCGAGGGTCGTGAAGACAGACGCGATCGTCACGAACACCGACGTGGTCGAGCACCGTGGCTCCAAGGGCAAGCGGTCGTACGAGCCGCGGGTGAGTTTCCAGTTCGACGTCGCGGGCACAACGTACCGGTCGAGCCGTTACGCCCCGCAGCACCGCGAGAAGGGTTCGAGGGCGTGGGCGGAGTCGGTCGTGGCGCGCCACCCCGTGGGATCGAAGGTGGAGGTGTGGTACGACCCCGGGAGCCCCTCCGTCGCCTTTCTGTGGCGGCACTGCTCCTTCCGCGGATACATGATCGGGCTGATCGGATTCTGGATCATCGGCGCGGCGGCGCTCGTGCCGACGCTGACCGGTGCCATCTCGGTGCAGGCCCCGGCACGGCCCGAGGTGCAGGCCGAGGGGGTGGTGGTGCTGAAGCCGCGGGTGAGCGTGGCCGCGCGGGGGTGGACGTGGATCGGAGCGTTGATAGCGTGGGGATTGCTCGCGGTGCCCTACGCGGCACACTACTTCATCGTGGCGGATCAGCCCTGGGAGGAAATCGCCTACGTCGGCGCGGGGGTCACGGGCGTGCTGGCGCTGGTGGCGCTCTGGCGGACGTGGGTGTACAAGCAGGTCGGCGCATCGGTGAGCGAGGCGCTGCTCGCCGTGGCGGATCATCCGCTGGTGGTGGGCCAGCCGGCGTGGGCGCACCTGGAGCAGGTGGCGCGATCGGCTGTGGTCGTCGAGGAACTGGCGCTGAACCTGACCTGCTGGAAGTCGGAGATCAAGTACTCGGGTGGAAAGCAGCAGGTTGTGACGACGGCGGTGGTGGACGAGTGGGTCGCGGCGATCGGCGAGACCGCCGCGGAGCCCGGGCAGGCACTGCGGGCGGAGTTGTCGCTGATGGCGCCGCCGGGGTCGCCCCCCTCGAGCACGGCGACAGCGAAGGGGTGGCCGCGGTACCGGTGGTCGATCCGCGTGCGGACGCGACTGAGGTCGCGGGCGGACTACGCGTCGGAGTTCCCGGTGATGGTGGTGGAGGGAGCGCCCGCCGCGATGCCGCTCGAGCCGGACGGGGTGATCGACGGCGAAGCGGTAGAGGAGCCGGCGTAATCGGATTGCGAGCGGGACGTGGCCGGGGGGCGTTCGTACTGTTGAGAGGTGATCGGGAGGAACGCATGGGATCAGACGCACCGTTGATGGTGAGCGTGAGTGGCTGCCGCGGAATCGTCGGGGAGAGCCTGACGCCCGAGGTGGCCGCGAGGTACGCGGGCGCGTTCGGCGGCTGGCTCTGCGAGCGGGCGGGGGGCGCGGCGACGGTGGTGCTGGGGCGCGACGGGCGCGCGGGCGGACGCATCGTCCGGGACGCGGCGGCGGCGGGGCTCGCGGCGGCGGGGTGCGAGGTCATCGACCTCGGGGTGGCGATGACGCCGACCGTCGGAGTGATGACAGATCAGCACGCGGCGGACGGGGGCATGGTGATCACGGCCAGCCACAACCCCCAGCAATGGAACGGGCTCAAGTGCATCGTCCGCGAACGCGGGCTGCGGAGCGCGACGGCGTCGGCCTCGGCGCCCGCCGCGGACGTGGCCGCGCAGATCAAGGACCGGTTCCGCGAAGGACGCATCGGGCTGGCGCCGTGGGACCGCCTGCGGCCGGTAGAGACGGATACGACCGCGGTGACGGTCCACACCGGCAAGGTGCTGCGGGCCATCGGGGACGTGGCGGCGATCGCGCGCCGGGGATTCCGGGTGGTGCTGGACTCCGTGAACTGCTCCGGAGCGATCGGCGGGGCCGCGCTGCTGGACGCGCTGGGGTGCGACGTGGTGCACCTGGGCGACCGGGACACCGGGCTGTTCCCGCACCCGCCGGAGCCGATCAAGGAGCACCTCGGCTCGCTGTGCGCGGCGGTCAAACAGCACGGGGCGGCGGTGGGGTTCGCGCAGGACCCGGATGCGGACCGGCTCGCGATCGTCGATGAGCGGGGGGAGTTCATCGGGGAGGAGTACACGCTCGCCCTGGCCGCGATGGAGATCCTGCACCGGCGGGCGGCAAGGTCGCCGGGGGCGACGATGCACGGGGTGGGCGAGCCGGCCATGCTGGTGGCGAACCTGTCGACGAGCAGGATGATCGACGACGTGGTGTCGCGTCTGGCGGGTGCGGGGTCAAAGGTGTTCCGCGCGGCGGTGGGGGAGGCCAATGTCGTGGAGGTGATGAAGAGGGAGGGGGCGACCTTCGGCGGCGAAGGGAACGGCGGGGTGATCTGGCAGGACGTGACGTACATCCGCGACAGCCTGTCGGCGATGGCGCTCGTGCTCTCGCTGATGCAGCGCGATGGGCGGAAGATCAGCCAGATCGTCCGGGATATCCCCGCGTACGCGATCGAGAAGCGCAAGGTCGACCTCAAGCCGGGGATGTCGGCGGCTCCGGCGCTGGAGGCGATCGCGAAGGCGTACGCCAGGGAACGACTCGACCGGCAGGACGGCGTGCGGGTCGATTTCGACGCCAAGCGGGCGTGGCTGCACGTGCGGGCGAGCAACACCGAGCCGATCATGCGGCTCATCGCCGAGGCGCCCACCCCGGAGGAAGCCCGGGCCGTGCTGGACAAGGCCGGGAAGGTGATCGCGTGAGGCTAGAGAACACGAATGCGGGTGACCTGGCCCATGAGCAGCTCGATCTCGACGCGGTCGTTGGCCGCGGGGAAGCGGCC
Organism: Phycisphaeraceae bacterium; assembly: GCA_019636655.1. Taxonomy (NCBI): domain Bacteria; kingdom Pseudomonadati; phylum Planctomycetota; class Phycisphaerae; order Phycisphaerales; family Phycisphaeraceae; species Phycisphaeraceae bacterium. The sequence goes on along the minus strand of JAHBXB010000002.1, from coordinate 769,396 downwards.
ACTCTCGCAGGCGTGAAGGGGGATCCGGACCCGCGTCCGCGAGCCGGCGAGCCGCAACTGGCCGGGAGCGGGCTGGGGCTCGAGCTCGGCGTCGGCGTAAAGGTCGCCGTGGATCGAGACCTCGGCGATGGCGGTGATGGTGGCGGAGAGTGTCCCGATGAGTGGGAGCATGGAGAATGACGAGGGGGGAGGGAGGTGGATACCCGGGGGCCGGGAGCGACGCTTGGGTATACTAACGCCCGATGTCGAACGCGCACCCCAAGTATCGTCCAGGGACCCGAGTGCGGGTCACGCAGCAGGTTCCGCGGCTGACGGGAACGATGCACACGACCGTCGAGGGAGTCGTGCTGGCGTTCTCGCAGCAGAAGACGGGCTCGTGGTACGCGCACTCCAAGGACGACAAGTTGTGGCTTGATCGGCTGGAGATCCGCCGGGATGACGGCGAACTGGTGGTGGTGAACCTCGACCAGTACTCGCACGTGGACGTGCTGGCGGACTCCAAGGCGGGGTGAGGCCAGGGAACCAGTGCGAGAGGCGGCGGTAGAGCGGGCATTCCATACCGCCGTCATTATTCCAATATGCAACGATTCGCAGGGCCGACAATGGCTTCGACCTGTTGTCCAAACTCCACCATCTCAGGAATGTCGAATACGACGCGACGGAACGCAGCCCATTCATTATCTTCAACGAGTGACCGCCAGACAGCCCACGGTTCGAAAATGCAAATATCACACAAGCATCACATTGATGAGTTGGGGAAAACTGAAGAATGCAAAAGAGTTGTTAGGAATAGAGCGTAGGGGCCATTGACCCTCAACCCCCTCTTACCGACCCGCCTCGCCTGCCACCATCGACTGGGAGACCGCGTCGATCTGGAGGGCCTCGATGGCGATGATGCGCCAGGGGCCGTCGGGGTCGTGGCGCCAGGTCAGTCGCCACCAGGATGATGTGGGCATGCCGAAGGCTTCGAGGTTGACGCGGATGCGGGCCTGGGTGCGGGCGAGGTCGGGGCCGTCGAGGGTGGCGGAGGTGGAAGTGACCGAGTGTTCCTTAATTGCGAGGTCGCCGGCGAGGCGCTCCTCGACGGCGCGCAGGAGCCGCTCGCGGTCCCACCGAAAGGGGACTCCCAGGACGGCGAGGGAGACGTCCGGGGCGAGGGCCGGGGCGACAGCCGCGGAATCGCGGCGGGCGACGAGCGCGATGATCTCGCGGGTTCGGGCGGCGAGGGTTTCGCGGGTGGTCTCGATGGAGCAGGCGAGGAGGACGGTGGCGGCGCCGAGCAGGACCAGCAGGCCGCCGGCGGCGATGCCGTAGGTGGCCTTGCCGCGGCGTTCGAGGATGAAGAAGAGGAGGGCGCCCAGGATGGCGAAGGTGCCGGCGACAGTGGCGGGGCTCTCCAGGAAGTGGTGGGCGAGGAATGGGGGGGAGGGGAGAGGGGGGACGGAGGAGGAACCGGCGAGGGGGCTCTGCTGAGCAAGGACTAGCGGTAGGCCCATGTTTGCAGCCCCTTGGTTGAGGGATCCGAAAAAGACCAACGGCCCGATACATATGGTGCGCCATCGAGGGGCGGGCCCCCCCTCCCCCTCCCCCTCCCCCCTCCCTTGCCCTCTTCTTGCCCCTGCACCCTCGGCGTTGCCACGTTGTACCTCGCGGTCCGCCGCGGGTGCCCATTTGGGAGGGCGAGAGAGGGGATTTTGGTCGGAACGATCGTTGTTCGTCTTTTCGAGATACGTGTCGAACCCCTGGCCTGCTGCACCCGATCTGATGCCCGCCCAACCCCATGCTTCTGCGAGTCGGAGAGAGCCGTTGATGATCGGTGCAGGGCCGGATGGCGCGGTGCTCGAGGCGAACCTGGCGGCGCTGGCGCGGACAAGCCCGGAGGTGGCACGGGCGGTGCGGGGGGCGGCGGCGCGAGGGGATGTGGAGTTCGTGCCGACGGCGGAGGTGGATGGCGCGGGGGCGGCGGTGCTGAGTGCGCAGATCGGGTCGGGGGCCGGGGCGCGGGCGCTGGGGAGCCGGAAGCGGCCGATCGAGGAGGCACGGCGGCTGGCGGAAGGGGCGGATGTGCGGTCGGCCGGGTGCCTCATCGTCAGCGGGTTTGGGGTCGGGCACCACGTGGCGGAGATCGCGCGGAAGATGGGGCGGTCGGGGATCGTGCTGTGCTACGAGCCGGATGTGGGGCTGCTGCGGGCGGTGCTGGAGCGGGTGGACCACTCGGCGTGGCTGAGGGAGTGCAATGTTGCCGTGCTGACGGACGCCGAAGACGCGGCGACGCTGGCGCAGACGATCCGGGGGATGGAGGAGATCGTGGCGCTGGGGGTGACGCTGGTCGCGCACCCGCCCAGCCGCGAGAGGCTGGGCGAGGGGGCGGACCGGTTCGCGGCGCTGGTGGCGCGGCAGGTGGACGCGGTGAAGATGACGGTGGTGACGACGATGATGCAGGTAGATGTGACCATCCGGAACCTGACGTCGAACATCGACCGGTACGTGTCGTGCCCGGGGATCGGGGAGTTGAAGGATGCGGCGCGGGGGCGTCCGGCGATTGTCGTGAGCGCGGGGCCGAGCCTGAAGCGGAACGTGGATCTCCTGGCGGATCCGGCGGTGCGCGGGCGGTTCGTGGTGGTGGCGGTGCAGACGGTGCTCAAGACGCTGCTGGCGCGCGGGATCCGGCCGGACTATGTCACGGCGCTGGACTACCACGAGATCTCGCGGCGGTTCTACGAGGGGCTGACGGCGGAGGATGTGGAGGGGGTCACGCTGGTGGCGGAGCCGAAGGCGAACCCGGCGATCCTCGACGCGTTCCCGGGCGTGATCCGGTGCGCGGCGGACGGGTTCCTGGATGAACTGCTCGGCGCCGGAGCGCGGGTGGAGCGGGCGGGGCAGGGGCAGATCACGCCGGGGGCGACGGTGGCGCACCTGGCGTATTACCTGGCGCGGCACCTTGGGTGCGACCCGGTGGTGCTGATCGGGCAGGATCTCGGGTTCACCGATGGGCAGTACTACTCGGCGGGTGCGGCGATCCACGGCGTGTGGGCGGGGGAGCTGGGGCCGTTCTGCACGCTGGAGATGCGGGAGTGGGAGCGGATCGCGCGGATGCGGCGGAGCCTGCGGCCAGCGACGGATGTGCTCGGTCGGCCGGTGTACACCGACGAGCAGATGCTGGTGTACCTGTCGCAGTTCGAGCGGGACTTCAAGGCCGATGCGGCTCGCGGGCTGACGACGCTGGACGCGACGGAAGGGGGGGTGAGGAAGCAGCACGCGGAGCCGGTCACGCTGCGCGAGGTGGTCGAGCGGTTCGCGGGCGCCGGGGAGGCGGCGGGGCTGCCGCGGGCGGGGGCGGTGGAACCGGGTCGGGCGATCGCGGCGAGGGAGCGGGTGGTGGCGGTGCGGCGGGATGTGTGGCGGGTGGGTGAGTTGTCGCGCGATGCGGCGCGGGTGCTGCGGCGGATGCTGGAGCGGCATGACGACCAGGGGCTGGTGAACGAACTGATCGGGGAGGTCGACCGGCTCGGGCGGGAGGTGGCGGGGCTGGTCCCGGCGTATTCGCTGGTGCACCGGCTGAACCAGACCGGGGCGTTCAAGCGGCTGCGGGCGGATCGGACGCTGCAGATGGATGCGACGCTGACGCCGATGGAGCGGCAGCGGCGGCAGATCGAGCGGGACATCGACAACGTGACGTGGCTGGGGGACGCGGCGGACGAGTTGGGGCGGATCCTTGATGATGCGGTGGCGTGCCTGCCCGAACGGGTGGGTGCGCCGGTGAAGGCGAAGCGGACGCGCGACCCGGTGATCGTGGGGCCGGGAGAGAAGCCCGGGGCCGGCGCGGCGGAGGGGGCCGGCGGAGCGGAGCGGCGGGGCACGCGGCGGGTCGCGGCGATCATTCCCGTGCTGGCGGACCGGTCGAACCTGGGCTTGTCGCGGGATCTTGAGCGGCCGTTCCTGCTCGGGGAGAGCGTGCTGCGGACGACGCTTCGGAGGCTGGCGCGGTGCAGGCGCCTGGGCGGGGTGGTGCTGCTGACCGACGATCCGGTCGCGGCGGGGCGGGCGGCCGGGGAGGCGATCCCGGGGTTGCCGGTGGTGGTGCAGGGGGCGGACCTCAGGGCGTACCGCGAGCGGATCCTGGCGGTGCGGTCGGCGCGGATCTGGTCGCATACCTCGTGGCGCGGCGGGATCGCGAACCTGACCTGCTACGACGAGGTGCTCGAGGCGCCGGCGATGGCGGCGGTGATGGAGGCGGCGCCGGGCGGGGTGTGCGGCGGCGCGGGGACCATTGATGGGGCGCTGCTGGTGGGCGCGGACTGGTGCTTCGTGGACCCGGCGCTGTGCGACGAGGTGATCGAGCGGTTCGAGGAGGAGCGGACGGACAAGCCGTGCTTCACGCAGGCGCCGCCGGGGTTGTGCGGGATGGTGGTGGCGCGGGGGCTGATGGGGACGCTGTCGCGGGCGTGGGAGAGCGGGGGGGCGCTGGCGAGCCTGGGCGGGATTCTGGGGTACAGCCCGGCGATGCCGATCGCGGATCTGATCGCGGGGTCGACGTGCCCGCAGGTGGAGCCGGCGGTGCGGGATTCGCTGCTGCGGTTTGTGCCCGATGCGCGGCCGCGGCAGATGGTGTTCGGGGCGGCGCTGCAGGATCTTGGATCGGGGGTGGCAGAGGCGGGGGCCGCGACGATCGGCGCGCTGGTGAGGCAGCGGCTTGGCGGCGGGACGGCCGCGGGCTCGCCGCCGCAGATGGTGATCGAGCTGTGCACCGGGCGGCGGACGAGCGGGCGGCGGGCGCACTGGGAGCGGGGATCGGTCGGCGCGGTCGAGCGCAGGCCGATGCCGCGGGCGCTCGCGGAGCGGATCATCGACCAGCTGGCGGACTGCGGCGAGGGTGGAACGGGGCGGACGGACGCGGCGGTGACGTTTGGCGGGGCGGGGGATCCGCTGCTACACGCGGATGTGATCGAGCTGGTGCGGTTCGCCGCGGCGCGGGGGATCGCGGGGATCCACGTGCGGACGGACCTGCTGTGCGAGGACGCGATGCTGGTCGCGCTGGCCCAGTCGGGCGCGCACGTGGTGAGCGTGGACCTGATGGCGGACACGCCGGAGACGTACAAGGCGATCATGGGGATCGACCGGTTCGAGCGGGCGACCGCGAACCTGGAGCGGCTGTTGGGGCTTGTGGCGGAGCGGGGGCGGCTGGGCGGGCTCCCGAGCATGTGGGTGGTGCCGCGGATCACGCGGTGCGACCGGACGTACGCGGAGATCGAGCCGTTCTATGACCGGTGGCTGGCGCGGGCGGGTGCGGCGGTGATCGATGCGCTGCCGCTGGCGATCCCGGGTGAGCGGATCGCGCCGCTGCCGCGGCCGACGCCGGTATGGGAGCACGAACTGCGGCGGCGGATGACGGTGTTCAGCGACGGCTCGGTGCCGACGGGCGAGAAGAACCTGCACGCGACGGGGGCGAGCGTGATCGGCAACGCGTCGAAGGAGAGCATCCCGACGCTGTGGCGCCGGCTCACGCAGCGGCGGCGCGACCTGCTGAAACTCGGCGACGGGGGGCACCCCGATCTGCAGATGGGGTACTAGAGAGGGATCGAATGAACGGGGCCTTGGCGATCATTCTGGCGCGGGCGGGGTCCAAGGGGGTGCCCGGAAAGAACCTCGCGATGATCGCGGGGCGGCCGTGCATCGAGTGGACGATCCTGAGCGCGCAGGGCGCGGAGCGGGTGTCGCGGGTGGTGGTCTCGACGGACGGGGCGGACCTGGCGCGGGCGGCGCGGCGGATGGGCGTCGAGGTGGTCGAGCGGCCGGCGGAACTGGCGACGGACGGCGCGACGGTGGACGCCGCGGCGCGGCACGCGGTGGCGTCGGTCGTGCCGGGGCACCCGGCGGGGGCGCCGATCGTGATCCTGTACGCGAACGTTCCTGTGCGGCCGGCGGGGCTGATCGACCGGGCGGTGGCGATGCTTGAAGAGACGGGGGCGGACTCGGTGCAGTCGTACGCGCCGGTGGGGAAGCACCACCCGTGGTGGACGGCGCGGGTGGATGCGGGCACGGGGGCGGTGAGCCCGTGGGAGGGGGACGTGCTGAACCACGGCGTGTTCCGGCGGCAGGACCTGCCCGCCGCGTTCGTGCCGGATGGGGGCGTGATCGCGCTGACCAGGGGCGCGCTGATGCTGGAACTTCCGGGGGTCCGCCCCGGCCCGCACGCGTTCTTCGGCCGAGAGGATCGGCGGCGCGGCGTCATCAATCCGGAGGGGTCGGTGGTGGACATCGACGCGCCGATCGATCTTCGTGTTGCGGAGGCGGTGCTGGGCGGGGGTGCGGTCGTGGAGAGGCCATGAGGATCGGATCGCGCGAGATCGGCCCGGAGCAATCGCCCTACATCATCGCCGAGCTGGGGGTGAACCACGACGGGTCGGTGGACCGGGCGATGGAGCTGGTGCGAGCCGCGGATGAGGCGCACGCCGACGCGGTCAAGCTGCAGTTGTTCGAGACGGACCGGTTGATGAGCCGGGCGGCGCGGCTGGCGGTGTACCAGTCGCGGGCGGGGGAGTCTGATCCGTTCGCGATGCTGCGGCGTCTGGAACTGGGGATCGACCAGATGCGGCCGGTGGTGGAGCACGCGCGGGACCTGGGGATGCAGACGATCGTGACGGTGTTCAGCGTGGAACTGGTGGCGGTGGCGGAGGGGCTGGCGAGCGCGTACGGCGGGTTTGACGCGTACAAGACGGCGTCGCCGGACATCACGAACCGGCCGTTGCTGGAGGCCCTGGCCGCGACGGGCAAGCCGCTGATCCTGAGCACTGGCGCGGCGACGCTGGACGAGGTGTCGCGGGCGATCGGCTGGCTCGCGGGAGCGAGGGACCGCCTGGCGGTGCTCCAGTGCGTGAGCGCGTACCCGACGCCGATGGAGCACGCCTCGCTCGGGGGGATCGCCGCGATCCGCGGGGTGTTCGGCGAGCCGGTGGGGTATTCGGACCACACGCCGTCGATCGAGACTGGGTGGATGGCGGTGGCGTGCGGGGCGTCGATCCTGGAGAAGCACTTCACGTACAGCAGGTCGGCGGCGGGGCCGGACCACGCGGCATCGCTGGAGCCCGTGGAGTTCATGGAATACGGCGCGAAGGCGGTGGAGCGGCGGTTGTCGGCGCGGCGCGGGGGCGCCGGGGGCGAGGGCGCGGAACACGTGACCTGCCCGGTGTCGGCCCCGCCGGGGAAGCCGGTGCTCGCGATCGAGGAGGATGTGCGGACGGTGTCGCGGCAGTCGCTGACGACCACGCGGGCGTTGCCCGCCGGGCACCGGCTGGCTCGCGAGGACCTGACGATCAAGCGGCCGGGAACCGGGATCCCGCCGTACGAGCTGGACGCCACGCTCGGGCGGGTGCTGGTGCGCGGGGTCGAGGCGGACATGCCGCTGACGCAGGGTGACCTTGGCGAGGAGCGGGCATGAGCCGGCGCGGTGGTCGACGCACGGTGGCGGTGGTCACGGGGACTCGCGCGGAGTTCGGCCTGCTGGCGCCGGTGATGAGGGCGGTCGCGGCGCATCCGCGGCTTCGGCTCCGGGTTGTCGCGGCGGGGGCGCACTTCCTGCCGCCGGCGCGGACGATCCGCGAGGTGCGGGCGGCGTTCCCGCGGAGCGTGGCGGCCGAGGTTCGGATGCAGCGGGCCGGCGCGGGTGAGCGACTGGAGGACGCGGCGGCCGTGGGGCGGGGGATGGAGGGATTCGCCCGCGCGTTTGCGGCGATGCGGCCGGACTGGGTGGTGGTGCTGGGGGACAGGATCGAGGCGTTCGCCGCGGCGAGCGCGGCGTCGATCGGCGGGATCGCGGTGGCGCACATTCATGGCGGTGACCGGGCGGAGGGGATCGCCGATGAGGCGATGCGGCACGCGATCACCAAGTTGTCGCACGTGCACCTCGCGGCGACGGCGCGTTCGGCCGAGCGGATCGTGCGGATGGGGGAGCGGGTGGAGCACGTGCGAGTCGTGGGGTCGCCGGCGATCGACGGGCTGCGGGGCATCAGGGCGATGGGGGATGCCGAGGCGGCGCGGCTGGGCGATCCGCGGGTGGTGGTGCTGCTGCATCCATCGGGGTTGGAGGATGGCGACGAGGCGAGGCTGGCGCGGGGGGTTGTGGAGGGCGTGCGGCGATCGGGGCTTGGGCCCGTGCTGGTTCTCGCGCCGAACCATGATCCGGGGCGGACGGTCGTGATGTCCGAGTTGGAACGATTCGGGGCTGCGGCGAAGCAGGCGGAGCACCTGCCGCGGGAGCGGTTCGTGGCGCTGCTGAAGAGGCTGGCCGGGCGCGGGCAGCGCGGGGTGATGATCGGGAACTCGTCGGCGGGGCTGATCGAGGCGGCGGCGGTGCGCCTGCCGGTGGTGAACGTTGGGCCCAGGCAGGAGGGGCGGGAGCGGGCGGGGAACGTGGCGGATGTCCCGCTGGGGAAGGTGGGGCGTGTGGGGGTGATCGCGGAGGCGTTGAAACGCGCGGCGAGCGGCGATCGGCCGCGGGCGGGGCATCCGTATGGCGATGGGCGCGCGGGGGTGAGGATCGCGCGGGTGTTGGCGGACGTGACTGTGGAGCCCGGATCGGCCGGGCTGTTAAGGAAGCGGAACAGATACTGAGGCGTTTCATGCGGCGCCGCATCATGCGTGCGATCGCCTGCCGTGCGACTGTTGCATCCGCATCGCCGGGCAGTGCGCATCAGATCATGTGGATCCAGCGCTCCCCTGCCCGGTGTGCGAGTACGACCTCTCCGGCCTGCCGGAGAACAGGTGTCCGGAGTGCGGGTCGGCGTTCACGCCGGATGATGTTCGATCCGGGGCCGGGGGCGAGCCATCGATCGAGGTCACGGTCGACTTGGTCGGGCTGATGTGCGGCGTGTTCGGCGCCGCGTTCTCGGTGATGTCGTGCATCGTCAAGGATGGCCGGGTCCTGGTGCTGGCGACCTGGTTCTGCGTGCTCTTCGGGGCGAGGCTGCTGCATCGACGGGGGCCTTGTCGGCAGTGGTGCTGCGGGCTGCTCCTGGTGCTGCCGATGCCGACGCTCCTGACGGCGCTGTCGCCGGTCCCGCGCGTCTGCGCCTATTGGGCGGCGACCGCGATCGCCCTGGCGGGCGGACTCTGGATGCTGATGCGGCCGGCGCGTCGATCGGCCGCGGTGGCGGGCGTCGCCGCGGTGTCGGTGACGTGTCTGACGGTGGGGTTCGCGTACCTGTACGCCGACAGCGGGTACTGGGCTCAGAGGTTCCAGTGGAGCAACGCCTTTGTCGTCTCGACGGCGGGCGGTTCGCGACCGGGGACCGCCGCGGAGTTCGTTCTCCTTGGGGCCGCGCTGGCGATCGCGGGGGTCGTGGGTCTCTTCTCGATCGTGGTGGCCGGCGACCGGGCCGGGAGCGGGGAGTAGCCGCGACGCGGGGTGGTGGGGGCGGGTCCGGATAACCCCACGGGCCTGATGAGTTTGGGTTTGTGCTTCCGCGTTCGGGTCGCCGCGAAAGTCCGAGTTCGCACACGCCGATGGTCCATCTTGCCGCATTGAGCCGCTGTCGGTCCAGAGGCAGGAGCGATCCATGAGCGTCGACGCACAGACCCGCGAGCAGTCCGTCAACAACGCGATCCGGGAGATCAGCCACATCGCCACGCTGCCGGAGATCACGCTCCGGATCGTGCAGCTGGTGGAGGATCCCAAGTCGACGGCGCAGGACCTGCACAAGGTGATCGCGAACGACCCGGCGCTGTGCGCCCGGATCCTGAAGGTCGTGAACTCCGCGTTCTACGGGCTGCCGGGGCAGATCGGGTCGATTAACCGGGCGATCGTGCTGCTGGGGCTCAACGCGGTGAAGAACATCGCGATCGCGGCGTCGCTGGCCAAGCTCTTCCGCGGCGGGGCGCTGACGCCCGGCTTCGCGGCCAAGGACCTGTGGGTGCACTCGATGGGCGTCGCCGCCGCGAGCAAGGCGATCGCGGAGACGCTGAAGATCGGGCTGACCGACGAGGCGTTCCTGGCGGGGCTGATCCACGACATCGGGATCGTCGTCGAGATCCAGTACGACCGGCACCGGCTTGTCGAGGTGCTCGGCAAGGTCAACGCGACGCCCGAGGGGGTGCCGCAGGCCGACATGCTGGCGTGCGAGGAGGAGGTCTTCGGTGCGACGCACCAGGACTTCGGCAAGGCGCTGTGCGACAAGTGGAAGTTCCCCCGCTCGTTCTCCAACGTCACGGGCTTCCACCACAACCCGCTGTCGCTCCCGGCCGACCAGCGGACGCTGGCCGGGATCGTGTGCCTGGCGGATCACTTCGCGGCGTCGCTGCCCGGGGCGTTCCGGCTGGACATGCTCACGGTGGAGCCGCCCGCGGACGTGATGGACGAGCTGAAGCTCTCGCTGAACGCGGCGAACGAGATCTGCGCGAAGCTGCCCGAGGCCAACGAGGTCGTCCAGGCGATGCTGGCCTGATCGATCGGTGGCGGACCGGCGGAGGTCAGCGGCCCTCGAGGCGCTCCTTCCAGGCGGGGATGGCGTCGTGGCGCGTCAGGTCGTAGTGCAGCGGCGTGACGGTGATGGCGTTCTTCCAGAGCCATTCGACGTCGGTGCCCTCGCCGGTCTTGCGGAAATCCAGGCCGTGGCCCGCGGCCCAGTAGTAGACATCACCGCCGGGGCTGACGCGGCGCTCGTAGGCGTCGTTGAGCCCGTGCGTGTTCATGGGGCAGACCCGGATCGGCGGCCATTGGCCCTCGACCTCCCATTCGCGCTCGGTGACGGGGATGTTGATGCTCAGGCACTCGTGCGGCCGGGGGAGTCCGCCGGCGAGGATGACATCGATGGTGCGGCGGGCGTATCGCGCGGCGACGTCGTAGCGCGGCGTGCCGCGTCCCATGTGCAGGCTGACGGCGATCGCCGGGACCCCGAGGAACGCGGCCTCGATCGCCGCGGCGACGGTGCCGGAGTAGATGACGTTGATGCCGACGTTGGCGCCCATGTTCATCCCGCTGACGACCAGGTCGGGGCGTGAGCCGGGGCCGAACCGTTCGGGCCAGAGCGCGGTGAGGGCGAGTTTGGTGCAGTCGGCGGGGCGGCCCTCGACGGTGATGCCGGTCATGGCGGGGTCGCCGCCCCACCCTAGCCGCTCCTCGTCGATCATCAGCGGGGTCTTGAAGGTGACGCCGTGGCTGGTGGCGGATTGCACGGTGAGCGGGGCGATGGGGCAGACGATGCCGCCGTCGTCGCGACCGCCGCCGCCGACCATCGAGCCGAACTCGGACTTGGAATCAACAAGGGTCTCGTACAGGGCATGAATGCCGGGGGCGAGCAGGCCGTCGTCGTTGGTCAGGAGCACTTTCATGTCGCATGGTACCCGCCGGGGGTGGACGATTGGCGGGATGCCGCTGCGGGCCATGTGGTCGCCGCGGCCGATCGGTAGGATCTTCGCCTGCAGCATGGCGCGGGTGCGGCATTCACCGGAGCTGGCAGATCGCGTGGGCAGGCAGGACATCATCCTGAAGCGCAGGGCGCGACGCGACGCCGTCCTTGCCCTCGTGGCGGGCGCCTCGATCCTCTTTCTCGTGATCGCTGCCCGGTTGTTTGTCCACGTGCCCGGTGATCCGGCGACCACCGCGATCCTGGCGGCGCTGTCCATTGGCTTGGCCGCTCTTGGGTTCGTACAGGAGGCCCGTTGGCGCCGAGCACTGGACTTTGCGCTCAGCCGCCGGCGGCGGGTGTGTCCGTATTGCGTCTACGACCTCTCGGCGGGGATGACGATGGACCAGTTGCCGACCGAGCCGCCGCCTCGCCAGTGCCCCGAGTGCGGGCGGGCGATCACGCCGGAACTTCTCGAGGATGCGTGGTCCATCTGGACCCGGTGATCATTCGCGGTCCGGCCAAGGAAAAACGCCTCCGCGCCGGTGAGGGCGGGGAGGCGTCCAGACGGAACTGCAGATCGGGTGCGGCGGAATGGCGCCTAACAGCCCGAGGTGAGTCCGTCGAACCACGCGCGGACGAACGCGGCGATATCGCCGGGCTCGAGCACGCCGTTGCCATCGAAGTCTCCCAGCGGGATGCCCGAGCCGATGCCGAAGGTCCAGTCGTTTACGAACGCGGCGATGTCGACGGTGGTGAGCGAGCCGCTGCCGTCCCAGTCGGCGGGGCAGGCGGGCGGGCAGCCGACGCTGCCGCAGAAGAACCGCACCTGGGTGACGGACGAGAGCGCCTCTCCGCCGGCGCCGCTGGGGTCGTCGACGATCCACTGAAAGTAGACGGTCTGGTTCCGCGAGACGCTGCCGGGGACGATGGGCCAGTGGAACGTGGCGAAGCCGTTGCCGGCGCCCACGCCCGAGACCGGGAAGGGGCCGAAGAGGGTGGTGCGGGGGATCGCGCCGCCGACGGGCGGGGTCGAGGACATGGCGATCCGGGCCGTGGCGCCGCCGCGGGCGCGATCGAGTCCCAGGCGGAAATCGGCGTTGCCGATGAACGGGGGCGCGTTGGCGATCATCGTGGGGACGATGCCGCCCTGGCCGGAGGTGCCGCCGCCGAGGTTGATGGGCTGGTCCGCGGGCCGCTGGGTGTAGAGCGTGGCCCGGTCGAAGGGGAACTGTCCGGTGGTGACGCGGGCATCGGTGAGCGCGTTGGTGACGAAGTCCTGCATCGCGGGAGCGACCTGCGGCGGGACGTTGACCTGGAGCATGATCGGATCGCGGTTGTCGGGGAACTGCTGCGGCGCCCCTGGGGCGCGGGCGTAGAAGCCGATCACCTGGCCGATGTTGGTGAACTGGCCGTTGTGCATGAACCCGGTGCGGAGGCCGGCGTTGCGCAGGGACGGGACCTTGAACCGGCCGCGGTCGGCGGCGTTGCCGGTGACCGCCTGGCGGCCGTTGTCCTCGATGATCGGGCGAAGGCCGATGTTGCGGAACGACTGGTCGCTGAACATCGGGGCCGCGTGGCAGACGATGCAGTTGGACGCCTGGAAGGCCTGCCATCCCTGGATCTGCCCGGGGGTCATGGCGTTGGGTTGGCCGGCGATGAAGCGGTCCCACGGCGTGTCGTTGGAGACGAGCGTGCGCTCGTAGGTCGCGATGGCAAAGGCGATCCGGCGGGCGGTGATCTCGCCGTCGCCGAACGCCTTGGCGAAGAGCGAGGCGTAGGTGGGACGGCTGCGGAGCGCCGCATCGACGTCGGCCGGAAGACCGGTGGCCAGGGCCATCGGGCGCGAGGAGGCGAGCTTGGCGGCCACCGCGTTCCAGTCGCGGTCGGCGTGCGCCATCTCGACAGAGTTGACCGGTGGTGCGACGACCTGGCTCTCGAGCCCGCCGCCCGCGGGGATCGCGACCTGCCCGGTCTGCGGGTCGATGAACTGGGATCGGGCCCGGCCGTCCCAGAAGCTGTCGATCGAGTAGCCCGCGTTGATGGGCGAGTTGGCGGCGCGGCCGGTGATCTGGGGAAGCAGGGCGAAGACGGCGTCCTTGTCGAAGTCGCCCGCCGCGGTGCTCTTGACGACCCCGGGCGAGCCGAAGACGTCGTCGGGTGTGTTGACCAGGCCGTCGAGTCCGGGGTTACGGGCCCGGCGGGGGTCGGCGCCGCCGACGTTGAACTGGTGGCAGGTGGCGCACGACACGGTGTTGTCGCTGGAGAGTTGCTCATCCCAGAAGAGGATCTTGCCGAGGATCCGCTTGGGCTCGGTGATCGGATTCGCGGCGGGAACGGGCACCGGCGGAACTGTCTGTGCCGGGGCCAGGCTTGCGGCAAGGCCCAGTGAGCCCAGGGCGCCGAGGAACCAGATCTTGGGGTGCATTGCTCGAATCTCCGTGGAGCGGCCCGGCGGATTCCGGGGGGCTCGGTCGTTACCTGATTGTCATTGGCGGACCATCGGGGGACATCCGGGGCGCGCGGCGGTCGATTTTGCTGTCACTTCGCGTGCTGAGCCGGGGAGAACCAGCCGTCCGGGAGGGCGGGGGCGTCGACGAGCTCGAAGACCATCACCCGTGGCGGGGGGGGCTGGCGAGGGCCGGCGAAGTCCGGCGGGCCGTCGAGGAACCGCGGGCGCGGGCCGCGGGGTCCCTGCGGGGGGGGCATCGCGCCGCCGTCGCGACCCGGGCGGCGCGGGCCGTCGAAGGGAGGCTGACCGTCGGGCCCGGGACGGGGACGCATCGGTCGGGGGCGGCGGTCATCGGGTCCGGGCCGACCGGCGGGTGGGGTGTGTCCATCGGGCAGAGGGGGCCGGTCCGCATCCGGTTCGTCGTCCTCGGGCAGCGGGGGCGGTTCATCGTGGGGCGGCGGACCGGGAGGCAGGTCCATCTCGTCGTCGAACCCGGGATCGTGGGACCGGCGGTCCCGCGGCGGGAAGGGGCGATCACCGCCGGGGCCTTCGCGTCCGCCGCCATCCAAGGGCCGATCGCGGCCCCACTGGGCCTCGGGCCAATGGAGTTCCATCCTCTTTACAAGGCGCGAGCCGCCGTCGATCCAGAGTTCGATGCGAGCAGGTTCGGGGCTTGGGCCGCCGGTGCGCTGGGCCGTAATGCGCTGGAAGGTCGGGGCTCCGGCGGCTGCGCCCGGGAGCGGCTCGGGGGCCGACTTCTTCAGGTCGTAGTCGCGAGTCATCGTCTCGAGGCGGCTGTCGATCGACTCGACGAGGACGGTGCTCTCACCCAGGTCGAGCCAGCGAGGCCAGGCTTGACGGGGCGGGAAGCGGTTGACGTCCCCTTCAGGGGTGATCATCCAACGGCCCTCGTCGTCTCGCCCGAGGGTGATCTGGTGGCCCCGGGGTGTGATGGCCTTGACCAGGACGTGGCTTCGGTCGCGGACGTCCACGGTGGCCATGGGGTTCTTGGGGAACTCGGTGTCCCGTCCGGCCAGGACACGGACCTCGTAACGGCGGTCGCCGCCGGAATCGAGGGCGGCAAGGGACGTCTGCACTGTGGCGGTGGCGGATTGCTCCGTGGGGACGAGGATCGCGAGCACGCCGGTCAGGACCAGGGCCGCGGCGATGATTCCGGAAGCGGTCCGCCAGTTGAAGCGGCGGCGCGCTGGGCCGATCCGGCCGGCGACCGCCGACTCGGAATCGATCGCGCTCAGCACGCGGGCCATGCGGCGATCCTGCCGGGCGCGCGAGTCCATGTGGAGGAACGAGAGGAGGCCGTGGACGAACTGGTCGCCCGCCGCGTGCTCGGGGGTTGGGGGCGAGGTGTCGGGCGGAGCGAGGTTCGGATCCGCACCGGGCGAGTCGACGGCGTCGGGTTCGCGTGGGGTGGTCATGCGTCACCTCCGGTGGTGCTCAGGCACAGCACGAGGGATTCACGGGCCCGCTGGACCCGCTTCTTGACGGCCTCCTCGCTGGCGCTCAGGGACTCGGCGATTTGCTTGAGGAGCAGGCCGCGGGCGTACGCGAGTTCGACCACCTCGCGGAGCTTGTCGGGAAGGCGGGCGAGGCAGTGGCGGAGCCGCCCGGCGCGGTCCCGGAAACTGTCCCCGGCGAAGCGGGAGAGGTCGGTGAACCGGCGGTCGATGGCCTCGAGGACCTCGGGGTCGCAGCACATCACGCCGCGTGCGGACCGGCGGCGGTGCTCGAGGACGAGGTTGGCGGCGATGCCGCGGAGCCAGGGGCCGAAGGGGCGGGACTTGTCGAAGTCCTGGAGCCGGCGCCAGGCGACCAGCATGGTCTCCTGGAACAGGTCGTCGATGACATCGGGCGCGTAGACAAGCGTGCGCAGGTACGCCGCGAGCATGTCGGCGTGCTCCCGGGCGAGGATCTCGAAGACCTCGCGTCCCGAGGGCGGGGGGTTGGGCGAAGACGGGGGGGCGGAGTCCGGCAACTGATCACCTCAACCTGGTATTGGTGCGAGGGAGGCGCCGGGGGACATCCGCCGTGGGGGGAAAGGGGTCAGGCGGGCCTAGAAGCCCCGGCGAACGGGGTTGATAAGCAGGTTGTCGCGTCCGGGGATGAGCAGATCGGCGATCTCGATCGCCTCGCGGAAACTCTCCTGGGCCCGGTCGACGTCGAGCGACCCATGGAGGACCATCCCGCGTTCGAGGTGCTCCTGGGTGGGGACGGCGTCCCCGCACACCAGGAGGGTGCCCCCGCCGGGGCCCTTTGGGCCGGTGCGCGGGCCCCCGGGAACGCCGAGCAGCACCCCGCACATGCCGGGGGTGTGGCCCGGGAGGGGGAACAGGTCGACGCCGTCGGCGAGGCGGTCGGGGGCGGCCTCGCACCGCTTGAGGATGGCGACGTCCCGCTGGAGGATTTCGGTCATCTCCGGGTCGTCGTTCTGGACGGCCTCCTGCAGCCGGCGGACCATCGGGACGCCGACGCTCTCTCGCTCCAATTCGCTGACCCACCACGTAGCGTGATCGAGGAGCCCGAGGTCGCCGCCGAGTGCCCGGCGTGCATCGGGCTTGAAGCAGGTCAGGAAGACGTGCGTGACGTCCTTTGGGGAGAGGCCCGCGCGCTCACCGAGCCTCGCGGCGAGGTGCTGCTCGGGGAGGCCGGGGTCGACGAGGATCACCCGCTTGCCGGCGCGGATGAGCGTGGTGGTCGCGTGGCCCGTTCGGACCGAGGCGCCGGCTCGCTCACCCCACAGGGGGTGGGCGGGCAGCGTGCCGATGCTGATGACGCGGAAGTCCATGGCGCCGCTCATTCCTCGCCGCCGGCGTGGCGCAGCCGTTCGAGCACGGCGGCGCGGGCGATCTTCTTCTCCCTCAGGCGGTCGATCACCATTGTGGGGACCATGGTCTTGAGGCCGGCCAGTTCGGTGTCCTCGCCAAGCGCCGTCACCTGCTTGATCAGGCTGGAGCTGGTGTACGCGAAGTCCTGGCCGGCGACGACGAACGCGGTCTCCAGCCCCGCGACCTGGCGGTTGGTCAGAGCCTGCTGGACCTCGCTCTGGAGATCGGAGAGGTTGCGGATGCCGCGCAGCAGGACGATGCCGGTCATCGTCGAACCGTTGGCCGCGGCGACCTTGCGGGCAAAGTCGACGGTGAGGCCGAAGTATGCTTCGACCTCGACGGCGGCCTGTCCGGGTTCTTCCTTCTCGAGTTGGGCGATGAGTTCGCGGGCCATCTCGACCCGCTCGTCGAGGGAGAAGAGCGGGTCCTTGCCCGGGTGGCGGCCGACGCCGACGACCACGCGATCGAACAGCCGCCGGCCGCGACGGATGACGTCGAGGTGGCCGTAGGTGATCGGATCGAACGACCCCGGGTAGATGGCGACGTGCCGGGGGCCGGGGGCGGTGGTGGGAGCGGGGCTCATCGGGCCAGTTTACGCCCGGGGCCGCGGGCCGCGCGGCCAAAGAAAAACGTCCCGAATCGGGGAGGCAGCCGATCCGGGACGTCCGTTGCGGGAAACCCCGCCGAGGGCCAGAGCGTCATGAGCATCGCCCTGCCATTCGTATCTCTGATGTGCCTTTCGTCCGGGGGCACCGCCACCGGGTGAGCGGGATCCGCGGCCGGGGGGTGGTCCTGCGCGGGCGGTGCGGCGGGTGCGGGCGGCAGGGGGCGTGCGCCCCGAGCGGCCGCGTGTTATCGGATGCAGCGTGAAGGAGCGCGGCCGACCCAAAAGCAGGACGAGCCGGCGCGTCCCTGCGCCGGCTCGCCGCTGCGTGTTGTCGTTGTCGTCTCGGAAGGAACCGTCGCGACTCAGGCCGCGCGGCGGCGGGCGGTGTTGCCGCGCCAGGCCGAGAAGCGGAAGGTCTTCGCCGGGGAGGCCTTGCGGGCCTTGGAGGACGAGCGCCGGGCGCTGGTCTTGCGGGCCGACTTCTTCGCCGTGCGGCGGGTGGCGCGGGCCTTGGTGCTCCAGCGCGACTTGGTCGTGCGGCGGGCCTTGGCCTTCGTCGACTTGCGGGCCTTGGTGGTGCGGCGGGCAGCCTTGCTCTTGCGCGCGCCCTTGTGCTTGCGGGCGGAGCTGGCCTTCTTGGTCGTCCGACGCGCCGTCTTGCGGTTGCTGGTCCAAGCCATACTTCACTTCCTTGTCTATCGCGGGTGTGAGAGAAGGATCCGCGCCCCGTGTGGCCGTGTGGTTCGCCCGCGTCGAAGCGAGGCCGGGGCCGGGCGCGGGCCCGCATGGGCCGGGGGAGATAACGCCCGTCTGCGCTGACCATCGGCCTGGGGGGCCCGCGAGTTGATCAAAACCCTTCGCTCGTGGGAAAGTTGTGTCCGGGTCCCCCTTTGGCGCAGGGGTTGCGCGGCGGGGCGCGGGACCTCTAGGATTCAAGCGTGACGACCCTCGCGACCCAGGATTGGACGCCGTTCTCGTGGACCGGACGACCATCGGGCCACCTCATCGCCTACACCGATGAACGCGGCGCGGCGGCCGCGGTCGAGCGGCTGACCTCGCTCCCTCCGCTCGTGACTTCGTGGGAGATCGAGCGGCTGCGAGAACTGATTGCCTCCGCGCAGCGCGGGGAACGGTTCCTTGTTCAGGGGGGGGACTGCGCCGAGCGGTTCGCGGACTGCAGGCCAGAGGCCATCGCGGCGACGCTGAAGGTGCTCCTGCAGGTTTCGCTGGTGGTGATCGGATCAACCGGTCGGCCGGTGGTCCGGGTCGGCCGCCTTGCCGGCCAGTACGCCAAGCCGCGGACGAGCGCGACCGAGACACGGACGATCGAGGGTGAGCCGGTCACCCTACCCGCGTACTACGGGGACCTGGTCAACGGTGAGGCCTTCACGCCAGAGGCCCGTCGGCCGGACCCGTGGCGGCTTGTTGAGGGGTACCAGCAGGCCGCGGCGACGCTGAACTTCGTGCGAAGCCTGCTGATGGGGGGGTTCGCGGATATCAACCATCCGGAGTACTGGGATCTGGGCGTGATGCACCGGGCGGGGCTCCCCGAGAGCGTGCTGGGCGAGTACCAGCGGGTCGTTGCGCGGCTGCTGGGCCGGCTACGAGATGGGGGGCGTGTGACCGTGGTTGCTCGCGCCGGTGGGCGCGGGACAAATGGGGTTGGGGCCGCGACGGGGGGAGGAAGCGGGGCATGGGAGCTGACCCGGTCGGAGATGTTCACGAGCCACGAGGGGCTGAACCTTCTCTATGAGGGGGCGCTGACGAGGCAGGTGCCCAGCCGCGAGGGCCACTATGACCTCTCGGCACACCTCCCCTGGATCGGGGAACGAACGCGCGGACTGGACGGGCCGCATGTGGAGTTCTTCCGCGGGGTGCGGAACCCGGTGGGCGTGAAGGTTGGGCCCGGGATGACCGGCGCCGGGCTGGTCGAACTGCTGGATGCCATCAATCCGGAGAATGAGTGGGGCAAGGCGGTGGTCATCACCCGATTAGGGGCGTCCGCGGTCCGCGGCGTTCTTCCGGGGCTGGTGAAGGCGGTGGCTGATGCCGGGCGGCGGGTGCTCTGGGTGTGCGATCCGATGCACGGGAACACGACGGTGGTTCCACGAGGAGCCGGCCGGGTGAAGACGCGGCGGTACGAGGACGTGGAGTCCGAGGTGCTCGCGGCTCTGGAAACTCACCGATCCGTCGGGTCTCGCCTGGGGGGGCTGCACATCGAGGTCACCGGCGAGGATGTGACCGAGTGCACCGGCGGTGCGGGGGGAGTGACCGAGGCGGACCTCGCGAGACGGTACGAGACCGCCTGCGATCCGCGCCTGAACTACGAGCAGGCGCTGGAGCTGGTTTTGCGGCTCGGGGCGGAGATGGGGGAGGGGTACTAGCGAACCACCCGCATCGGGGTGGGGCCGCGCGAAGAAACTCGACTCCATCGCGAGGGCGCTTAAGCGAGGCCGATAAGCCGCCGATTCGTGGTTCTGGGACGGGGCGGCGCGGAGGCTTCGCGATGACACAGATGCAGACGTCTCAGGCCCGTCGGATGGTTGGGTTCGCGCGAGCGATGCAGTCGTCGGCATCGATCGCGGGTCCCTGGGAGGGTTCCATGAAACTGGACCGTCGCCGGGCGGTGCGGATGCCGGCGACCGGCGGCCTTCTAGCGACCTGGCGGGATGGACGGGGGCGGATGGGGCTGGTCTCGCTGGACCTGGTCGATGTGAGCGACGGCGGGTTGGGTGTGACCTCGCCGCGGGGCATCACGATCGGCGCGAGGCTGACGCTGCGGGACCGTACGGAGGCCGGCGCGTGGGGCGATGCCGTGGTGGTGCGGCGGCGGCGCGAGGGACAGGGGTGGCGGCTCGGGCTGAGGCTCGGGTCGGCCCGCGCGGCGTAGGGCGCTAGGCCTGCCCGGCGGCGCGGAGGCGTGCCAGCGCGGCGCGGTACCGCGCATCCATCGCGTCGAGCGATGAGGGAATTACGCGGATCCGGGCGGTGACAGACATGAAGTTCACATCGCCGCTCCACCGGGGAACCAGATGAACGTGCAGGTGCGACGGGACTCCGGCGCCCGCGGCCCGACCCTGGTTCACGCCGATGTTGATGCCCTGCGGCTCCAGCGCGGACTGCATCAGCAGCGCTGCGAAATCGGTCAGCCGCCAGAGGGCCGCGCGCTGGTCGGCGTCGTAGTCCAGCAGGGTGGGGCGGGGCTGGGCGAGCGCGACGAGCAGGTGGCCGTTGGCGTAGGGGTAGGCGTTCAGCAGGATCATGCCGGCGAGGCGGTCGGGGTCCGCATCGCCATCGGGCGGCGAGGTGTCGGGGCTATAGCGGATCCGGGCGAGAACGTGATTGGCCCGATCCATCGTCGGCGAGAGCCAGTAGTCGCGGAGGAACGAACCGCTGGTTGGCGGGGTCGGCGGGGTGCCGGGCGGGGGGGGCGCCGTGCTTGGTGAAGGGTCCGAATCCAGCGACTCGATGTACTCCAGCCGCCAAGGGGCGGCGAGGGAGGCCATCGGGAAGGCCAGAGGGTCGGCGGAAGGGTCTGGCGAGTTTGGGTGCCGCATGTCAGGAAGGGTAACCCATAGTGGATGCGCGGGGGCGCGGACTCGGGCGGGCGCGGGTCGGGCGGGGAGGGTGCGACTGAATTGCAGAATCCAAGATGGGGCAGGCGGGCCTTGCCAAATGAGAAAGGGCGAACCATGACACTCGAGACGATCATGACCCGCGAGGTGGTGACGATCGGGATGGATGAGCGGCTCGAGTCGATCCGCGGCCTGCTCCTGGAGCACGGATTCCACCACCTGGTGGTGGTGCACGAGAAGCGGGTGGTGGGCATCGTGTCGGACCGTGACGTGCTGAAGCACCTGAGCCCGTTCGTGGGTCAACTGGCGGAGCAGCAGCGCGACGTGGCCTGTCTCTCCAAGCGGGCGCACCAGATCATGACGCGCAAGGTCGCCTCGGCGACGGTGGACACGCCGATCGCCGAGGGCGCGGCGACGATGCTCTCGATGGCGATCTCCTGCCTTCCGGTGATGGACCGCCAGGGTCGATTGTCGGGGATCGTGACGGACCGTGACGTGATGCGGTGGTTGGCGCAGGAGGCCGTGTGCCGGCCGCGCGCTGCGGCGTAGCGGATGATCAGTAGAGGGTGGAGGGGTGCATCCTGGAACATGCCGGGGAATAGACTCTGCGGCCGCGTGGGGTGTGAGTACCGCGCGAAAAGGCCGCAAGGAGAGTCTGCATGTTTCAGTCGATCAAGGTTGCCGATCGCGGGTCCGCCGAGGTGCTGGTGGTGGGGGTGTTCCAGAAAGCGGAGTTGGACAAGCAGACGCGGGACCTGGATACCGATGCGTCGATCGCGGCGGCGGCAAGGCGGGGCGAGTGCACCGGGGACCTCGGGCGGATCGCCGAGGCGTTTCCGGCCAAGGCGCGGGGGGGGACGGCGAGGGTGATCATCGTCGGGCTGGGGAGCAGGGACTCGTTCAAAGTAGGGGACCTCCGTGCGGCGGCGGCGGCGGTGGGGCGCCGGCTGGCGGCGGTGAAGGAGGGGAAGGTGCGGGTGGATCTGAGCGGGCCGCTCAAGGCGGTGCGTGCGGACCTTGGGGCGGCCGGTCGGTGCTTCGGCGAGGGGATGGGCCTGCTCGGCTGGGTGTGCGATGAGTTCAAGGGCACCGGAAGCAACGGCGGGAAGGGGCCCGATCGCGTGGCGGTGGTGCTGTCGTCGCCCAGCGCCGCGTTCTCCAGCGGGATGGAGCAGGGGCTGGCGCTGGCGCGCAGCGTGAACATCGCGCGGACGCTCAGCGAGACGCCGCCGAACATCGCGACCCCGCGATTCATCGCGGCGAAGGCGAAGCAGATCGCGAAGGCGACGGGCATGTCCTGCCGCGTGATCGAGGGCAAGGAACTGGAGAAGGAGCGGCTGACGGGGCTGATCAACGTCGGCAAGGCGAGCGAGAACAAGCCCTGCATGATCCGCCTGGAGTACAAGCCGGCGAGGGGATCGTCCCGCGGCGGCAAGTCGGTGGTGCTGGTGGGCAAGACGATGACCTACGACACCGGCGGGCTGTCGCTCAAGATCAACAACTCGATGGTGGGGATGAAGCGGGACAAGGACGGCGGGTGCGCGGTGCTGGGCGCGATGCACGCGATCGCGACCGTCGTGAAGCCACGGACGCGCGTGGTGGCGCTGCTGAGCGTGGCGGAGAACTCGATCAGCGACGAGGCGTACCGGCCCGACGACATCATCCGGTACCGGAACGGCGTGACGGTGGAGGTGACGAACACCGACGCCGAGGGCCGGCTGGTGCTTGCCGACGCCCTGTGCTGGGCGTGCGAGAACGAGGACCCCTCGTGCATCGTGGACCTCGCGACGCTGACGGGCGGGGTGGTGG
Organism: Phycisphaeraceae bacterium; assembly: GCA_019636655.1. Classification (NCBI taxonomy): domain Bacteria; kingdom Pseudomonadati; phylum Planctomycetota; class Phycisphaerae; order Phycisphaerales; family Phycisphaeraceae; species Phycisphaeraceae bacterium. Next base: position 746,771 of record JAHBXB010000002.1, on the reverse strand, counting down.
TGGCGCTGGGGAGCACGTTCGCGGGGATGTTCTGCGAGGACGACAAGCTCCGGCGCCGGCTGGAGGACGCGATGGAGACCAGCGGCGAGCGGTGGTGGCGGCTGCCAATGGACAAGGAGTACCGGGACATGATGAAGAGCCCGGTCGCGGACGTGGTGAACAGCAACCCCAACCGGAAGGCGCACCCGATCCAGGGGGCGGCGTTCCTGAGTTACTTCGTGAGCGAAGGCGTGCCGTGGGCCCACATCGATATCGCCGGGGTGCACGCGGTGGAGGGGGATTCGGGGCCGTTCGTGAAGGGACCGACGGGGTGGGGCGTGCGGCTGGTGTCGGAGTTTGTCGCCCGGGGTTAGGGGGGCGTAGGCGTATACTTGTTGCTTGCACGCGCCGGGGCAGCGGTACCCGGGCGTGAAGGTGCGGCTTCACCGTGGTCGCGGGGCGGCGGGGGAGAGGAACGGGTCGACTGTGTCTTCGGGCGCCGTCGGCCGCGTCGGAGACCGGGTTTGAGCGACCGTGTCCTGCTGATCGGCAACGGGCCCAGCGCTCTCCAGGGTGACCTGGGCGCTGCGGTCGACGCCTTTGACGGCGTGGTGGCGCGGTTCAACGAGTTCCGGATCGACGGGCACGAGGAGCAGGTGGGCTCCCGGACAGACGAGTGGATCACCTGGACGCTGTTTGCGGAGCAGGCGAGGAGTGAGTACCCGCGCGTGCTGTGCGTGGCCCGTCCGCCGGTCGACAACTGGCAGGAGATGGTGGCCCGCTACCCGCACGCACGGCGTCTGAAGTGGGACGACGTGGAGGCGACGATCGCGCGACTGGGGTACGAGCACCCCTCGTCCGGGCTCCTCGCGGCGATGACGTACATTCGCGCCGGATGGAAGGTCGTGCTCCACGGGTTCGATTTTTTCCAGGGCCCATCGCACCACTACAGCGATTCCGCCGTCGCCGGGCCGAAGCACTCCGGGACGCGGGAGCGGCTGCTGTTCCTCGAACTGATCGCCGAGGGGCAGGTCGAGTTCTTGGACCCGGCCCGCCAGGCGGAGGCCCTGGAGGTTGGCGCGGGCCTTGGTGGAAAGGCCGAGGAGCGACGGGAATCGGCGGCCGGCGAAGTGGAAGCCATGCTGTGGGAGGAGAACCAGAAACTCCTGCGGCTGGCGCAGGAGTTGACCTCGGCCGGGTTCCGGCACGAGAGGGAGTTGCTCGAGGCGCACGAGCACGTCCGGCGGCTCTGGGCGGAGCGGGATTCGCTGCTGAAGCGGGTTGCGGAGATCGAGCCCGTGGCGAGAGAGAGAGAGGCCGCGGTCCGGCGGGCGGCGGAACTGGACGACGAACTGAGGCGGGTGGGCGCGGCCCTCGAGGAGACCTCGCGCCGGCTCGGCGAGGAGACGGCCCGGCTCCACGATGAGGCTCGAGCACTCGCCGCGCGCGTGGCGGCGGGGGCCGAACGGGAGGAGCATCTGTCCGCCGAGGTGCGGAGGCTGCGGGACGCGGTCGCCCGGAAGGACCGCCTCGCCGAGCAGATCGTGGCGTCGGATGCGGCCGATCTGGTCGCGGCGAAGCATCTCGCGGCGAGCGCCGCGTGGGAGCGTGAGCGGCTGGTCAAGAGCCTGGTTCGGGTCTTGGGGGTCGGGGTGTGAGACGCGTGGGTGTGGGGGCGGGGACGGAGAGCAACGACGGTGGCAACGACCTGGCATGACATTCCCTTCTGCATCGATCTGCTGCGGGCGATCGCGCCGGATCGGCTGCTTGATGTCAGTGCGGACTCGGGCCGGTGGGGGGTGATCCTGCGCGAGTTCTGCGATGACCGCCGCGGCGCGCGGGCGCGGCTTGAAGGGATCGCGGCCTCGGGCAGCGGCCTCGATGCGGCACGCCGCGGTCTGTACGACGCCGTTCACGAGGGGAGGCCAGCGGAAGTCCTGGAGTCGCAGACGGGTCGGTGGGATGCCGTGATGGTCGGCAGCGGGATTCTTCGGGGCGGCGGGAGGGACGCGGGCAGGGCGCTGCTCGGCGCGGCGCTCGACCGTGCGGACTATGTCGTGGCCCAAGTCATGCTCGGTGACGGCGACGGGCCGGCGGACGGATCGGGGTCGTGGGAGCCGCGGGACTTTGAGTCGTTGTCGTGCGTCCGCCACGCGCTGTTCGCGGACCACGACGGCAACGCCGTGGGCGTGTTCTGCCTGTCGAAGAGCGATCCGAAGCACGTTCGAGCTTCGCTGGGAACACCGGCTCATTCGCGGGAGTCGGCACCCCCGGCGCCGCGCCTGCCGGACGAGGACACGGTGGTCCGGCGCGTCTGCGAGATGGCGGATGAGTTGGCGTATATCAAGGCCCACTCGACGTACCGCGTCGGCGCGAGGCTTCGCCGCAACGGGTGGTGGAACCGGCTGCGATGGCTGAGGAACCGCAACCAGCGGATCGTGACGGTGCGTGCCCTGGGCCGCCCGGGCGCGGGCTCGCAGGGGACTGAGGTGTGGCTGCTCGAGGGGCGGGCCAATGCGGGGCTAGCCCCAGTGCCGTGGGACTTTATTGAGAGTGACGGGGGCTTTGCTGCGAGGGCCGCCGCGGATCGGGCGTACGGTCGCTGCCTCGTGTGCGCCGGTACAGGGACGGCGCGGGTGCCGGTGGATACCGATCCGGAACTGGTCTTTCTGTCGCACGGGTGGAGCGGGCTGGTCGAGGTCGAGTTCATGGGGCGGCGGGAGACGATCGACCTTTCCGTATCGGGAACCGGCGCCGATTCGGGGACCGTGACGGTTCGCCCGGCGCAGAACCCGATGCGGCAGGCCGCGGTCGCCCGGCCGGTTGCGCCCGAAGCGCCGGCGGCACCGGTGAGCACGGCGTCGCGCACGAAACTCCGGATGTTCTCGGCGCGGGAGCAGCAGTACATCGAGTCGGTGCGGGCGGCCTCGCCGCGCGTGCTGGCGGTCTCGTGCCCCAGGTGGCTCGGGGTGACGTCGTCGACGCGCGGGCTCTTCGAGCACTGGTACCCGGTGCCCGCGACCCGCGAGGAAGACCCGTACAACATCCCGGCGGATCAGATCGAGCACCACGCGGCGGTGATCGCGGCGACCGGCGTGGAGCACGTCGTCGTCTCCGGCGGCGACACGGCGCAGCTCCGGCTGGTGGAGGCGGTGCGGAGGCTGCGGCCGTCGGCGCGGTTTGACCTGTTCTGGCACGCTTCGTACGTGCAGTTCTCCGAGGACTACACGTGGCAGCTCTTTGGGATGTGGGTCGACGCCGCGCGGCGGGGCGTGATCCACAGCATCGCGACGGACAAGTTCGGCCAGGATCGGCTGTTCCGCTCGCTCGGCGTCCGGTCGGCGGTGCTGCTCAACCGGGTCGATGGCGAGTGCGTGGAGCCGGCGACGGACCTGCCGCCCAATGAGCGGCACGTGGGCATGTGGCTCTCGGGGTTCACCTCGCGGAAGAACCCGCACGCGGCGCTCTCGGCGCTCAAGCTCGTGCCCGAGGTGCGGCTGCACGCGACGGGTGTCGATGAACGTGCGCGTGCGGTGATCGAGTACCTGGGCATCCCGTGCGTCCGCATGCAGAGCGACCAGCTCACGCATGACGAGTTGTTCCCGGCGATGCGGCGCACGCACTGCACGATGTACGTGACGTTCGCGGAGTGCTGCCCGATGCTGCCCTTGGAGAGCCTGCGGATGGGTGTGCCGTGCCTGATCGGGCCGGTGAGCCATCTGTTCGAGGACAACCGGTATCTCTACGAGCGGCTCGTGGTGCCGTTCCCGGAGCGGGCCGACGTCATCGCGGAATACCTGGTGCGGGCGATCGACGAGCGTGTGGAGATCGCGGCCGAGTACCGGCGGTACTTGCCGACGTACGAGGCCCGGTGCCGGCGGTCGGTTGAGGACTTCCTGAACCTGGGATCCGGACCCGCGACGTCGGGCGCGACGGGGGACGGGCCGGCGGGCCACGCGCGGGCCAATGGAGACGGCGTGACCGTCACCCCGGGCCGTCGGCTCAGCGCCCCGGTCGCATCCTGAGCAGCCGTTTGACGGGGCGCTGGATCCGGATGGCCTTCATCGCGGTGTTCACCTTGTCGACCATCCGGTAGCGGATGTTCTGGTCGATGAGTTCGCGGGCGCGGATCTCGGCGCGGGTGCGGGCGATCGGGTCGGCGCCGTCGAGTGTGGCGGAGGCGTGCAGGCGGGCCTCGAGGTCGTGCGCCTGGGATTCGCGGAGTGCGGCGAGGGCCTTGTACCGCTCGGCCTCGGCGTGCTCGAGCCGGAGGACGCGCGAGGGCGAGAGGGCCATGTCGGCGTGCTTCGAGAGCAGGTAGGACTTGAGCGCCTGGTTGCGGGGGATGGCCTCGGCGCGCATCAGCGACCCCGGGCGGAGGCGGTAGTAGAGGAGGAACTCGGGGAGTGCGACGCCGCGCCGGCCGGTCTTGGCCAGGCGGCACCACATGTCCCAGTCCTCGTAGCTGGTCAGCCACTCGTCGTAGCCGCCGACATCGAGCACGGCCTGGCGATCAAGGATCGATCCGCCGCCGGGCCCGGCGATGTTCCGCGCCAGCAGCAGGTCGCGGTCGAAGGCCATCGGCGCGTAGCCCGAGACCAGGTTCTCGTGCCGGTCGGTGAACGAGACGAACATCGGGCTCACCGAGGCGAGGCCGCCGACGGGGTCGCCCCGCTTGATCGCGCCCAGCAGTTTCTCGACCATGGTCGGGTGCGCCAGGTCGTCGCCGTCGATGGGGATGATCCACTTGCTGCGAGCGGCGTGGAACCCCGCGTTTCGCGCCGAGCCGAGGCCGCCATTGGGCTTGTGAACGACGCGGTAGCCGTCGCGTTCCAGGTCGGCCAGCAGGCGGAGGCTGTGCGGTTCGGTGGAGCCGTCGTTGACGATGATCAGGTCGAAATCGCGGTGCGTCTGGGCGTGGATCGAGTCGAGCGTCTCGGGCAGGTAGTGGCCGACGTTGTAGAACGGGATGACCACCGTCAGGTCTGGCCCCTCGGCGCGCGCCCGGCGGGCCGCCGCGGCGGCCGCGCGACGCTCCTCGCGGGCGGTCATCGGGCGGGCGGCGGCGATGGCCTCGCCCAGGCCGCGGACGATCGACGCCGAGTCGCTGATCTCGAAGGCCCGCTTGGGGGCGTTCGCGGCAATGGTGGCGCGGAGGGATTCGTCTTCGAGGGCGCGGAGCAGCGCCTGCTCGAGCGAGGCGGCCTCGCCGGCGGCGAACTTCACGCCGTTCTTGCCGTCCTCGATGATCTCGCCCAGGCCGCCCGCGTCCCCCGCGACGACGACGGCGCCCAGCGACATCGCCTCGATGCAGGCCATCGAGAATGACTCCCATCGCGAGGGGAGGCAGCAGACCGCGGCCTGCCGGATCGCAGGGCCGAGCCTCTCGCGTGGGTACTGGCCGGCGAACTCGAACCGGTCACGCCACGGGCCCTGGACGAGTTTTTCGAGGTGTGCGAGCATGCTCCGGCCGAACGGGCCGCTGAGCGTGTCGCCGCCGACAAGCAGGAACCGGAGATCCAGTCCCCGCTCCAGGAGCCGCTTGCCCGCCTCGACAAGCTCCACAACCCCCTTGATCAGTTGCAGCCGGCCGAAGTACAGCACCGTCCTGGTCGCGTGGCCGGCGGTGGTGACGGGGACCGGGCGTTTGGCCTCCACAAGATCCACGCCCATCCGCTCCGATAGCGTGTCGAGGTGAACAGGCAGAGGGAGCACCACGCGGGATTGAGCCGATTCCGGCGGCGCCTCGTCCCCCATCTCGCAGAGCATGCGATCCATCATCGATCGGCTGGCCGAGAGGAGCACATCGGCGTTGGCGGCCGAGCGGATCTCCATGTGCCTCAGGATCTCGATCTCGAGCGAGAGCGAGGACTGCAGGTCCAGGTCGTGGCAGAGGTACAGCGGCGTGTGGAGGCGGACGCCAAGCACCGCGCCCTCGAAGTGGCCGAGCGTGCGCTTGGCCCGCAGGGCGAAGTATCCCTCGCCGCGGTACTCCGGGAACTCGATGTAATCGAAGCGGTGGATCTCGTGGAGCCCCTTGAGCGTCGAGTACACGGCCATGGCGTACTGGGCGGCTTCGCAGAAGTAGGCGCCGGGAATCGCCGCGGGGCCGTCGCTGGTGTCCACGGAGTGGAAGACGACGCCGGGGAGGGCGTCCGCGCCGCGGGTCGTCAGGCTTTCATACGGATACGTCAGCAGGTGCAGCTCATGTCCCGCGGCAACGAGGGCGCTGCCGATTTCCGCGACGTACGCCGCGATACCGCCGCCGATGAACGGGTAGGCCTCGCGTGAGACCAGACAAATCCGCATGACCGCCTCCGTATGCCCCGTGACGCCCGACCGCGAACTATAAGGTGGTCGCCGCGACCTCGAAGTGGAGCAGGCCTCGGACCGAGATGCAAACCAACCGACCCCTGCGACTGGTGTATGTCTCGTTCGAGTATCCCCCGCAGATCGGCGGGGGGATCGGCACGTATGTTGACATCGTGACCCGCGGGCTTGCCCGACAGGGGCACCGCGTGACGGTCGTGACCGTAGGGGCGGACCCGTTTGTCACGCGAGAGTTCACCGCCGGGATGGAGGTCGTCCGCCTCCCGCACGTGAGGCACAGCGGGCCGGAACCCCTCCGATCGCTCGCGTACCGGAAGGACCACTCGGACCGTGTCGGCGATTTTCTCGAGCGATTCGTCGAGGTGGAGGGGGCGGATGTCATCGAGTTTCCCGACTACCTTGCGGAGGGCTTCAGTTACCTGGCGCGCACAACGCCGGGCAAGCGCCCCGTGTGCGTCGTCAGGCTGCACTGCCCGCTCTGCGTGATCGGCGAGTACAACACCGCCGACGGCCCCAAGCCCGTGCTCGAGGCGCTCGAGAACGAGGCGATGCTGCTCGCCGACCGGATCGTCGCCCCCCCGGGCCCGCAGGAGGAAGTGCTGCGTAGGCTCCTGCCGCGGGTCGGGCCGATGGACATCGTGCGCCACCCCGCGGACCCCGCCCTGCTGGACCTGGCGACCGACGCCGGGGAACCAACTCCGGAAGCCGTGTTCGTCGGTCGACTGGAGCAACGCAAGGGTGTCGAGCAACTCGTGCGAGCCGCCCCGGAGTTTCTGGATGCGTGCCCGGGGGCTCGCCTGGTGCTGATCGGTGGTGACGCCGAGCGCGGCGCGAGCGAACCATCGATGCGGTCGTTCCTCGGGCGACTGGTTCCGGCAAGGCACGCGGACCGCGTGGTGTTCACGGGACGGATGGGACGCGAGGACCTCTTCCGCCGGCTCGCCTCGGCAAGGGTGTGCGTGTTTCCCTCGCTCTTCGAGAATGGCCCGTACACGTGCCTGGAGGCCATGTCGCTCTCCCGTCCTTGCATCGGCAGCGATTACTCCGGCATGCGGGACATGATCGAGGACGGTGTGAGCGGCCGCCTGGTGCGCGCGGGGGACGACGCGGACCTAGCAAGGACGCTGATCGATGTCTACTCCATGCCCGAGGCCGATCGGCGGAAGATGGGCGCTGCAGCGCGGGAGCGCGTGCGAGGCTGCTTCCATGCCGACCGGGTCTGCGAGCAGATCGGCTCGCTCTACGCGGGCTACGCGGCTCAGTCTGTCGCTATGCGCCGGCCGATTCCCGCGGCGGCTCGCGCCCCGCGGCCCCCGAGGGTGGCCGTCGTCATCCCCTGCTACAACCACGGGGCGTTCGTGCGGGAGGCGGTGGAGAGCGCCCGCGGCCAGACGCATACGAACGTCGACGTCGTCGTGGTGGACGACGGCTCGACCGTGGCGGGCACACTCGAAGCGCTCGACCGGCTCCGGGGCGAAGGGACACGGGTGATCCGTCAGGACAACGCCGGGCTCGCCGCGGCGCGGAACGCCGGAATCCGGGCCACCGATGCCGAGTTCTTCGTCCCGCTGGACGCCGATGACCTGCTCCGCCCGGGGTTCATCGAGTACCTCCTCGCCCCGCTCGCGGCTGACCCATCGCTGGGCTATGCGTATTGCCACGCTGAGTACTTCGGCAGCTCCACCGGGACCTGGCGGTGCCCGGAGTACAACCCCTTCACGCTCCTGGTCGCCAACCTGAGCACGGCGACCGCGTTGGTCCGGCGGTCCGCGTTCGACCTGGCCGGCGGGTACGCGGAATCGATGCTCCACGGCATGGAGGACTGGGACCTGTGGCTCTCGCTGCTCCAGGTCGGCTACCGCGGCCGGCTGGTCCCCCAGCCGTTGTTCATGTATCGCCAGCACGCGGGCGGCTCGATGCTCTCGCACACGCAGCGCCACCGCCCCATCCCCGTTCGCCAGATAGTCGAGCGTCATGCCCCGATGTACCTCGTTCACATGGAATCCGCCCTTACCGAGAAGGACTCGATGTTCTTCCGTGAGCACATGGATGCGTGGCGGGCTCGCTGCACGATTGATGACCTTCGCGCGCGACTCGGTCTCCCTGTTGCCGACCACAGCCCGGATGCGGCCCTGCGCGCGCACCAGGAACTGGAGCAAATCCTCGGTTCGCGGGCCTGGCGGGCGGTTGCGCGGCTGAAGTCCATGGCGATCTACCGCGCGGTGGCCCGGGCGAGGTTCGGCCGGGGGTGGGATGCGCCGACCGCCCCGGAACCGCCCGACGTCAGGCTCGCACAGATCAAAGCCAGCCGGCCGTACCGCCTGATCCAGCGGATCAAGGGCAGCGGCCTGTACCGCTGGTATGCGCGGCGATCCCGCCCCGGCGCAACGGGCCCCGGGGCCTGAGGGCGGTTCACCAGCGGTCGTCTATAGTCTGGCCGCGCCGCTGCCCGGCGTCGGTTCGGGGTGGCGGGTGATGGACTCCAGGGACGTTTGCATGCCATACACGCTCAAGCCCTACGAAGGATTCGACGTCGGGGTCGAGAACGTCGACTATCTCAAGGAGCACGTCGATACCGGCGAGCGGTGGGTGCTCAACTTCGGCCCCCAGCACCCGGCGACGCACACCACGCTCCGGCTGGTACTTGAACTCGACGGCGAGCGGGTCGCCCGCTGCACGCCGCACATCGGCTACCTCCATTCCGGCTTCGAGAAGCTCGGCGAGCACCACGACTACAACCAGTACGTCACCGTTGTCTCCCGCATGGACTACGGCTCGCCCATCCATAACGACATCACCTGGCACGGGGCGGTTGAGCGGCTCTTCGGCATCGAGATCACCCCGCGCTGCAAGGCCCTGCGGACGATCATGAACGAGATCGCCCGCATCCAGAACCACCTGCTCAGCGTCGCCGCGGCGGCGCTGGATATCGGCGGGATCACCGCGTTCCTGTACGCCTTCAACCCTCGTGAGAAGATCTACGACATCTGCGACCTCATCTCCGGCCAGCGGTTTCACTCCGACTGGACCCGCGTCGGCGGTCTGATGCAGGACCTGCCCGACGAGGCGGTCTTCAGGAAGCTGGTGAAGGAACTCGTTGACGAGATCTTGCCGCGGGCGCTGGAGGACTTCGAGACCCTCGTCTCGCGCAACCGCATCTTCATCGATCGAATGGCCGGCATCGGCGTGCTGACCAAGGCCGAGGCCATCGGCTGGAGCGCCTCGGGGCCCATGGCCCGCGCCAGCGGCGTCGAGCGGGACCTGCGCAAGGACATGCCCTACCTCTGCTACGCCGACAACTGGGACGGCCAGGGAGCCCCGGCCGTCAAGTTCAAGGTTGTCGTCGGCAACGATCCGGCCAACGGCAAGGGCGGCGGCGATTCCTACGCCCGATTCAACGTCCGCGTGCAGGAGATCCGCCAGTCGATGGAGATCATCCGCCAGCTCATCGACGCGATCCCGGGCGGCCCTGTCGATGTCTTCAGCGACTCCAAGATGGTCAAGCCCACCAAGAAGGAGGTCTACTCCTCCATCGAAGGGCTGATCCAGCACTTCGAGATGATCATGACCAACCGCGGCTGGAAGCCGCCGGTCGCCGAGGCCTATGGCTGGAATGAGGGGCCCAACGGCGAGCAGGGGTTCTACATCGTTTCTGACGGCACCAGCCGTCCCTGGCGGGCCAAGACCCGACCTGCCTGCTTCATCAACTACTCGCTCATGCAGAAACTGACCGAGGGCCACATGCTCTCGGATGTTGTGGTCGTCCTGGGCAGCATCAACGTCATCGCCGCGGAACTGGATCGGTAGCCTGCTGCTCGCAGCGCCGCGTGGCGAGGGTTTCTCCTCCGGCGCGGTTGACTCGTTACGACTCGTTCGGTCGCACCCCTGTGCTCTCTCGCCACTCGGTCTGCGCCCCATGTCCGCCCCCATGCTCGCTACGACCCGGCGCCTCTCCAGCCGCAGTGCGGTGTGGATGACCGTTGCTGCCGCATGCCTGACCCGCTTGCTGGCTCAGGGTGGGCTCTCGTTGCTGGTTGTCAATGACAGCGTCGATTACGTTCTGTATGGCCAGCAGGTCGCCGCCGGCAGCTTCGCCGGCATTTCCGTCTATCGCACTCCGGGCTACCCCGCGCTGCTCGGCCTTGTGAACCTGCTCTTTGGCAACAGCCCCGCCGGCATTCTCCTGGTGCAGCACTTACTCGGCGTCCTCGCCTGTGGCCTGATTGCGGCCACGGTCGCCAGGCTCGCCGGCCCTCGGATGGCCCTGGTCGCCGGCTTGCTCGCGGCGGTCGACCCGTGGCTGCTGGGCTTCGAATCCTGCATGCTCACCGAGGGGCCCAGCGCGGCGAGCATGGTCATCGCCACCGCGATCGCGCTCACGGCGCCGGTGGCCGTCGCTTCGCGTCGAGAGTTGATCCGCACGCTGCTCTGGTCGGTCGCGCTTGGCGCGGTCCTCGCCGCGGGGGTGCTCATCCGCCCCAGCCTCCAGGTGTTCGCCCTGTTTGCGGGGCTGGCCTGGATACTGAGATGCTGGGACACGATGTCGCCGCGGCGTCGACGTTCAGTGGTGGTCCCGGCGATCGGCATGGTCCTTGCATTCGCGCTGCTCACCGTGCCATGGCTTGCGTACAACCGTTCCCGCTCGGTCGCGGGGTTCGCCCGCGGCATGGAGGTTGTCACCTGGCAGGGATTCGCGCGTGCCGGCGTGCTCAGCGACACGTTCCCGCTCGACGAGCCGACAAGGAACGCATACGGCACGTTCCTGGCTTCGGAGCGCTCCGACAGCGACACGTGGCACTTTCTCTGGGCGATCGGCGCTGTTGAGTCGCCGAAGACGCTGGCCATGCTGAAGGCGTGGACCAACGCAAGCTGGCGCGAGCATCCGGGCGCCTACCTGAAGGCCGCGGCCCGCGCGCTCCTCTGGCAGCTCAACAACTTCCCATCCTCCGGACCGGTCGCGACCAACGAGACAAGCTGGTTCCTCGCCCGTCTTGGCCAGACACCGACGCCTGTGGCACCTCCCGCCCCCAACATGCACATCCAGCACGACCTCAACATGGTCCGCCAGTTCCAGCAGTGGGACGATGGGGGGCTTGTCCGCCGTTTCTACCGCTGGTTCGGGGTCTTCTCCGAGCGTCAGATCCGTGGCATCCCGCAGATCCCGCTCTTCATCGCGGCATGCATCGTCACACTGGTCTCGCTTCGATCGCGCGAGCGACGCCCGGTCGCCGTGCTGATGGCGGGCACCCTGCTGTTCGTGGCCGCCCATGCCGCGATGCTGCTGCCCTCGAGCCGTTACGGTCTTCCCGCTTGGGTGACTTGGTACATCGCTCTCGGTGTGCTTCCGGCGACCATCTCCTCGCTCCGAGGGGACCGCCCGCGGGAACATACTAAGACCTGACGCGGCATCACTTCGGGCAGTTAAGCGGGGCTCCCGAAGGGTCGAATACACTTGATCATGGCACCAGACCCGACCAACAGCGCCGCGCGAAGCCGATGGCCTGTCTTCGGAGCAGCCGCGTGCCTGGGGCTGGGCGTTTTCCTTGGGTGTGAATCGCGGCACCTCGCGGTCCCTGAGTCGGCAGTGCCGGGCGATGCGCGCCCCCGCGTGCTGATCCGGAATATTGCCGACAAGCAGGTGGTCTACGGGCTGGCGGAGTGGCGGGGGTCGGGCCTGGTCGTCAAGGCGACGCGGCTGTCGCCGGGCCAGTCGCGGTGGCTGGCCTATTCGGTCGGGGACGACCTGCTCGTCTGGAGTGTCGCAGAGAACCCGCGAGAGGCCAGGCGGTATCGTCTGGGGGATGACACGGCGAAGACGACGGAGAACATCGACTCGCTGATCGAGGTCACGGTCGTGGAGCCTGGAGTGCAGTGATATGACGATCCGAGGCGTGCGGGCGGGGATCATCGGGGGGATGGCCTTCGCGGCCGGCGGCTGCGGCCTGGTGGGGTGCAACAGTTCCTATACGGCGACACTGGTCAACATGACGCCCCAGCCGCTGTACGCCAAGATCGTGCAGCAGCACGACGATGGCAGCATGCCCGTCAAGGCGGAGGAGCGGCTGGGCCCGGGCGACAAGAAGTCGATCGGTCCCGTGCGGCTGCCCACCGGCACGGCGATCCTGACGCTCGACACCCTTCCCAATCCGCGCGGCCCGGTCTTCCGTGAGCTGCGCCCCGGCACCACCGTCTTCAACATCCGTCAGAAGGGGGATGCCACCGGCGGCCCGCTCGAGGTGCAGGAGATCGAGGTCTATCCGTGAGGCGAGTTCGCTCCGCCACCCGCGCGATCGCCGCGGCCGCGGGGGGCGTGCTGGTGGCGGCGGTGGTTGCGGGGTGCGCCGGGTACTCGGCGAACGTGACGAACCGGACCACCCGGACCGTCTACGCGGCCGTCTTCGAGCGCAGCGCGTCGGGGGCCATGAAGCTCCTCGCCACGGAGGCGGTCGGTCCGGACTCGGATGAGACCGTCGGCCCGGTCTCCACACCCGCCGACTCCCAGGCCGTCCTCATCGTGGATGTGACGCCCAGCCCGCGCCAGATCCGGTGGATCGTGCTCCGCCAGGGCACGACGCGGTACGAAGTGACCCAGATCAACGACATGCCCGCCGCCCCGATCCAGGTCCGCGAGACCGACTGATCGACGGAGCCGCGGGCAAGGCCCCGCGCGGCACGCGCACCGGGCTGGTAGACTCTTCGCTGCGCCCGACCGCCCGACATGCGACGGCGCGCGAGGGGTCCGGCACCATCAACGCACCGATCAATCAACCCCGATCTCAGTCTGCGGGAGATGCCCCGGTCGGACGCGGACCCTCCGGAGAGACCGTCGAGGTTTCCTTCGTGATGCCCTGCCTGAACGAGGCAAGAACGCTCGGCGGCTGCGTCCAGGCCGCGCAGGCCTGCATCGACAGCCACTCCCTGAATGCCGAGATCATCGTCGCCGACAACGGCAGCACCGACGGCTCGCAGCAGATCGCTCGATCCCTTGGCGCCCGCGTTGTCGACGTCCCGGCGCGCGGCTACGGCGCTGCGCTCATGGGCGGTATCGAGGCCGCTCGCGGCGAGTTCATCATCATGGGCGATGCCGACCAGTCCTACGACTTTGGACAGGGGATGGCGTTCGTTCAAAGGCTCCGGGAAGGACACGATCTGGTCATGGGTTCCCGCCTCCCACGCGGCGGCGGCTCGATCGAGCCCGGCGCGATGCCCTGGAAGAATCGCTGGATCGGCAACCCCACGCTGACCACCATCGGCCGCATCCTCTTCCGAACCCCCGTCACCGATTTCCACTGCGGCTTGCGAGCGTTTCGCAAAGCGTCATACCAGCAACTCGGCGTCCGAACGACAGGCATGGAGTTCGCGAGCGAACTCGCGATCAAGGCCTCCCTTCGCGGCCAGAGGATCTGCGAAGTTCCCATCACGCTCCACAAGGACGGGCGGGACCGTCCGCCGCATCTCCGCCCGTGGCGAGATGGCTGGCGCCACCTCCGGTTCATGCTCCTTCTGGCTCCGCTCTGGACGCTGATCGCTCCCGGCCTGGCCCTGATGCTCGCCGGGTGCGTGCTCGGGGCGATCGTCTCCCTGGGCCCTGTGACGGCCGCGGGAGTGACGTTCGATGTCCACACGCTCCTCGCCGCGAGCCTGATGGTGATCGTCGGATACCAGGCGCTGACGATCGGCATCGCGGCCCGGATCTTCGCGATGCGGGAAGAGATCGGTCCCCCCTCCCCGGTGATGCTGCGGCTCTTCTCGCACCTCACGCTTGAACTGGGCCTGATTGTCGGGGCGCTGGTGGCCGCCGCGGGTGTCGGGCTGATCGGCTGGCTTGTTGCCAGGTGGGGGCTCGCCGGCTTTGGGAACCTGGACGTCGGGCGCACCCTCAGGCCCATGATTGTGGGCGCGACCCTCACGGCCATCGGCGTTCAGACCGTGCTCATGTCGTTCTTCTACAGCATGCTTGGAATCCAGAACAGGCGGGCGGGGTAACGGAGGTCGCTTCTCGTGGGTACATACAGCGCGGTGTTCGCGGCGATGGTGTCGGCGTCGGTTGTAATCGTGTGTATTGCCGACCCCCCGGCCGAGCCGGCTCCCGCTGCCCCGGATGCGGCGACCGCTCCGAAGCCCGGGGCCAACTCGATCGTGCCGTACCCGCATCCCCTGATCACCGAGATCCTGTACGCCGTGCCCGGGGCCGGCGACGGCGATGCCAATGGCGACGGAAAGCGCGACGCCGCGGGTGATGAGTTCGTCGAGTTCATCAACCCGCACGACCGACCGATCAACCTCCGCGGCTACACGATCACCGACCGCAACGAGGGCCGGGCTCAACTCAGGTTCACCTTCCCGGCGCTCGAACTGCCGCCCGGCGGCGTGGTCGTTGTCTTCAACGGCCAGGGGCAGAAGTGGAAGGGCCCTGTGGGCACCACCAAGTCCGCGCCCGCCGAGGGGAACGCGGCGTTCCACGGTGCGTATGTCTTCACCATCGATGCAACCTCGTCCTCGATCTCGTGGGCGAACGGGGGCGATTGGGTGCTCCTGAGCGACCCCTCCGGCGAGGCGGTGCACTGCGTCTGGTGGGGGAAGTTCGCCGAGAAGAAGCCTGAGAAGGGCCTGGTCGAGGAGGCCCCGCTGGTGAGCCGGTCCAGCGTGACGCGGCGCGACCCCTCGTCGGCTCTGTTCTCGCACTCGGACCTCGCCAAGCCGCTCTACAGCCCGGGCGAGTTCGGCGATCCGGCGGAGCGGGCGCCCGCCGGCGGGTGAACCCCGCATCAGCACCCCTCGGCTACCATCTGAGCCCGGCGCGAGGAGCACCCAATGGCCTGGATTACCAAGAACTCCGCAACGACCGCCGTCGACCGGCGCAGCGAGCCGTACCTGACCGGCGCGATGAAGGACCGCCTGAGCCGCGACATCCTCCCGCGCTATGAGCGCAAGCAGGGCGCCCTCCTTCCCGCTCTCCACATGATCCAGCATGAGTACGGGTGGGTCCCGCCCCAGGCCATGGAGGAACTTGCCGACTTCTACGGCCTCCAGCCCAGCGATGTCATCGACACCGCCTCGTTCTACGAGGAGTACTGGCTCAAGCCCCGCGGCAAGCACCTGGTCGCCGTCTGCCGGTCGATTGCGTGCGAGTTCTGCGGGCAGGGCGCCGTTTCCGAGGCCTGCAAGGACGCCCTCGGCGTCGACGTCGGCGAGACGACGGACGACGGCGCAATCACGCTCATCGAGGTCGAGTGCCTCGGCTCCTGCGGCACCGCGCCGGCGCTCCTGGTGGACGAGACCCTGCACGAGAACGTCCGGCCCGACCAGGTCGCTGCGCTCATCGATGGGGCCCGGAACAGCGCCAAGGGCCACCACTAGGGGATCGATGCATGACGCGGCGCGCGCCGATCGTGCTGGCCATCTCCGCCGCGACCATCGCCGCGGGCTGCTCGACGCAGACGATCAGCGTTGAAAACGCCCTCGATACCGTCGTTCGCGTGCAGGCCCACACCGACGGCCGCGCCGGCCTCCCGCGAGACTATCCGCCGGACACCAAGGTCTTTGACGTCGTACCCGGCTCGGTCACCACCCGCACCCTCCAGGACCTGCCCGCGACAGGCGTCGGTCGCCTGTACACGGTGATCTTCTGGCGCTCCCCCGTCAACCAGACCTGGCGTGCCATGAGCGTCACGATGTGGGAGCCCGGGCCGTACACGCTGCGGCTCGCCGGCGACCGCTCCGCGATGCGGTTCGAGCGGCTCACCGATAGCGGAGCCGTGATGCCCGCCGACCGAATCACGGTTGAGTACCTGGGGGACCTGCTGCCCGAGGACGTGCCGAAGCTCACCCTTAAGAAGTGATGCCTGGGTCCGGCACGGCGCCGAGCCTGAATCGACGCCGGCCTACCCGATCCGCCGGATCAGCCCCAGCCCGTAGTTGATCGGCGACAGGTACATATCCAGCTTTTCGTACCGCCCCACCGCGTTCTTGTTGATGTTGTCCAGCACGTTCCGCGGTCCGTCGTACGAGCAGATGTGCGGGAACGTGTCGTGCAGGAGCACGAACCCGCCGGTGTTCAGCACCGGCTCGGTCGCCCATAGATCGTGCCACGCGCCCACGATCCCGTGGTCCGCATCCAGGAACGCCAGTTGGCACCCGCCCGCCGCGTTGAACTCCTCCTGCGCCGCCCGGATCTCGAACGGCGAGTTCCCCGGGTGGAAGACCACCTGGTCCGCCAGCCCGGCCGATGTGACGTTCCTGGCTACAAACTCCAGCCGCCCCGACTTCAGCTCCACCTCCCGCCACGGCGCTGCCTTGATCGGTCCGAAGTCGTCGAACGTGTGGATCACCCCGCCATCCCCGTTCTCCTTCAGTGCCGCCGCGATCCAGATCGTCGACACCCCGACGAAGGTCCCCGTCTCGATCACCAGCCGCGGCCGGATGTTCCGGATCAGCGAGTGCACCAGCAGCCCGCCCTCGGGCGACAGCGACGACGGGAAACTCAGCGGGTTCGCGTACAGCCGCTTGAGCCCCTGCAGCCACTGGCACCCCGGGTTGTCCAGAAACGCCGGAAACTCCCAGTGCGTCGGGTGCCCCTCGGTGTGCCACACGGGTAGGTACTTGAGTTCCTTCAGCGGCACCTCGGACTTGCGCCGCGGCACCCGCGGCGCGGGCGGCGCCGCCGGGTATGAGTTCGAGTTGGGCAACTGCCCCCGCGCCGGCACCACCCGTACCGCCCCGTCGGGCGTCCCCAGCATCCCGTGGATCTCCCCGTCCCGCGGCGGCGTGTAAGTCGGCCCAAAGTCCGGCTGGGGGAATCCCGGTGCCGGCTGCGTCAGCCCCAGGTTCGACATCACCACCTTGACGGTCGCGGTCGCGCCTGGACCGCCGACAGCAGTGATGGCCCTCGCGGCGGCTTTTCGAAACATTGAACCGGCTGCCATAAGAAGAGAGGATAGGACGCTGGCCGCACCACCGCCCTACGCGGCGTCATCCGGTGTCTCCCCTCAGCGGATTGATTGTCGGCGTCGGATTCCCGTGCGCCGCCACCCGCCGGGCCACGCATCGCCACAGCCTCGCCCGGCGATCGCGGTGCGACAGCGAGGCCTCGGAGGTTAGCCCGGCCAGCCGCTCGAACTGAGCCACGAACTCGTGGATCACCCGGGCCTTGAGCGCCCGTCGCGGCTCGCACCCGCACCCGATCGCCTCGATCACCAGCGACGCCGCCATCCGCTCGGCCGAGTTGAAGTTGGCCACCGTCGACGGCCGGATCGAATCGGCATCCAGCACGGCGACCCGAACCCCGACATCGCCCCGTACCGGCTCGACGACGAGCAGGTTCGACGGTTTGTGGTCCCGGTTGAACCGCCCGAGAGTGAAGAACCGGACCATGTCACGTGCCAGGGACCTCGCCACGGCGTGCTCCTCGCGCACGCCCAGGTCGCGGTCGGACAGGTGTCGCAGCACCGTCTTGCCCGGGATGAACTCCAGCAGCAGGAACTCGGCCGATCGTCCGCCATGGAGTCCACCGCCACGGAGCACGCCGCGAGCCAGCGGCCGGGGGGTGCTGAACCCCTTGGCCGCCAGCCACCGTGCGCCGTGCCAGTGCCGGGCGTGCCGCGAGAGGCCGACTTCAACCCGGATCCGATCCAGGAGCGAGCCGATCGGCCGTGTCTTGAGAACCATTGGCTTCCCCCCGAGTTCGAGCACCTCGACGCGGCCGCCCGGGCTGTCCTTGAGCACGCGGCCTCCTCCGTCGCGCCATGCTTCCGCTACCCGCTCCCGCCACTGGTTTGCGGTCGCGCCGGGGTCGGCACGGAGGATTCGGATGGCGGGAGCGGCACGATCGGACATGGCCGTCAGCGTACCCGGCCGCTCGACGGGTCGGGGTACACGGGTTGACACGCGAGAGCGGCCAATGGACGATCGTCGCATGCAGGACAACGCCCCGGTCCCGCGGCGCGCGACCCTTTCGGTCGCCGTGGTCTGCCGCGACAACGCGCGCACGATCGCCCGGACGCTCGAGTCGGCTCGCCGCCTCGTCGATGCCACCGGCGGGAACGGGGGCTCGGCCGGACCGGGCGGGGGAGGAGCGGGGGAAGTGGTCGCTGTGGACTCCGGATCGACCGACGGCACGCTCGAACTCCTCGCCGGCCACGGCGCGAGGGTGATCCATTCCGAGTGGCTCGGGCACGTGCGGACCAAGCAGCTCGCACTCGACGCCTGCGCCTCGGACTGGGTGCTCTGCCTCGACAGCGACGAGTCGCCCGATGAGGCGCTGGAGCGTTCGATCCTTGCCGCCGTGGCGCGGAATGACGTCGCCGTTGCCGGGTACCGCCTCAACCGCAAGGTCTTCTACCGCGGGCGGGCGCTCAACCACGTCTGGCAGCCGGAGCCTCGTCTGCGGCTCGTCCGCCCGGCTTGCTGCCGCTGGGGCGGGATCGACCCGCACGACGCGATGGAGCTCACCGGCCGCTGCACCGCCGGCGGCTGGATCGGCTCACTCGAGGGAACGCTCCGGCACGACTCCTTCGAGACCTTCAGCGAGCACTTCCGCAAGCAGTGGGACCACTCGCGGACGATGGCCCGCAGCCTCCACGCGGCGGGCTCGCGCGGCTCATACGCCGCGCTCCTGGTCTCGCCGATCGCGGCCCTGCTCAAGCAACTGATCCTCAAGCGGGCGTTCCTTGATGGCTATCCGGGGTGGCTCGCCGCGGCGTCATCGGCAGCGGGCGCGCTCATGAAGCACGCCATGCTCATCGAGATGAGCAGGAGTCCGGAGCGATGAGCCGCGCGGGATGAGTGGGGGGAACGCTACCGAGCGACCGCGGCCGGCCCGCCATGGCCACCGCTGGTACGGCCCTGAGCGATCAGCGGGGCCGGGCGGGAGATCGGGATCGGCGGTGCCGCGGCGGCGGTGTGGTACTTGTGGGCCCGCTCGATACGGGGGTTGATGCGGGCCAGCAGCTCGTGGGTAATGGTGCCCGCGGCGGAGGCGAGTGCGGGCAGGTAGTTCGGTGACGTACGGTCGGCCCCGACCAGTTCGACCTCCGACCCCGCGAAGACGTGCGACTCGGGAGCCTCGGTCACATCGAGGCAGATCTGGTCCATGCTGACGCGGCCGACTACCGGGGCAAAAACGGTCGTGGCGACCCCGTCATCCGGTCCGCCCTTGCGATCGAACGGGCGAGCGTTGAGGCCGGCGCTGGCGCGGTTGCCCAGGGAGCGCGGGTAGCCGTCGGCGTAGCCGACGGGCACGAGCGCGATGCGGGTGTGCCGGCCGTCATGCCGGCGCGGGGCGCGCCAGGTGGAGCCGTAGCCGACGGGGTGGCCGGGCGGGATGTCCTTGATCTGAACGATCGGGGCGAGCCAGCGCACGGCTGCCTTGAGCGAGCGGGCGGCATCGGCGAAGCCGAACTCGTTGAGGTTGCACCCCTCGTCGAGGCCGTAGCCGTAGAGCGACTGCCCCATGCGGACCATCGTCCCGTGGTACTTCTCGGAGCGGAAGGTGGCGCAGGTGTTCGCCGCGTGGAGGGCGAGCCCCGAGCCGCCGTTGGGGAGCGTGTCGCGGACCGAGGCGACCCACTCTCGGAAGCTGGCGGCCTGCTCGCGGGTGAAGGCGGCGTCGTCGCACGGGCTCGCGAAGTGGGTCATGACCCCGGCGAGGCGGACCCGGGGGCCGCCCATGCCCGAGGGGCCGACGCCGCGGATGATCCGCTGGACCATCGCGGCGGCTTCGGAGGGGAGAGCCCCGCCGCGGGCCAGGCCGGTGTCGACAAAGACGTGGACGGGGATGACGAATCCCAACCGGGTGCAGAGCCGCTCGAGGTGGGCGAGTTGATCGAGGTCGTGGAGGGTGAGGTGCAGGCGTCCGGCGGCGGCGGCGCGATAGACCGGGTCGGTGCGGTCGATGTCGCGAACCGGCTTGAGGATCAATGTCGGCGTGGTGATGTTGGACTCGGCCAGTTCACGGGCCTCGTCGAGGGCGTAGACGGCGATCATCTCGACGCTGTCAGGGGAACCGGGGCCAAGGCCGGACGCGATCCGCTTGGCGATCCGGACAGCCCCGAGCGAGTAGGCATCCTGCTTGAGAACGGCGCAGATGGAGACGGGCTGACGGGCCGACGCGGGGGGGCGGACAATCTCCGCCGCGGCAGGATCGGAGGTGGGACGGGAGGCCGGAGAGACCACGGAGCGGATCACCCGCAGGTTGTGGTCCACGGCATGGAGATCGACTTCGAGGCGGCTGCTGGGCACGTGGCTGTGAACCTCCCTGTTCGTCGAAACCCCGCGGATGACCCGCGTGTTGTATCGACCCGGACGCGTCCCTACGATCAATCGCGAAGCGGGCCGAGAGCCAAGTCCCGCATGCGCCGGGCGGTCCGCCCGGAGTTGCCGCCATCGTACCGGCCAGCGGCCCCGAGCAGGGGCCGTTCACGGGCGTGGCGGGCCCGCGGCGGCTTCAGACCGCCTGAGTTGACCCTTCGCCGGCGAGATCCATGACGCAGCCCGATTCCCCGATCCCCAGTCCGAATACCAACCCGCTCCCTGCCGACAGCGCCCCCGCGGCGGGTGCGGCGCCATCGGGCGAAGGTCACCCGCACGTGCCGCCCGCGGGCGATGCGCGGGCGAACGAGATCTTCAACACGACCACCAAGTTCGCCGACCTTGGCCTGCGCAACAGCGTGCTCAAGGCGATCGAGGAACTGGGGTTCGTGCACCCGACGCTGATCCAGGCAACGCTGATCCCGGTGATCCTCGCGGGGCACGACGTGCTGGGCCAGGCCAAGACGGGGACCGGCAAGACCGCCGCGTTCGGACTCCCGATGATCCACGGAGCGGAGCGCGGCAAGGAGTTCCAGGGCCTGGTGCTGGTGCCGACCCGGGAGCTGGCCGTGCAGGTCGCCTCGGACATCGCCCGGTTCGCGGTGCACACGCCGATCAAGACATCGGCCGTGTTCGGCGGGGAGAACGTCAAGACGCAGGCGCAGCGGCTGGCCAAGGGCCCGGAGATCCTGGTGGCGACACCGGGCCGGATCATGGACATGGCCCAGCGGGGTCTGCTGCACTACAGGAACGTGCGGACGGTGGTGCTCGACGAGGTGGACCGGATGCTGGACATCGGCTTCCGCGACGACATCCGCCGGATCCTGCGGTCGTGCCCGGCCCCCGGGCCGCGAGACCAGGGCGGGCGGCAGACGGTGTTCGTGTCAGCGACGATCTCGGGGGAGATCGAAAGCCTGGCGCGGTCGCACGCATTGAACCCGCAGAAGATCGTCTCCACGAGCGGGGCTCTGACGGCCACGATGGTGAAGCAGTTCCACCTGACGGTGGAGCGGTGGGACAAGCGGCGGCTGCTGGCCCACCTGCTGACCCACGAAGAGCCGGCGCTGACGGTGGTCTTCTGCCGGATGAAGCGGACCGTCGACGACCTGACCAAGTACCTGCAGACCAAGGGGATCGACGTGCACGCGATGCACGGCGACATGTACCAGTCATCGCGGAACAAGGTGATGGAGCGGCTGCGGAAGGGGAACCTCGGGGTGCTGATCGCCTCGGACCTGGCGTCGCGCGGGCTGGACGTCGAGGGAATCACGCACGTGATCAACTACGACCTGCCCGACGATCCCGACCTGTACGTGCACCGGATCGGCCGCACGGCGCGGGCCGGGCGAGGCGGGGTGGCGTGGGCGTTCGTGACGCCGGAAGAGGGAAAACTGCTGACGCAGATCGAACTGCTGATCAACGCGGAGATCCCGAAACTCGACTACCCGGACTTCAAGCCGGGTCCGGTGCCCGAGAGCGTGCTCAAGTCCCGCGAGCAGGACGAGCAGCAGGCGAAACTGACGCAGTCGTTCAACCGCTTCGCGGTGACGGCGAACCCGGTGGTCCCCGCACGGCCGGACCCAACGAAGTTCCCGGGCGGGGTGGTGCCGACGATGATGCCACCCAAGCGGATGTACGGGAAGACGAAGACGACGCGATCGATGAAGGCGGCGATCTCGCAGGCGGCGGTCGGGGCCAACAAGCCCGCGACGGAGCCGCCGGCGGCGCAGGGCGGGTAAGGGACCACCCGGAGCGAGCAGGAATCTGCCGGAAAGGCCGGCGTGGTTGTTGACGCCCCGTCGGCTTATTGATAATCTATTCTCATGAGCCGGTCGGCGTGGCTTGAAGGCCTGTGGCGACGCGCGGCAGCGGTGTTTGCCGCCGTGGCGCTGCTGGCGGCGATCACGGCGCCGGCGTGGCACCATCACGACCACGACGAGGGGGACGGGCACGATGAGCAATCGTGCGCGGTCTGCTACGCCGTGCACCACCTCCCCACGATGACGCCTCGGGCTGAGGCGCCGGCGGTGTGGCCGCTGCAACGAATCGGCACAGTGGTCGTGGTCGATGCGAGGTCGGCGCACCGGTGGGTCGACCTTGCCCTGCGAGCCCGTGGCCCGCCGCCTGGCGACGCGTGACGTCGGCCTCTCCTTTTGAGGAGGGGACCGGCCCTATCTGAATCAGGCGTTCCCTGCGCCCACCACACTTGCACTGGAGTGGTCATGCACGCGTTCCCTCGGGTTCGAGGGCGGAGCGTTCGCGCGTTCACGCTCATCGAGCTGCTGGTTGTCATTGCGATCATCGCGGTCTTGGTCGGCCTGTTGCTCCCGGCGATGGCAAGGGCCCGCAGCGCCGCGAAGGCGGCGGTGTGCCTGAGCAACATCCGGATGCTCGAGGTCGGTCACACCATGTACATGGACGACTCCAAGGGTCTGTTCATCGATGCGGACCTGCCCCACGGCGGCGCGGGGGATCCGCGCCGGTCGTGGGTTCAGACGCTGCAGCAGTACTTCTCGACGCCGCTGGTGATCCGATCACCGGTGGATCGGAGCACGCAGTGGAGCGTGCTCGAGGGAGGAACGAGCAGCGGCCTGACACTGCGGCAGGCGTGGGATCGGCTGGAGGACGATGATCCCTCGAACGACCCGCGGGCGGGCGATATCTGCCGGTGGACCAGCTACGGGCTGAACAATCTGGTCGTGCCGAGCAAGACATTCTCGGCCAGGCCTGGTGGGCCGCTGTTTGACCGCATCAGCGCGGTCGAGCGGCCGTACGGCACGGTGCACTTCCTGATGATGGCGTTCGAGGGAGAGTTTGCTCGCTCCGATCACACGCACATCGAGAACTGGGCCCCGGTCATGGGGTCAGGTTCCGAGGTGCCAGGAAACGCGAGTGCGCAGGTCCAGATCGATGCGCACGGCGGGCCGCCCCGCTCGTTCGGATCGGTCGGCAACTGGGGTTTCCTCGACGGTCACGCGGCGACACTGAAGTTCGGCGAGGTGTGGAAGAACCGGGAGCGGCAGAAGTTCTGGCCGCCATACGCGTTCTGACGCACATCCATCAGTTCCCTTCTCTGCGTTGGTTATCCAAGTTCCGTTATCCATCCACCGCGGCGAGTATCGCCTTCGGCGGAATGAACGAGGTCATTCATCATGTCCATGAGTGTTCGAGTGTGTCTCGGTGCGCTGGTAGTCTCGGGTGCAAGTGTTGGTGCGGTGGCACAGCACGATGGCGACATCCTGCTCAGCGTCGTGGAGGGCCGCATCGTAACCGGTACAGAAGGTGAAGCCGGGGACCCGCCGCCCGAACGACGGGTATTCCCGGCGGAACTGGGCGACCTGGGCGAGAACTCAACCAACGAGCCGGGGTTCGACTCGGAGGTGGGTGTGTTCGCGCCGGGGTCAAGCCTCGGGTTCAGGTTGCGGGGGCCGCTGCGCCGGTGGAACGGGGCGGACTTCAACGCGGCCGGCGCGGAACAAATCGCGGTGACGCTCTCGCTGTTTCCACCTCTGGGCCCGGTGTTCACGCCGACAATTCCCGGGGAGATTGTCACGGGGTTTACCGTTCAGGTGCTGGCCGCGGGAGACTGGCACCACCACCTGGAATACACCCTGACCGCGCCGGCGGAGCCCGGGATCTACCTGCTGGAACTCTCCATGTTCAGCACCGATCCAGCGGTCGCGGAGAGCCGCCCACTGTGGCTGGTCATCAACAAGCAGCGGCCGGAGGCCGAGCATGAGGCGGCGACCGATGCGGCGGAATACGTGTACGGCCGGGTCGGGTGTTTGGGCGACTGGGACCGCAACCGGGTGGTCGAACCGGCCGACATCGGCGGTTTCGTCGCCCAATGGCTCTCAGATGTGTCGTCGGGCGGTCTCGCGGCGGATGTGGACGAGAATGGCACTGTCGAGCCGGTGGATATCGCCGTCTTCATCGGCGCGTGGTTCGCGGGGGTCGGCGGGTGCTGAACGAGACTAATGAGACAGGTCGTCGGCGGCGAGTTCGGGGGTCGGGGTGGTCGAGAGGGCCCCCATGATCACGGCTTCGGCGAGCTCGCGCCTGGAAGGAACAAAGAGCAGCGAGATGTCGCGCCGGAGCGCGGGCGGTTGGTTGTTCATCGTGCCGGGCCCGGCGGTCGCACCTGCTTTGCCCTCCTCGGGCGGTTCGATCGTGATCAGCCAGGTCTTGATGTCGACAACGAGGCGCTGGGTCCGCAGGTCGAACCGCTCGACGGCTGGAGGGGAGCTGCCGCGGAGGGGATTGAACCTGATGACCTCCAGGCGGCCGGGTGTGACCCGGATGTACACGGGCCAGAACCAAAGGAGGACGAAGGCGAAGAAGACGATCGCCGGGATCGCCAGCTGCATCGTGGGGGAGGAATGGCGGATGCCGAAGGTGAGGAGCCAGACCGTGGCGTTGATGCCGACCGCAAGGCCGACGCCCCGGCGGGCGCCCGCGGCCATCTCGGCCCGTGTAGGGGGGGTGGTCTGCGGGCCGACGGCCGCGATGCGGAAGACACCCAGAGGGAGGCGGGCGATTCGGGGCTCGAAGGGGGTATCGCCAATGGCCTGAAGCTCGGGAACCTGCCGGGCCCAGGCGACAACCTGGATGCGGATGGTCCTGTCCAGAAGCCCGGGAAGCCGCTCGTACTTGGAACTGACCCGGTACCAGCGGACGAAGGCGATGACAAGCACGACGAAGCCGACCGTGCCCACCACTGCGACCAGGGGCCCGGTGACGCCGGCGAGCCCGAGGACCCCCTGGAGGAACCGCCCCAGGCCCAGGGCCAGGAGCGTGATCAGGACGGGGAACGCCGCGAGGATCAGGAGCATGATGGCGCCGGCCGCCATCGTGGACCGGTGGCCGGACTGGACAAATCGGCAGGACTCGGCTGCGGCAGGGGTCGGCGGCGGGCTGGGAGGGGCGTCGGGCATCGCTAGTTGTCCGCCTTCCCGCCGGGGGTCCGAGGAGGGGCTGCATTATGCCCCGGGCCGGACGGCTGCGGCGCTGGTTTCCGGGGAAGATTTGGTAGCGAACAGGGGCCGGAGTGAGGGGCGGGAGAGGGTCGGCGCGCCTAGACTGTGAGGTTCCGGATGGAAGCATAAATCTGCGGCTTTTTGCCGCGTTTTGGCTCGTTGCGAGCCGGGTGAACCCTTGGCCGAAAAGACCCCGTCCCGCGCATCGTCGACACCGCAGACTCCCACAACGCCGGCCAAGCCGCCGCAGGCCTATGGCGAGGACCAGATCAAGGTTCTCGAAGGGCTTGAGGCGGTGCGGATGCGGCCGGGCATGTACATCGGCGGAACGGGCGTGGGGCCGCTGCACCACCTGGTGTACGAGGTGGTGGACAACTCAATCGACGAGGCGATGGCCGGGTTCGCGACGACTGTGGCCGTGACGGTGAACGCGGATGGATCGTGCACGGTCGTGGACAACGGGCGCGGGATCCCCGTGGGCCCCAAGAAGCACGACAACCCGGCGTACGACGGGAAGCCCGCGGTCGAGATCGTGATGACGGTGCTGCACGCCGGGGGCAAGTTCGAGAACGAGGGCGGTCAGTCGGCGTACAAGGTTTCGGGCGGCCTGCACGGGGTGGGTGTGTCGTGCGTGAACGCGCTCAGCGAGTGGCTGGAGGTGGAGGTGTACCGGGGGGAGAAGATCTACCGGATGGGGTTCGAGCGCGGGCGGACCAGCGAGCCGTTGAAGGTGGTCGGCGAGATCCCGGCGGACTCCCCGTTCAAGACCGGGACAAAGGTGACGTTCGCGCCGGACCCGGAGATCTTTGCGGACACGCGCCTTGACTACACGACGCTGGCGACTCGGCTGCGGGAACTGGCGTACCTGAACCCCGGGGTGACGATCCGGCTGCGGGACGAGCGCGTGGGGCCGGACGGGAAGATAAAGCAAGACTCGTTCAAGGCGGACAACGGTCTGCTCGAGTACGTCGTGCACCTGATGGGTGGGAAGAACTCCGTGTCGGCCCCGGTGTACATCCGCCGGGAGCAGCCGGAGCATTCGCTGATCTGCGAGGTGGCGCTGCAGTACCACGACGGGTACAACGAGTCGGTGCTGACCTTCGCGAACAACATCAACAATGTCGACGGGGGCACGCACGGCCAGGGGTTCAAGGTGGCGTTGACGCGGGCGCTGAACGCGTATGCCCGGAAGGAGAACATCCTCAAGGAGAAGGACCCGGTGCCGACCGGCGAGGATCTCCGCGAGGGCCTGGTGGCGATCGTGTCGGTGAAGCTGCCCAACCCGGCGTTCAACAATCAGCCGAAAGAAAAGCTGCTGAACCCGGAGATCGAGACCTTTGTCGCCTCGGCGGTGTCCGACGGGCTGGAGGCGTGGCTGGCGGAGCACCCGCAGGAGGCCAAGCGGCTGTGCCTGAAGGGGATCGTGGCGGCGCAGGCCCGGGAGGCGGCGCGCAAGGCCAGGGAGCTGACGCGGCGCAAGAGCGCTCTCGACTCGGGGTCAATGCCGCACAAGCTCCGGGACTGCCAGACCAAGGACGTCGAGCGGAGCGAGCTGTTCATCGTCGAGGGCGACTCCGCGGGCGGGTCCGCCACGCAGGGGCGCGACATCGAGACGCAGGCGATCCTGCCGCTGCGGGGCAAGCTGCTGAACGTGGAGAAGGCTCGCATCGACAAGGTGCTGGGATTCGAGGAGATCCGGACGCTGATCTCGGCGCTCAAGTGCGGGATCGGTCCGGAGTTCGATCACACGAAACTGCGGTACGGCCGGATCGTGATCATGACGGACGCGGACGTTGACGGCAGCCACATCCGGACGCTGCTGCTGACGTTCTTCTTCCGCCAGATGCCGGAACTGATCCGGCGCGGCCGGGTGTTCATCGCTCAGCCGCCGCTGTTCCAGTTGGCGTGGGGGCACGGCAAGGCTCGCAAGACACGCTACGTGATCGACAGCGCGGAACTCGACTCCATGCTGACGCAGGTCGGCCTCGAGCGGGCACGGCTGCTGATCCGGGATGTCGACAGCATGCGCAGCGCCAACGGCTCGCCGGGCGAGGCGAGGGTCGTCCGCACGCTGGAGGGCGCCGAACTGGCCAGGCTGCTCAAGCTGCTGGCGAGGCTCGCCGAGCTGGTCGCGGTGTCGGAGCGGCGAGGGATGAAGTTCTCCGACATGCTGACGTCCCGATCGGAGGACCCCGAGAAACGGAACCGGCTGCCGACGCACCGGCTGGTGTGGACCGGCGGGGATGCGCTCGCGTGGTCGGAGGTGCAGGCGAGGGGGATCGCCGCGGAACAGGGGCTGGTGCTGAGCGAGATCGACGAGCAGGGCGGAGCGAACGGTGAGGCGACGCCCGTGGCGGGCGAGGCGCCGGGCTCGCGGCGCAAGCTGGCGTCGATGCGCGAACTGCACGAGAACCGGGAGCTGGAGCGGCTGTTCGAGCAACTCGCGGCCCACGGTGTCCTGATCGACGACTACGCGCTGGTGCAGGAAGAGTCGGTCACCGGGGAGAAACTGCCGACGCGGTACGCCTGGGAACTGGTGGCAGCCGCCCAGGCCGGCTCGCCGGCCCAGCCCGAGGGCGATGAGGCGGCTGGCGAGCCGCAGGACGGTGAGGAGGGAGCCGAGACAGGCGGCGGGCGGCTCAAGGCAAGGAACGAGGCCACCCTTGTCGAGGCGCCAAGCACGCCGTCGATCCTGCGGACGCTGCACGAGGTTGGTCGGCACGGGCTGGAAATCAAGCGGTTCAAGGGGTTGGGCGAGATGGACGCCGAGCAGTTGTGGGACACGACGATGGATGTGTCGCGCCGGACGCTGTTCCGCGTGACCTGGGACGGTGCGGCGGAGGCAGACACGCTCTTCTCGATCCTGATGGGCGAGCAGGTGGAGGACCGGCGCCGGTTCATTGAGGAGCATGCGCTGGAGGTCAAGAACCTTGACGTGTAGCGAGTTATCACCCGCTGGCGCTGCCGAAAGGGGGTCTGGCGGCGGGGGGTGGCTGGGGTCCGGGCGTTGGATGGTCGATGCATGATCGGTTGGGAACGGTCGCCCGAGCGCCGAGTTCTCGGACGCCGGCCGCGCCCTTCGTGCCGGAGCCATCGATGACTCGATCACCAAACCCCTCACCGTCCCGCCGGCCATCGGGCGTGCTCGCCTCATCGGGTCGGGTCAACACCGTGGGGCTGAACCGGCGCGAACTGGACGAGATCCTCGACTCGTTCGAGGGCGCGAACACGGATGCGGAGAACGCGCCGGTGCGGAAGTACATCCGGCGACGGTTCCGCCACACGCGGATCCCGATGCAGGTGTTCCAGCCGGGAGGTGGTCTGCAAACGTTCCCGGTGGCCTGCCGGAACATCTCGACGGGCGGACTGAGCGTGCTCCACAACGCGTACGTGCACCTGGGAACGCCGTGCACCATCGCGCTGCCGATGCCGACCGGCTCGCACGTGAGCGTGCGCGGGCAGGTGGTGCGGTGCTCGCACCGGCGCGGGATGGTGCACGAACTGGGGATCAAGTTCGATGAGGCGCTGGACACCCGGCTGCTGCTGTCCAACGACCTGTTCGCCGACTTCTATACGAGGGAGCAGGTCGACCCCGCGGACCTGCGCGGGACGCTGCTGTGCATCGATGACTCGGCCGCGGACCGGCGGCTGATCCGCTATTACCTCCGTGACACGAACATGCAGGTGGTGGCGGCCGAGGACGCCGACAGCGGGCTGGACAAGGCGCTGGAGGGGGTGGACCTCATCGTGTGCAGCCTGAGCCTGCCCGGGCCGGACGGGATCGAGTGCGTCGCGTCGATCCGCGGACGGAGCATTGCCACCCCGGTGATTCTTGTCACGGCGGACGATTCCACGGTCACTCGCGAGCGCGTCGAAGGGATCGATGTGCAGGCGTGCCTGGTCAAGCCGCTGTCGCAGCCGCTCCTGCTGCGTGCGGCCGCCGAGTTCCTCCTGCGGGCTATGCCGGCAGGCAAGGCGCCGGGCCCGACGACAGCGGAGCGTTCGCCATCCATGGCGGCCGGGTTCCTCGCGAACCTACGGGGCGACGCGGATCGGCTCGAGTACCTCCTCAGGAACAGGTCGACGCAGGACATCCGCAAGCTGTGCACGCAACTCAGGGAAACCACGCCGCATATGGGGCTGGCGGGGATCGGCGGGCTTGCGGACACGGTGCTGAAGGCTATGGAACGCACCGGCGGGGCCACCGGGGCTACCGAAGAGCTCGGGCGGTTGATCGAGGCGTGCCGCTCCGCGAACGCCCGTCGGCGGGCGGGCTAAGCCGGGTGCCGCGGCAGGAAGCGCGTAGGCTGAGACGTGATGTCCGACGTCGCCGCCGCCATTGAGCGAGCACTTGGCGCATCCGTTAGCAGCTTGGTACCGCTGCACGGCGGGTGTGTCGCTGCGGTCTATGGCGCGACGATCGCCACACATGGCGGGCCGGTGGACGTGGTCGCAAAGCACGCAGAGGGGGTAGCACTCGCTTCGTTGGATGTCGAGGCGTACATGCTCGGCGTGCTGCGCCAGCGATCGCGCCTGCCCGTGCCGCGGGTGTTGTTCGCGTCGCCCTCGCTGCTGGTCATGCAGCGGATGGAAGGGGAGAGCCGGTTTGACGAGGCCGCGCAGCGACATGGTGCGGAACTGCTCGCGGAGTTGCACACCGCCTCGAGTGACGATGGGAGGTTCGGGCTCGAGCGGGACACCCTGATCGGCGGGCTGGCGCAGCCCAACGGGTGGTGCGGATCATGGGTGGGGTTTTTCCGTGACCGGCGGTTGCTGCACATGGCGCGGGCAGCCCGCAACGAGGGGCGGTTGCCGTGGGATGTGCTGGGGCGGATCGAACGGCTCGCGGCCGAACTCCCGCGATTGATCGGCGAGCCCGAGCGGCCCTCGCTGCTGCACGGGGATGTCTGGACCACGAACGTCCTGGCGCGGGGTGGGCGCCTGACCGCGTTCCTGGACCCGGCGGTGTACTTCGGGCACCGGGAGATCGAGCTGGCGTTCATCACGCTCTTTGACACGTTCGGCCCCGCGTTCTTCGAACGGTATCAGGAGCTGAGCCCGATCGCCCCGGGGTTCTTCAAGGAGCGGCGGCATATCTACAACCTGTACCCGCTGCTGGTGCATGTCCGGCTGTTCGGCGGCGGATATGTCGGCGCCGTGTGCGGGACGCTGGATCGGCTGGGGTGGTGAGGATCAGCCGGCGATCTCCTACGATTGAAGGTGAACAGCACGAGTCCCATCGCGGTGGTTCTGCTCTCGGGCGGTCTGGATAGCGCGGTGGCGCTGGGCGCAGCGCGGGCGAGCGGGTACGGGTGCGTGGCGGTTTCGTTCGACTATGGGCAGCGGCACGCGCTTGAACTGGATGCGGCGCGAGCGGTCGCCGCGCAGCAGGGGGTATCGCGGCATTCGGTGATCGGAGTGGATCTCGCGGCGATCGGGGGCTCGGCGCTGACGGACCCATCGATCGCGGTTCCGAAGGACACCCCGAGCGCGACGATCGGTCGGCGAGGCGGGCGAGAGGGGGGGGAAGGAGGGGGGGTCCCGGTCACCTATGTGCCGGCGAGGAACCTGATTTTTCTGAGCCTCGCCGCGGGCCTCGCCGAGACCCTCGGTTCGACGGACCTGTACATCGGGGCGAACGCGGTGGACTACTCGGGGTACCCGGATTGTCGGGAGCCGTTCCTGCGGGCGTTTGAGCGGGCGGCGACGCTGGGGACCTCGGCGGGAGCCGAGCACGGCCGGGCGTTTACGGTCCATTCGCCGCTGGTGAGCCTGACCAAGGCGCAGATCATCCGGATGGGGTGCGATCTCGGGGTGGACCTGGGATTGACGACCTCGTGCTACGACCCCTCGCCGGCGCCGGCCGGCGCCGATCGCATCGCGCAGGCGTGCGGCCGGTGCGATTCGTGCCTCATCAGGGCCCGTGGGTTCGCCGAGGCCGGGGTATCCGATCCAACGCTGTACGCCAATGAGCCGCCCGTGGTCCACGCGTAGGGCCGGCGGGACAGGGACGCACACCATGACGGCCGAGCCGACGGCAGATGCTGGCCTGCGGATCGCAGAGACATTCGTCTCGATCCAGGGGGAAGGGAAACTCGTCGGAATCCCGTCGTGGTTCGTGAGGTTGAGCGGGTGCAACCTCCGCTGCACATGGTGCGACACGCCGCACGCCTCCTGGAATCCGGAGGGGCCGCGGCGGTCTATCGACGATCTGGTCGTCGAAGCACGGCGGTCTGGTGTTCGGCACGCGGTGGTGACCGGCGGTGAGCCGATGATGTTCCCCGGTGTGACCGAGTTGACCCGTCGGCTCGCGGACGAGGTCGGGATGCACATCACCATCGAGACGGCGGGAACGGTGGTGAGGCCCGTGTCGTGCCACCTGATGAGCATCAGCCCGAAACTCGCGAACTCGACGCCGGGCCCGGGCGATCCCCGCGACCCCGGGGGTGCGTGGGCGGCGCGGCACGAGGAGCGGCGGCTGGACTTCGCGGCGATCCAGGCGTTGATCAAGGCGCACCCGTCACCCGCGTGCCAACTCAAGTTCGTCGTATCGCGAGAGGAGGACATCGCGGAGATCGAGGGAGTGCTGGCCCGCCTCACCGGCTGGGCCCCCGTCGACGTGCTGCTCATGCCCGAGGGCGTCTCGACGCCGGCGCGGGCACTGACCGACATGATCCTGCGGCACTGCGTGGCGAGATCGTGGCGATACTGCCCGCGGCTGCACATCCAGTTGTTCGGGCACACGCGGAGGACATAGGCGGCCGGGGAGGGAAGCTCCTCCTACGATGGGCGGCCACGCCGGGGGCGGGCTCTTTCCGCTGATTTACGATGGTCTACCGGGTCTGCAAGTCATTCGAGATCGAGTCGGGGCACATGCTGCACAAGCACCCCGGGCTGTGCCGGTTTCTGCACGGACACACGCGCCGGGTGGAGGTCGTGCTGGCGTGTGAGACGCTCGACCAGTACGACATGGTGTGCGACTTCAAGGTCGTGCGGCTCGCCGTCGGCGAGTTTCTGAACCGGCTCGACCATGCGATGGCGGTGAACAGCAACGACCCGGTCGTGGGCCATCTCCCGGCGGCGCAGCGGGAGCGGCTGGTGGTCTTCAATGATCAGGACCCGACGACGGAGGTCTTCGCGAAGTACATCTACGAGTTCCTTGCCGGGGAGATTGCGCGCGGCGGGTCGTACCGCGAGGCGCACGGAGGCGAGTACCGCTTCAACCCAGGCGTGGTGCTCGAACGGGTGCGGGTGAGCGAGACATCGTCGAGCTGGGCGGAGTACGGGCGGGCGTAAGGCCGGTCCGCTGGTTCGGTTAGCCGGGCAGCCTGGCCCAGGGCGGCACGGTGTGGAGGTCCATGCCCAGCAGCCACGAGCCAGCGTAGTAGACCACGACGGTCACTACGAGGATGCTGACGAGGTTGAGCCAGAAGCCGGCGCGGACCATCTGTCGCATGGTGACGCGGCCGGTCGAGAAAACGATCGCATTGGGAGGCGTGCCGACCGGCATCATGAACGCGAGGCTCGCGGCGAGGCAGCCCGGGATCATGAGCAGGTAGGGGTGGACGCCGAGCCCGGCGGCGGCGCCGGCGAGGACGGGCATCATGACCGTGGCGATCGCGGTGTTGCTGGCGATCTCCGTCAGAAACAGGATCGCGGCGGCAACGGCGGCGACGAGCACGAGGTCGGGCACGCCGTCCATGCGGGCGAGCGAATGGCCGATGAAGGCGTCGACCCCGGTGGCGGTCAACGCGCTCGCGAGGCTCAGGCCACCGCCAAAGAGCAGGAGAACGCCCCACGGGAGTTTCTCGGCGGTCTCCCAGTCCATCACGAAACGGCGGGCGCGGAGGTCGATCGGGATGAGGAAGAGCACCGCGGCGGCCGCGACGGCGATGACCGAGTCGTGCAGCATGGGAAGGCCGCGGGCCGTCAGCAGTGGCCGGGTAATCCAGCACGCGGCGGCAATGAAGAAGACGACCATGACGGCGATCTCGCCGCGGGACATGGGGCCGAGGCGCTTGAACTCATCCCGGAGCATGGAGCGGGAGCCCGGGATGGACTGGATGCGGACGGGGAAGGCGAGAAAGGTGAGGTAGATCCAGACGACTGGGATGAGGATCATGACAATGGGGACACCGAGCCACATCCAGCGGAGGAAGCCGATCTCCTGGCCGAAGATGGCGCGGGCCTGCGACGCAAAGACGAGGTTGGGCGGGGTGCCGATCAGCGTGCCCACGCCGCCGATGCTGGCGCTGTAGGCGATGCCGAGCATGATGCAGGTGGCGAAGTTGCGGCCCGGGAGTCCCTCGGCATCAGGATTCGAGAGGTCGCCCCGTCCGAGGCGGGCGGAGACGAGGGCGATGACACTCAGGCCGATGGGCATCATCATCATCGCGGTGGCGGAGTTGTTCACCCACATGCTGAGCATGGCCGTGGCGACCATGAAGCCCAGGACCGTGCGGCGAGGGTTTCCGCCCACGGTGAGGATGGTGAGCAGGGCGAGACGACGGTGGAGCCCCCACCTCTGCATGCCAAGGCCGAGGATGAAGCCGCCGAGAAACAGGAAGATCAGCGGGTCCGCGTAGGGCGCCGCCGCGGCCCCGACCGGCGTGACGCGGAGGAGCGGGAGTGCGATAATCGGCAGGAGCGAGGTGGCGCTGAGCGGAATCGCCTCGGTCATCCACCAGATGGCCATGAGCACGCCCAATGCGGCGGTGGACCGGGCTTCGTGGGAGAGGCCGGTGGGGAGCGGCGGGAGGAACCAGTAGACGGCCGCGGCCAGCAGTGGACCCGCAACGAGTCCGAGGTTGCCCAGGGCGGCCAGTCGCGAAGGACTGATCGCGGGGGTTGCATCACCGGTAGCGGGAGCAGTCACGCTGGCAATCTACCACCTTCGGCGATGCTCATGGGGTTCGACGCGCCGGGACAGGGCGAACCTTCGCTACGATCGTGGCATGCGGCTCCACATCATCCGGCATGCGAAGGCCGAGAAACAGTCGTCAACGGGCCGGGATGCGGAGCGGTTGATCACCAGCCGCGGCGAGAGGCAGGCACGCCATCTGGGCGAGGCGCTCGCCGCTGATGCGGCTCCGCCCGACCTGGTGCTCTCGAGCGGGATCCTGCGGGCGGTGCAGACGGCTCGGATCATCCAGGGCGTGCTGGGGTCGGTGCTTCGGATCGAGCGGGCACTCGAGACGGACACCACGGCGTCGGCAGTGATCGGGCTGATCGAGACAGTCCGGAGACTCGACCCATCGCGACGGGTGCTCGCCGTGGTGGGTCACAACCCCACGATGGAGAACCTTGTCGCGGCGTTGTGCCCGGGCGCCCGCGGCGGCATCGTGGTGCGCACCGGAGAGTGCGTGGTGCTGGAGGCGCCGGACGACGCGTCATCTCCGCTCGCGGGGAGTTGCCGCGTGGTGGAGACGCTGCGGCTCGAGGGCGAGGAAGACTGAAGCGGAACTGGGCGCCGAACCAGGGAAGCCTCCCGTGGTTCAGCGCCCAAGTAGTTGTTGATCCGGAATGTCGCTGTTGGCGTCAGGCGCCGAGCTTGGCCTTGACGGCCTCGTAGGCATCGCTGACCTTCTTGATCGCGGCGTCGGCATTGCTCTTGAGCGTGGGGAAGTTCTCGGCTGTTGCATCCTTCAGCTTAGCGACGGATTCCTTGGCGGAAGCGACGGCGGAGTGATAGGACTCGACGAGCGAGTTGGCGGCGCCGCGTGCGGCCTCGGGCATCGCCTCGATCTTGGCCTTCCAGTCGGCGGCCGCCTTCTCCATCTCGGCCATCTTGGTGTTGGCGGCGGCGATCAGTTCGTCCTTCTTCTTCATGACGTCGTCCATCGCGGCCCCGGCTTTCTCCTTCACCGTGTCCATGGCGCCGGAGACCGAGTTCTCGACGTTCGGAGTCTTCTTCTCCTCACATCCAGCAAACGCCAGGCCGAGGATCGCCATCGTCAGGATTGCGTACCGCATCGAGAGTCTCCCAGTTAGGTGTGAGACGGCACCCGTTTGGTTCGGCGGGACCCGCCAGGACGGGGCACGGGTGGTTGGCCTCTGCATGGTCAACGCACGCTACGCCGTGCCTCTTCCAATGCTTCCAAAAAGCGAGTCGCGCCCGTTTCCGGGCGCGACTCGGAGAAAACCGTTTATCCCGCGGCGCGATTACTTCGCGACGTAGGTGACCTGGCCGTCGTTGCGGGCGGTGGTCTTGATCTCGTTCGTGCTGGTCTGCGTGTTGCAGTACTGATCACCGGCGGCCGTGCCGCGGAGGGTCAGGACGAACTTGTGGATCTCGCCCGGGGGCAGCGTCCTGTTGGACTTGAAGACGTAGAGGTTACCCTCCCGGACAGGCTGCGTCTCCGCGGTGCACGAGACGTACTCCAGGCCGTCGGAGAGGTCGACCTTGACTGTGATCCCGGTGAGGGGAACCTGGCCCTGGTTCTTGAGGGTGTAGACGAA
Organism: Phycisphaeraceae bacterium; assembly: GCA_019636655.1. Classification (NCBI taxonomy): domain Bacteria; kingdom Pseudomonadati; phylum Planctomycetota; class Phycisphaerae; order Phycisphaerales; family Phycisphaeraceae; species Phycisphaeraceae bacterium. Next base: position 710,721 of record JAHBXB010000002.1, on the reverse strand, counting down.
GTCGTGCGTCTCGCCGACGAACACGACGCCGGACTCATCGTCCAGATTGCTCTCGATGTCGGCGACGCCGACGACGTTCACAGTGCACTGATCCGTCACGGCGGTGGCGCAGGTCGCGGTGGCCGTGGCGGACGACTGGAGGTTGCTGACGGTGTTGGGGATCACGGTGAACGAGACGGTCTTGGACTCGCCCGCACCGATAGTGCCGAGGTTCCAGGTCACGCGGCCGCTGGCCATCGTCCCGTTGGAGTCGGCGGACATGAACTTGGCGTTGCCGGGGAGGTTGGCGATGACCTGGGCATTGGTCGCCGGGGCGTCGCCGGTGTTCTTGACCACGTAGCGGCCGATGACGGTGCGGCCGACGTAGGACGTCGCCGTGCACTCGGCCTTGATCGCCAGGGCCGGGGCCTTGACGGTGGTGGTGGTCTGGTTCGAGGTCGCGCTGAGCCCGCCGAAGGCGGTCGCCGTCGTCGTGTTGGTGTAGACACCGGTCTTGGCGGCCTTGATGGTCATCGGGAAGGACTTGGTCTGACCGGGGCCGAGGTTGCCCGCATCAAGGGTCAGCGTGCCGGTCTTGCCGTCGGCGGTGCTCAGGCCGGCGCCGAGGGTGTCGGTGATCTTGACGTTCTCGGCGATGCCCGAGCCGGTGTTGGTCACATCGATCTTGACGAGGACCGAATCACACGGCGTGGCCTCGGGGGTGGCCGTCCGCGTGACCTTGAGCGCCGGCTGGACGATGTTGACCGCCATGCAGATGCTGTTGTCCCAGCTGACCGACGAGCAGTTCATGACCTGCCCGCTGTTCGCGGCGGCGCCGGAGACCTTGATGACGCGGGTCTGACGGGGGCCGACATCGCCGAGGCGGAAGAGCATGTTGTTGCCGGACATCTCGGCCTTGGGATCGGTCGAGGCCACCTTGTAGTTCGTGGGGACGGCATCCTTGACGACGACGTCGATGAGCGACATGGAGGTGAGGTTGGTGGCGCAGATCGTGTAATCAAACGTCTTGCCGACGATGGCCTCGTTGGGGAAGACCTTCTGGATCATGATCGCACTGGTGTTGCGATCACCGGTCGGGAGGTAGGCGACAGACTGGGCCATGTCCGTGCCGACGGGGCAGCCGCCGGAGGGAGGCTGAGCCGGGGCCGGGGCGGGTGCCGGGGCCGGCGCTGGGGCGGGAGCCGGGGCCGGGGCCGGGGCGCCGGTGGCGCGGTACTCGGTCATCGTCTGGCCGCCGCCGTAGCGGTAGGTCACCTTCTCGGTGCCCTGCTGCGCCTCGCAACCCATCAGGCCCAAGGCGCCGCAGGCGGCCGTCGCCAGCAGCGATACAAGTTGTGTTGCACGAGTTCGTTTCATTCCGTGGGCTCCTTTTCGATCCCCGCCCGGCTGCATACGTGGTGAATCCATCGAACACATGCCCACACCGGAACATTCCGGGAACACGAGCATTGTTCGCACAAACAAACCGTTTCATTCCGTCGACATGGACGGCGCCGAGGCTCTCGGCCGATACCCGGACTTCGCGCCACCGAAAAGGGCGGCGGTCGTCGGCTCTTCACATCCGTGCACACCAGCCAGCGAACCGGGATCCATCCTCGGTCCGCGCCTGCTGCGTTTGGTCCGGCTCTGCGCGACACACTCAGCAGGCCAGTCTCGGGCGACAACGTCGGTCGCCAAAAAACCTCTCCATCGAGAAATTCCGCTCAGAAAACGTAGGGGCCAGACCCAGCCAAGGCAAGCGTTTGCACGACGCTTGCGCCGTTTCCAGCGACACACCAGAGGAATCACAGAAGGTACCGAGGACGACAACTCGCATGACGACCGCCAGCGAGAGACACGCTCTTGGGAGCAACTCCCTTCAACCGGGGCATTGCATTTCGCACAGTGTCCGGGTTGGGATGTGCCCGCGTGAGATAAGTACTTGCGGCACAATGAGAAAACACAAAGCCGCAGCCTTTGTCGATCGCTGAGCGGCGAGTTCTGAGAATACCAAAAGAAATCGGACCGCAGTCATAGTCCGAGCGGTCCGATTGGGTTGGTCGTGGTTGGATCGGCGACCATCGGAAGTAGTCGCCGACGAAACTCAGTGCTTCGGTGCCGCCGCGCCCTTCTTCGGACTACCGGCAGCCGCATCGTCGGTCGGTTTGGCCGGAGCATCGGACTTCTCTTTGCTCAGGTGCTTGTCAATGGTGGAGGCGATCTTCTTCTCGCCATCCTCGGCGAAGCCGCGCTCGACCATGAGCACCTTGCCGTCGGGACCGATGAGGAAGAACGCGGGGATGCCATTGACCCCATACGCCTCCGCGGCGGCATCGCTCTTGAGCATGAGGCCGTAGGTGTACTTGTTGGATTCCATGAAGGCCTTGGGGTCGCCGCGCTCCCAGCAGTTCATACCGAGAACGACGACGCCCTTGTCCTTGTACTCCTCGTGGATCTTCTGCATGCCGGGCATGGCCGCCCTGCACGGCGGGCACCAGGTCGCCCAGAAGTCCATCAGGACAATCTTGCCCCTGAAGTCCGAGAGTTTGTGCTCCTTGCCGTCGACCCCAGTGACAGTCCAGTCAGGGGCCGTGTCGCCGACACTCACCCCGGCGCCCTTCTTCTTGGCGGAGTCCTTGGACTTGGTGTCCTTCTTGTCCTTTTCCTTCTTGGGGACCTTGACCGGCTGCCCATACGCCGGGGCGCTATCGACCAGGGCCCAGGATGCGATGCCCGCTGCTGCGACAAACGCCAGGACGCCAGACCACTTGCTCGAGATCATTTGTTCGTTCTCCAACCCCCTGGTTCCGGTTGCGACAGCCGCCTCCGGCGATGACTGTATGCGGCCCACGGGCGCGCAGAGCCCCGCACTTGAAAGCCCAATGGAGCCGCGGGGAGTCGAACCCCGGTGCCGTCCAGTCGACCCGTCGCCTCTACGCGTGTATCCGGAGTATTAATCTCGACCTTGGGGCTGCCTCCGGCGGCATCCCCTTTGGCCCAGCCCCCAGCTGATTCTCATCCGCGTCGCCCGGGGGCGCCACTGGCGGACCAGCCCGATGCATTCGATCCCCGCCCCATCGGGCGTCGGGCAGGGATCGCGCAGCCTAAATTAGGCCGCGAGAGCGTAGTTGCTGTTGGCAACTATGTGTTGTGCATGCTTGTTGACGGGGCCAGCATGCTCCCCGACGCGCCACGACGGACCGGCTCTGTCCGGTCGATTGCCGTCTCGGCCCCGGTTGTCAAAGAGGCGTCATTGTAGAACGCCCGATCGCCGGGCCCGGTTCTACCCTGCCGCATGAACCTTGCAGTCATCATTCCCGCCGCGGGCTCGTCGCGCCGCTACGGCGAGGGCGCTCCACTGGGGGGTGAGTCCGGCGGGCGGTCCAAACTCGACGAGGATCTCGGCGGACGGCCGGTGCTGCACCGGACGGTGGAACTCTTCACCAAGATCCCGGAGGTATCGATCATCATCGTCGCCGGGCCGGCGGACGAGGAGGCCTTCGCCCAGTTCCGCCTGCGGCACGCAGACAAGCTCGGGTTGCTGGGCGTCCGGCTCTGCCGCGGCGGGAGGGACCACCGCTACGAAACCGTGGCGAACGCGCTCCGGGAGATCCCCGATGGCGCTGCGGGAGGGTGCACCCACGTGGCCATCCACGATGCGGCGCGGCCGTGCGCCTCCGAGGAACTGATCGAGCGGGTGCTCCGCGCGGCGGAGCGGCACGGGGCCGCGATCCCTGGCGTTGATGTGCCCGACACCCTCAAGCGAGTCTCGAAGGATCACCTGCCGGAGGCCCCGGACCCGCTCGCGGCGATCCTCGGCAGCGCCGGCGCCTCGGCCGCCTCGGTCCGGGCGGTCGAAGAGACAGTCGACCGGTCGGGGCTGGTCGCCGTGCAGACGCCGCAGGTATTCAGGATCGACCTGATCCGGCGGGCGTACGCGCAGGCGGACCTGAGCAGCACGGACGATGCACAACTGGTGGAGCGACTGGGAGAGAGAGTCGTGGTCGTCGAGGGGGACCCGTCGAACATCAAGATCACCCGCCCGCGCGACCTGCTGCTGGCCCGTCTGGTCCTGGGCGTCAAGGGGCCGGCCGGTCGGGAGGCGCACAAGCGATTCTGAGCCGCGTGCGCCGGCGCGTCTCGCGAGCCCTCCGCGGCATCGGTCCCGTGCATGATCAAGTACCTCGGTTCAAAGCGGCTCCTCCTGCCTCACATCGTGGAGGCGGTGGCGTCGCTGCCACGATCAGAGACCGTGCTGGACCTGTTCTCGGGGACATCGCGCGTCGGGCACACGATGAAGCGGCTCGGCCGGCGGGTAATCGCGAACGACCACAACGCCTACGCCCAGACGCTGGCCCGGTGCTATGTACAGGCGGACCGCGAGGACGTGCTCGAGGATGCGGTCCGGTTGATCGCCGAGTTCAACGCGCTACCGGGCCGGGCGGGGTACTTCACGGAGACGTTCTGCGTGCGGTCCCGCTACATCCAGCCCCGGAACGGAGAGCGGATCGACGCGATCCGCGAGGCGATCGCGGCGAAGGGCCTGGGTCCGGAGATCGAGGCCGTCGTGCTCGTGTCGCTCTTGGAGGCGGCGGACCGCGTGGATTCGACCACCGGGGTGCAGATGGCGTACCTGAAGGACTGGGCCCCGAGGGCGAGGCAGGATCTGGAACTGCGCACGCCCGACGTGCTGACCCGTGCGCCGGCCGGAAAAGGGGAGGCCCACGGGATGGACGCGCTGGAGGCCGCCGCCGCGTTCGAGGCGGATGTTGCGTACATCGACCCGCCGTACAACCAGCACTCCTACCTGGGGAACTACCACGTGTGGGAGTCGCTGGTGCGGTGGGACAAGCCGGGCGTGTACGGTGTGGCGTGCAAGCGGGAGGACTGCCGGACGCGCAAGAGCGAGTTCAACTCGCGCCGGGGGGCGCCGGGCGCGTTCGAACGCCTGGTGTGCACGCTCCGCGTCCAGTCGATCATCGTTTCGGTGAGTGACGAGGGGTACCTCTCTCGCGAGGAGGTCGAGGCGGTCCTGGGCCGGCGCGGCCGGGTCTCGACTCGGCCGATCGACTTCAAGCGGTATGTCGGAGCCCAGATCGGCATCCACAACCCGCGGGGCGAGCGGGTGGGCGTCCCGGGCCCGGCGCGGAACACGGAGTACTTGTTCGTGGCGTCGGTCGAGGATGACGGTGCGGCGGTCGCGGGTTCGGGGAGGGGTGCGGATTCGGGAGCCCCCGAGGTCTGCTGAACTTGACGGCCCGGGCCTTGCCCAGAATTCGGTGCCAAGTAAACTGCCCGGATCGCGGCCGCTCGGTCGCGGATCAGTGCCTGCACGAGGCGAAGGAAAGGGAACATCCGATGCACGTACGACGCCACACCGCTGCCGCCGCTCTGTTCGCCGTTGCCGGGAGCGCCGCGATCGCGGTCGCTCAGCAGTCGGTCACGCTCGTCGCCATCCGCAACCAGGTGCTCGCCGGGTCTGGAACAGACACGGTCTCGACCCTCAACGCGCCGTTCACCGCCGGCAACGGGAAGATCGGGTTCACCGGGAGCCTGACGACGCTCAGCGGCACCGACTACTTCGTGTTCTTCGAGAACCAGGTCGTGTGGCGCAACTCCGACGCCGGGGCCGGCGTGCTGACCGGCGCAGAAGGGACGATGGGCGTGGGCAACTCCGGGCAGTTCATCTACAGCCCGAGCACGGAGGGGAACGACTCGGTCTGGACGCAGCTCGGAGCGTTGGCGGTCAGCGACGACGACATCCCCGGCACGGGTCTGTTCTGGTCGTTCGCCAGCCGGCCCAGCATGGGGGCCGACGGCACGGCCTACTTCGTCGCCGGCGAATCCGCGACGTCCGGCGGCTCCACGACGAATCGCGCGCTGTACCGGGCGGCGTTCCCCGGCCCCGTGTTCACACGATTGCTGGGCGGGAACGATGTCATCGATGGGTTCACCCTCCTGTCGAGCGCGAACAACTTCGGCTACTGCATCTCCGACAACGGCCTGCACCATATCCACCAGGTCGACACGACCGAAGCCGCGGCCGCCAACACCTTTATCTACGTGGATGGACAGATGCGCCACCGCGAGGGCTCTCCGACCGGATCGCCGCTGGCCGACAACTGGCAGAACTACGCCGGCGTCTCGATCAACGACTCGGGTCATTACGTGTTCGGCGGCGACACCAGCGCCGCCACGGCCGTCGACCTGTTCATCGCCTACAACGGTTTGATCAAGGTCCGCGAGGGTGATGTGGTGGACGGGATCGCGATCCCGTCGGGCGCGGCCGTGAACTCCGTGTCGATCAACAACCGAAACCAGGTCGCGTTCATCCTCAGCCCCACCGCCACCGAGACGCTGTTCTATGGGTACGGGCCGCTGCTGGGGAGCCGTACGAAGCGGCTGCTCTCGGTCGGGGCGACGATCGATGTCGACAACGACACCATCGCCGACTACACGCTGACCGATTTCAACGCCTCGCTCGCGATCGGACCGGGTCTCGATATTTCCAACGAGCCCGTGGTGTACGCCAACGTCGATCTGGTTCCCATCGGCGGCGGCACCGAGGTGGTCGCCATCATCGGCGTGAGTGTTCCCCCCGGGCTTCGGTGCCCCTTTGATTGGGACATGAACGGCGCCGTCGAACCGGCGGATATTGCTGGATTTATCAACGACTGGGTCACGTCGATCGCGGCCCCGTCGCTGCTGGGCGATGTTGATGGGAACGGGCTCATCGAGCCCGCAGACATCGCGACGTTCGTGAACGGGTGGTTCAACGCCCTGTCGGGCAACTGCTGACGCTAGGCCGGGGCGCTCCCCCGGCCCCACATCGAGACGGCGACGCCCGCCATGATCAGCGCGAACGCGACCGCGTCCTGGAGGCGGAGCTTCTCGCCCAGAACGACGATCGAGAACGCCGCGAACACGGTCAGCGTGATCGCCTCCTGGATGATCTTGAGTTGCGGCGCCGTGAACGGGCCGGCGTGGCTGATGTGGCCGTAGCGGTTGGCGGGGACCTGCAGCAGATACTCGAAGAACGCGAGGCCCCAGGAAGCGACGATCGCGGTGTATAGCGGCCACCCGGGCTTCTTGAGGTGGTAGTACCACGCGAAGGTCATGAACAGGTTCGAGCAGACCAGCAGCACGACCGTCACCAGCGCCCGCATCGCAGCCTCCTCACGCCCGCCTGACCTCGACCTTGCCGCCCGCGACGTCCTTGATGGCATAGCCCATCCGGGCGAGTTCGTCGCGGATGGCGTCGGAACGCGGGAAATCCTTGCGAGCCTTGGCGTCGCACCGCTCGATGAGCAGGGCAACCACTGCCGGGTCCGGCGCCAGGCCGGGGGCGAACAGCCCGATCTCGGTCTGCGCGCTCGCCGGGCGCTCGAGCCCGAGAACGCCCAGGACCGCATCAAGGTCCCGGAGCAGCGCGGCGTCCGAGCGAGTGGGGGACCTGGTGTCGTTCGCCCACGAGTTCAACGCCCCGAGCGCCGCGGCGATGTTGAGATCCTCGTGCATCGCTTCGGCGAACTCGCGGGCGCAGCGATCCCGCCGCGCGCCGTCGCCGTTGCCGGGCTCCGGCGATTCGAGCATGCGGCGCCAGCGGTCGATCGTGCGTTGGGAATCCGTGAGGCCCTGCAACGTGAAGTTAGCGTTGCTGCGGTAGTGGGTCTTGATGAGTTCGAGGCGCAGGGCCGCGGGCTCGACGCCGCGGGCAAACAGGTCCCGCGCGGTGAAGAAGTTGCCCTTGCTCTTGGACATCTTCGTCCCCTCGACGAGCAGGAACCGCGGGTGGAACCAGAGCCGGGAGAACGTCGCCTCGCCCGATTGGATGGACTCCTCCGTGTTGAACGCACCGCAGGACTGGGCGATCTCGCACTCGTGGTGCGGAAAGATGTTGTCCTCGCCGCCCGAGTGCAGGTCGATGATGCCGCCCGTGGCGCCGGATCCCCTGAGAAGATCCCCGAACACCGAGGGGCCAAGCAGGCGGCTCGCGGCCATGACCGTGCACTCGATGTGCCACCCCGGGTAGCCCTTGCCCCACGGCGAGTCCCACTTCATGATGTGGCTCGGATCCTCCTTCCACAGCAGGAAGTCCGCCGGGTGCTCCTTGCCGGCCTGGTTCTCGGCCAGCACGCGACCGCCCTCGCCGGCCCGCAGCGCGTCGAGCGTGTTGCCCGAGAGCCGGCCGTAGGAGGGGAACGAGCGGACGCGGAAGTAAACGACGCGGGCGCCCGTTTCGCCGACGACGTACGCGTGGCCGCGCTCGATCAGCCGCTGCACCGCGGCGACCATCCCGCCGATGTTGGCGGTGGCCAAGGGCATCAGCGTCGGATCGGTCCGGGCCTCGATGGCGACCTTGAGCCCCAGCCTCCTGGCGTCCTCCATGAACCGTTCCGCGTAGAACGCCGCGATGGCGTACGGGTCGTTCGGATTGATCTCGACGCTCGCGGGCAGCTTGCCCGCCTTCTTGGCCTCCGCGAGCCGGCGGCCCGCGACCGCCATCCGGTCCTCGCCGTGCTCGCCCCCCTCGGCGTCGTCGGTCATGTGGCCGACGTCGGTGATGTTCATGACGTGCACGACCCGCCGCGGGCCCTTGCTCGGCGAGCCGTCTTGGCTTGCGAGTTCGCACATGGGCGACTCGATGAAGCGGCGCAGCAGGTCCGCGGCGAGGAACGAGCGGAAGTTGCCGATGTGGGCGTCGTCGTACACCGTCGGGCCGCAGGTGTAGAACGTGACCATCGCCGGGTCGCGGGGCGCGAGGGGTTCGATCGTCCGGGTCAGCGTGTTGTACAGGCGCAGCGGCATGGGCCAAGTCTAGAGGCACGGCCCGGGCAAACGAGGGAGCGCCAGCCGCACCGCCGAACCGGGCGGCGAGTGCTTACTGGGTGCGAGGTTCCGCGGGCCGATCGCCGGGGCGCTGGGGGACCGGCCCCCCGTTGCGGCTGGCAGGCTCATCATCCTCATCATGGTGGTGATCGTCGTCGTCCTGGCCGACCTCCAGCCGGACCTTGAGGACGCGGGTCGGCGAGGCCTCGAGCACGGTCACCGTGGCGCGGTCGTGCCGGAATGACTCGCCCTGCTCGGGGATGCGGCCCAGCGTGGTGATCACAAACCCGCCGACGGTGTCGTAGTCGTCCCCCTCGGGCAGCGACCAGCCCAGCGGCAACAGGGCGTCGTTTACATCGTCGATGTACGCCCGCGCATCCACCTCGGCGGTGCGCTCGTGCAGCTTCACCTCGACGTCGGGCTTTTCCGGTTCGGTCGGCTCGTACTCGTCCCGGATGTCGCCGACGATCTCCTCGACCATGTCCTCGATGGTGACCAGCCCGGCGGTGCCGCCGAACTCGTCCGCGACCATGGCGATGTGGACCTTCTTCTTGAGCAGCTCGCGGAGCAGCTCGCGGACGGGCTTGGTTTCCGGCACGAACAGCGCGGGCCGCAGGATGGCCCGGAGCGAGAAGGGCTTGCCGGGCGCGTGCGTGCCGTCGCCGGCGAGCCAGCGCATCAGGTCCTTGACGTAGAAGATGCCGACGACATTGTCCAGCGACCCCTGGTAGACCGGGATGCGGGAGTGGCCGATCTCCTTGATGATCCGCGTGACGGCGCCGAGCTCGTTCGTCTCCTCGAACGCCTCGATCTCGGTGCGCGGGGTCATGACCTGCTTGGCGGTGAGGTTCCGGAACTCGACGACCGCCTCGATCATCTCGCGCTGCTCAAGGTCGATCTGCCCCTCGCGCTCCCCCTCCTCGACAACGCTCATCAACTCGGCCTGCAGCACCTCGTTGCGAGTGTCGCCCTGGACCCCCGCGAGCCGCTTCACCATCTCGTCCAGGAACCGCCCGAGGGCACGCAGCGGCGCGCCCAGGTGGTAGATCCCGCGCACCAGCGGCGACCAGGCGTAGACCAGCCGCTCGCCCGCGTGCCAGGCGATCGACATCGGCAGCGACACGCACAGCACCCACAGAATCAGCGACGCCGCGAGCACGCCGATGATCTCGTCGGCGTGCGTGACCGGCATGCCCGTGCCCGACCGCAGGTTGGTCGTCTCCTCCACCGCGGCGGCCACGGCCGCGGCGAGGCACAGGATCATGGGCACCGCGATCGCCCTCGAATGGCCCGAGACATCGCGGAGGATCGCGTCCACGCGCCGCGTCGCGGCGGGACGGTTCTTGACCGAGGCGATTTCTTCGAGCGAGGCGCGCGCCAGGTCCGCCAACGCATAGTGCAGCGTGGCGAGCATCCCAGCGAGGACCGTCGACGCGATGAGCACCCACAGCGCACTCACTCGCGGTTCTCCGGCACACCGAAGACAGGGCCCACACCGAGAGCGCTCAGCACTCCGTCTTCCGCCGCGTGCATGCGGGCGAACCCCGCGGGAGTGTGATCGTCGTGCCCCAGGCAGTGCAGGATGGCGTGCAGCACGTACAGCACCGCTTCATGCTCGGGACTGATCCCGCGCCGGGCCGCCTCGCGCTTCGCCACATCGGCGCACACCAGCACATCGGTATCCAGCCGCGGCGGAGCCTCCGCGCCGCCACGACCCTCCGTCAGATCAAAGGTCAGCACGTCCGTGGTTGTCGGGTCGTCCAGGTACCGCTGGTGGGCGGCCGCCATCGCCTCGTCACCGACGATGCGGACCCGCACCTCCCCCACGGCCCCCAGGTGCCTCACGGCACGAACCGCGGTGTCCTGCACGAACCGCCGCGCCGATTCCGGGAACTCCCCCCCAGGGTCCGCCACATCAACCGCGGCCCCCGCCTCAGGGCCAGATCGATCGGATATTGTCAGGGTTCCGTCCATCATCGCCGCCCCCCGGCCCCGCCCACCAGACTCCCATCGCGGCCAGCCGCCAAGTCGAGGCGCCGATCGCGATGCCAAGTCTACGACAAGGCGCTCGGCGAGCCAACAAGCCGAGCCGGCAGCGTACGGAACCTGCGAACATGGGATGATCACCCCGGATTAGGGTGTTTCCGATCAACTTTGCAGACCGATAACGTCCATTCCGAACCGCGTCGTGTATGGTGGCGGCCGCCATCAGGAGGACGAGAAATGGACCAGCAGCGACCCGTACCAACGCGGCGAGATGTTCTGAAGGGAGCCGGGCTTCTGACCGCGGCCCTGGCCTTGGGCGGGCCATCGTCGGTACTCGCCGCGGCACGACGGCTGGCCGCGCCCCCCGCCGGCGGGCCGGGTCGCAGTCGCGTGCTGCGGGTGGCCCACCTGACGGACTTCCATGTGCAGCCCGAGCGGCACGGGGCCGAGGGCATGGCCGCGTGCCTCCGGCACGTCGCGGCGCTGAACGACAGGCCGGACCTGATCCTCACCGGCGGCGACCTGGTGATGGATGTCTTCGAGCAGCCCTTCGACCGGAGCAAGATGCTGTGGGACCTGTTCACCGGAACGCTCCGTGACGGAGCGCCGTGCCCGGTCGAGCACTGCCTGGGGAACCACGACATCTGGGGTTGGAACAAGGCCAAGAGCGGCACCAACGGCACGGAGGCGACCTGGGGGAAGGCGTGGGCGATGCAGACGCTGGGGCTGGCACGCCCGTACCGCAGTTTCGACAAAGCGGGCTGGCACTTCGTCATCCTCGACAGCGTGCAGAGCGACGGGGGCACCGGCTACGTGGCACGGCTCGATGAAGCGCAGATGGACTGGCTGCAGCGAGACCTCGCCGCGGTGCCCGCGACGACCCCGGTGCTGGTGCTCTCGCACGTCCCGATCCTCGCGGCGTGCATGCTCTTCGACAGCCGCAACCGCGAAGTGGACGAGGGCAAGTGGACCGTCCCCGGCGGGAACATGCACCTGGATGCGCGGGCGTTGCGAGACCTCTTCCGCAAGCACCCCAATGTGAAGCTGTGCCTCAGCGGGCACATCCACCAGTGCGACCGTGTGGACTACTCCGGGGTGACCTACATCTGCGACGGCGCGGTGAGCGGCGCATGGTGGAAAGGGAAGCACCAGGGCTTCGGCGAGGGGTACGGCGTCGTGGACCTGTACGACGACGGGACCTTCGGGCACGAGTTCATCGGGTACGGCTGGGAAGCCCGCGAGTAACCCGCGAGGGACACGGCCATGTTCGAACCGCGGTCGCGGCACTGTTTCGCACGCACGGTGAGGAATGGGGGGTGGGGGGAGGGGGGTCAGTCGGCCCGGAGCACCACGGTGGTGCTGCCGGCGGTGATGGCGATCCGCCCATCCAGTAACGCCATGCGCCGCGGGCGCGCCCCCAGCGCGAGAGCGCGTGACTCCTGAACGCGGGCCGAGGCCGAGTCGACAAGGTGGACGTTGAAGATCATCATCCCGTCGGGCTCGTGGCCGCTGGCGACCGTTTCGGCGGTGACGAGGACACCCTCGCCCGGCAGCGCCGGGACGAGCGCATCGAGCCCGCCGAGCGCATCGATCCCGAGCATCCCACCGTCGGTCCCCACGACCGCGATGCCGCGGAGCGTGCTGAAGGCCAACGCATCCTGTCCCGGCGGGCCCTGGACCTTCGCGACGTAGAGCGGCTGCGACTCGTCGAGCTGCTCGGGTGGCATCGCGACGGCCGCCGTCCGAACCTTGCCATCACGAACCGCGGCGCTCCAGAGCTGGCGGTCCGCGCCGAGGATGAAGAACCGGTCGCCCGCCATCCACGCCCCGAGACTGGCGCGAAGAGCGCCGTCGAACACCGCCCAGTTCGCCTGCCCGCGCGCGGCATCGACCGAGACAACGCCCACATCGGTGCCGGCGATGACCGACCCGATCTCGCTGAGCAGCACCCAGCGGATGCGCCCCGCCCCGGGCGGGGTGAACCGCTGTGTCTCTCGTCCAGTCCGGGCATCGAGCACGGCGATGATGCCGACCGGATCGCCGTTGGGCGCCGCGGCGCGACCGCCGCCGCGGCTCTCGTCCTGCTCGCCGGCAAGGGCGAGCACGCCGGCGCGGATATCGAGGTCAAAGACCCGTGAGAGCGGCGCCCGCACCGCCCAGAGCACCTGCCCGGTCTGGGCATCGAGGCCCACGCCGCGCCCGACCCGATCGAACAGGACGATGGTCCGCTCGTCGGTCCGGTAGATGAGGTCGTCGGCCGTGACCGTGCCGTCGAGCGGCGTCTGGATGACCTGCACTTCCGAGGGCGCTTCGGGCGCATCGGGTGCGGGCCGGCCGGGGTCCTTGGACCGCATGGCCTCCTGTCTGGCGAACATCTTGCCGAACGTCTCGGTCTTCCAGGCGACGCTCCCTCCCCCTTCGGAGCCAGGACCGCCCAGCACCTTGATCAGCGACACCCCGGTTGCGTCCTGCCGGAAGAAGTACGCCGCATCCTGGTCAACCCGCATCAGCGACACCATCTGCCCGTCCATCGGGGCCGACCACGCTTTGACGAGCGGCCCGGTGCACGGCTCGCTGCCGCCCGATCCGCCGCACGTCCAGACTGCGAAGTCCTCCCCGTTCTCCATCGCGATGACCCGCGCGACCCGCTCGCTCACATCGCGGATCATGGGACGCATGATGGACCAACCGGCGAGCACCTGCGGGGCCTCGCGGGAGATCGAACCGATGTTCGCCCAGCGATGGGCCGTCTCCCAGCGGCGCTGCAGGTCCGCGGCAAGCGACTCGGCGTCGACGGGCCCGGAACGGTCCGTGATCACCGCCATCGGGAACTTCGCGGCGGTCTGCCTGAGCACCTGCGCGGCCGCGCCCCACTGCCCCTCGGATTCAAGAGCCCGGGTCAGCCGCCCCGCCAAAGGGCCGATCCGGTCGGCCGAGTCCATCGGTCGGCGCTGCGCCGCCCGCAGCCCCGCCTCGTACGCCGTAGCCGCGGGCCGGCCGTGGGCCTCCAGCGCCTCGCCGGCCGCGAGCCACGCCCCCGGCGCCACCGCCGCGAGCGGGAATCGGCGCGCGAGCCGCTCCAGCGCCGCGGCGTCGGGCGAAAGCCCCAGCGCCGCGAGTTCCGAACGCGCCGCCATGTCGTACGGGGCATAGATCGCCGGGCCTCGCTCGCGGAGCAACCGCTCCAGCCGCCACGTCGCCTCGAGTTCAGCACGCAGCGTGACACGCGGGCCGGTCCACGTGGCCCCGGCGAGCATCGGCTCCTCCAGGATGCGCTGGTACGCCTCCACCGCGCCGACCGCATCCGCCCGTCCCTCGCGGAACCGGCCGAGCGTCAGCAGGTGGGTGGCGCGATCATCGGCGGTGGACGCGATGCGGCCCAGCCGGGTCACCAGTTCGCCGACCAGTTCCGAATCGGCCAGCCGGCCGGAGTCGGCGCTCACGATCGCGCTGGGATCAGGCTCCTGACTCGCGTTCAGCATCCCCAGCACGGAGTCCCAGAGCCGCCGACGCGCGGCCTCGTTCTCCTTCCGGTGCGGCCCGTCCGCGCCCCGGTCCAGCGCGCTCAGCGCGGCATCAACGGCCCCGAGAATCTGCCCCGCCTTGCCCGCTCGATACGCCAACTCCGCGAACGTCACCGCGGGCCCGGCATCGGCCGGGTCGCGGGCCATCCGCTGCCGGAGCACCCGCTCGGCCTCGTCCCAGAGCAGGTACGCGTGGAGCCGGCTGTCGTCGACCACCAGCAGCTGACTAGTCGCCGGGAGCACGTTGCCCGGGCTGGCGAGCGCCAGTGTCTCCGGCGGCACCCGCGCGGACTTCTGATCCGGGATCGAGACCAGCGTCACCCCGGTGGCCGTCGGCACGAGCAGCCGATCGCCGGAGACCACCACCCGCCCCCGGGCGCCCGGCTCCTCGAGCCGTTCCTGCCGGATGCCGTCGGTCTCGAACGCGCCGATCGGGACCATCGACAGGCGCAGCGAGCCCACACCCACGAGCGTGTCCCCCACGCGGAGCAGGTACGCCGGGCCGGGTGTGCTGAAGTCCGCCGCGGGACGCCGGCCGAGGATCCGCCCGGACTCGCGATCCAGCCGCACGACCTCGGTGCGGTCGGGCGTGAGCATCACGATCGTCGGGCCGTCGATGATCGGCTGGTTGATCTCCCACGGCGATGACGCTTCCGACGTGCCGTAGGCCGGGGCCCCCATCCGGCGGACCCAGACGCAGCGTCCCGTGCCCGCCTCGTACGCGCCGATCACGCCGAGCTGGTCCCCGCGATAGACAACGCCCTCGACGACCTCGCTCCCATCGCGCAGCGAGGGCGGGCTGCCATACGGGAGCGACCCCGCGCTGCCGACCAGTCGCTTCCACCGCAGCCGCCCGGTCCCCTGCTCCAGGCCGAGCAGGTAGAGGCTCGTAAGCCGCTGGGACTGGCTGGCGCGCCGGGCCCCGGCGATCACCGTGCCCTCGCTGACCGCCAGCGGCCCCCGGACGCTCGTGTCCGTAAGCACCTGGTCCAGTTCGATCGGGGCCACGCTCCAGCGGACCTGGCCCGTCTTGGAATCGATGGCGTGGATTCCCTCGGACGTTCGGCGCGATTCCTGCGCGCCCGGCAGGATGCCGGGCCCGGCAACCCCCGTGACAGTCAGAATGTCGCGCCCCGCGACGGTGACAGTCGCCGCATCCTCGATCCCCAGTGCGCCGCGCGGACGCAGCGGGAAGCGGGTCCGCCTTCCCTCCAACTCCCTCGCAGCGAGGCCCTGGTCGAGCTCGACCTGCGGCGTCGTCGACCACAGGCGAGAAAGAGTGAAGCGGTCCCACGCGCTGATGGTGTTCCCATCGTTC
The DNA here is from genome assembly GCA_019636655.1 of Phycisphaeraceae bacterium. Classification (NCBI taxonomy): domain Bacteria; kingdom Pseudomonadati; phylum Planctomycetota; class Phycisphaerae; order Phycisphaerales; family Phycisphaeraceae; species Phycisphaeraceae bacterium. Next base: position 695,085 of record JAHBXB010000002.1, on the reverse strand, counting down.
GCGTAGACCGTCTCGTCGCTCAGCGTCGGGAGGATCCACAGGCCCTGCGCGAACGCGGGCACGTCGCCGATCGACCGGCCGCCGATGGGCGCCACCGGCCCGGTGCCCACGGGCACGGACCAGAGCGGGCTCAGCAGCATCCCAGTGAGCGACACCGGCGCCTGGTGATCGAGCGGGCTCAGGCCGCGCCGCAGCGTCGCCTCGGGCCACGTCTCGGCTCCCCGGAGTCCCGTCGGCGCCCCGGCCTGCCGGGCCCACCGCTCCGCTCGGTCCCAGACGTCGCTGCGGTTGACGTACCGGGCGACGACCTGGAGCAGTTCCGCCGCGTCGCGACCGGCCTCGCCGGTGCGGTCCGGGTGGGTCTCGAGTTGGCGGAGCGTGAGGAGTGCGGACTCAAAGCGGGCGGCCTCGAGCTCCCGCTGGGCCACGCGCAGCGCGGCCTCGAACCCGGCGCGGGTCAGCAGCCGCGTCCGCTCCACCGCGTCGTCGGCCCCCTCCTCCAGCATGCGGTCGGCAACCGGGCCCTGCACCTCGCGGTACCGCGCCAAGAGCGCCGGAGTCTTGGAGAGCGTGTCGTGCGCCCGGGAGCGGACGGACACGAACAGGTCAGGGTCGCCCCACGGCGCCAACGCCACCCGCTCGCCCTCTTCGTCAAGCAGCCGCTGCAGCACCCGGACCGCCGCATCAATGTTCCCCGTCGCCAGCTGCGAGGGGACCCCCGCGAGCGACTCGGTCGCGGCGGGGGCGTCGTCGACATACACCGGGTTGTTCTGGGGCTCGGGCTGGCCGAGCGACGCCGGGGCCGCCACGCCGCCGAGCCACAGGACCACCGTTGTCGCGAGCACACCCATCCCGGCCCTCCGGTTTACCCAGCCGCTTCCGCCGGCACACCCCGCCGTGGCGGCGAGTGGCCCGCCCTGCCCAGACGGCACGCCCGGCACACGCATCACTCTAGATCCGCCGGGCATGCTGCATCCCTTGATTGCGGGACCCCAGGGTCCGATCGACCGATCGGAGGCCCCGCTCCATGCGTTCAACCCCGGTCTTCATACCCGCCGCGCCGATCCTCGCCGCACCCGGCAAAGACAGCGCGATCCGCCGGCGGACCACCCGGGTTCTCGGGCTCACCGCGGCTGTGGCGCTGATGAGTATCGCCGACCTCGTGATCACGCTGACCTACCTCCGCTCGGTGGGCATGTCCGAGGGCAACCCGATCGCCCGCTTCATCATGGAGCACGGCTCATCGTCCCTGCTGATCTGGTGGAAACTCACCAGTGTCTCGCTGGCCTGCCTCATCCTCATCTACGCACGAAAGACGCGATCGGCCGAGATCGGGGCCTGGATCTGCTTCGCCATCCTGGGTTGGCTGACCCTTCAGTGGACGACGTACATCCATGAGATCACCACGGTCACACCGGCCCTGTACACCCTGACCCAGGCCGAGACCGCCCGGTGGGTCTCCCTGCCGAACTGACCCCGCCCCCGCGCGGTTGGGTCCCCGCCCCCAACGCCCCAATCAGCCCCCGGCCGCGCCCTGAGCACCCGGTCCGCCCGGTCGCTACATTCTCGGCATGGGACAAGGCCCGACGATTGGTTTTCTCGCACTGCTGGCGGCCCTGCTGGCAGGGTGCTCCGACTACAAGGAGCCCCGGCTCTCCGTCGCGAACGTGGCCGTCGCCCAGGAGTCGCCCGAGGGGCTGGTGATCGCCTTCACCGTCCTCGCTGAGAACCAGAACAACGTGGCGCTCCCCCTGCGCGAGGTCCGGTACGCCCTGGACCTCGACAACAAGCGGGTCTTCGAGGGCACCCGCTCCCCCGAGGGCACCGTCCGCGCCGACGGCTCGCACCGGATGGTCATCCCGGTGGCCCTCGCGATCGGCCCCGGCTCCGACGCGTCCGATGCGCTCCCCGAACGGCCGACCGGGGAGCACCGCTACCGCCTCGCCGTCAATCTCACCTACATCACCCCCGGGGCGTTGGCCAACGTGCTGTTCGACACCGGCGTGCGCCGGCCGGTCGTTTCCTACAACGAGTCCGGGCTGCTGAACTTCGGCGAAGGGCCGGCCCCGATCGGCCCGGGGATCCCGACGACGCTGCCGACGCGACCGCTTCCTTCTCCCGACGAGTCCGTGCCGACGGACCCCGAGCCCGAACAGCCGTGACGCCGCCGCGCCTACTGCAGCACAAACGGGCTGCGGTCGACGGCGCTGACCTCAACCTTGACCCCGTCGAGCATCTCGCGGAGCCGCTCGGCCAGTCGCGGCAGGTAGCCCCGCTCGGTCGCCGTGTGCCCGGCGACGATCACGCTCATCCCCGGCGTCCGCTCGGCGGGTTCGATGGCCTCGAGCACCTCGTGGTGCTTCATCTCGCCGGTGACGAAGACCTGGCATCCCTCGGCCTTGGCGACGCCCGCCAGCGACGCCCCCGCGCCGGGGCAGATCCCGACGAACGAGACCGGGGCGCCCTCCGCGCCCGCCGCCGCGGCGATCTGCACCGCCCCGGGCGGGCCCGATCCGCGCCCGCGCCCGAACAGGTGCGTCTTGAGCCGGTCGGCGAGCCGCTCCAGGCTGACGGGCTGGTCCAGCACCAGCCTCCGCCCGGCGCCCGCGCTCCTCTCGGGCACGCCCGAGAGTTCGTAGACGTCAATCGCCGGCTCCTCATAGGGGTGGAACTGCCGCAGCGTCTCCACCGCGAGGGGAAGAGCGTGCCTGGAGCAGACCATCTCCAGCCGCACCTCGGTGACCTCCTCCAGCTTGCCGGCCTCGCCCACCGACGGCTTGGACCCGTCGAGCCCCCGGAATGTGCCGCGCCCATCCGAGGCAAACGAGCAGACCTCGTAGTTGCCGATCAGCCCCGCCCCGGCCGTGGCCATCCCGAGACGGACCTGCTCGACGTCCTTGGCGGGAACAAATGTCACGACCTTGACCTGCTGGCTGTCGTGGCGGTGGATGTGCGGCACCAGGGCCCGCCGGTCCGCCTTGACCACGCCCTTGCGGTCCAGCAGGCCGTCGGCAAGCCAGTCCGTCATCCCCCCCGGGGCCGCGTCGAGCGCCGAGTGCGGGCAGTACACGGCCAGCCCCGATTCGATCGCCTTGAGCAGGATCGCGGCGTGCCCGCCGAGGCCCTCGTCGGCGATCCGCCGGATGGGGTGAAAGATGACCGGGTGGTACGCCACCACCGCGGAGGCCCGCATCCCCGCGGCCTCGAGCACCACCGCCTCCGTCAGGTCGATCGTGAGCAGGACCGGTCCGCGGATCTCCTTCCGCGCCGAGCCGACCAGCAGCCCGACGTTGTCCCACGACTCGGCGTACCGCAGCGGTGCAATCTGCTGCATCGCCTCCATCAGATCGCGGACCTTCATCGCCACCTCCACGCGCTCGGGCGCCCGTTCCGTGTTCATCCTAACCGGTCCGCGAGGCCGCCAACGAGAACGCCCCGGGCAAAAGGCCCGGGGCGCTGGCGCACGGAGATGTGTTGTGAGACCTGTTGGCCGGGCCCTACGCGGCGCTCGGGCGATCGGTCCGATCGCCCCCGCCCTCGCGCCCGATAGCGCCGGCTACTTCCTTCTTGACCCGGTCGAGTTTCTGCTGCAGCACGTCGAGGTGCCGCTCCACCTCATGGACGATGTCGTCCGTGCGGAGCATGTCCGATTGGGCCTCTCGCCCCGGCGCGCGAGCCTCCGGCCGGTTCGGGCGGGCGCCGAGCTGGCGCGCCGCCTCGACCGGGAAAACCAGCCGACGGCCGTGGTCCCGCTCTCTCTCCTGGGTCGGCGACCGATCGCCGATGAGCCTGAGCTTGGTCACCATGTGGTCACTCCAGGTCCGGGCGAGGGCCGGACAGACCCTGATCCCGGACCCCCGTTCATCGGCCCTCCACGCTCTGAGATGAATCGGTCTGAGCGTCATATTCGGGTTACACAGACTGCGGACCAAACTCTCCGTTGCGGTTGCCGCAACCGGCCCTCGCGAACTGCGTAGGCCTCGCTCGGCCCCGCGGAAACCCCGAGCCGGTCATGGTCCGATCATCCGCCGCGACCGATCGGTCAATCAGGGCGTGGCGCCCGACGACGCGCCGGCGGCGCCGCCGTCTGGCGGCGTGCGGCGTGCGCCGATCTTGGGCTCGGTCCCCGCGCGGACCCGGGCCAGGTTGCCGCGGTGCGTCCAGATCACCAGCACCCCAAGCAGCAACGCCGCGCCGGCGCAGGGCCACTGCACGCCCTCGATCGTCCCGCGCGATGCGGCCAGGCCGGTGACGACGGTCCACGCCGGCAGGCTCGCCGCGGCGAGACACGAACTGACGCTGACGTACCGCGTCACCCGCGCCGAAACGATCCAGACGATCATCGACAACGCCCCCGCGATCGTGAGGAGTGGGAACACCCCGAGCATCGCTCCGAACCCCGTCGCGACCCCCTTGCCACCCTTGAACCCGAGCCACACCGGGAACACATGCCCCAGGACCGCCGCGGCGGCGACCGCCAGCCACCACGCCCACGCCTCGGGCGCCAGCGCAAACCGGCCGGCCGAGCCGCTGTACAGGCCGAACGCCAGCGTCGGCCCGAAGCCCTTGAGAACGTCCAGGGCGAAGCAGAGCAAGCCGATCCTGCGCCCGAGCACCCGTCCCGCGTTGGTCGCGCCGATGTTCCCCGAGCCGTGCTTTCGGATGTCGATGCCCCGCGCCAGGCCGATCAGCAGGCCGAAGGGAATGGAGCCGGCGAGGTAGGACAGCAGCGGCCAGATGAAGACGGGCATCCCGGCAGAATAGTCGATCCGGGCTACTCGCCGGCCAGGTGCTGACGGACCAGGTCGGCGCGCGCCTCCCGACGTTCGTTCTGGTCCATCTCCCGGTCGAGGAGCCGCTGCAGGTGCGCGGGCTGGGTGAGGAGCATGAGCTGGCTGACCGTCTGCGCCGGGACATTGGAGATCAGCCCGGTGTAGATGCCCAGGCGAACCTGCGAGAGAAGCGTCAGCGCCTCCTCGGGCGTGAGCAGCCGGGCGTGACGGAGCACCCCCAGCGCCCGCAGGACCTGGTCCTCGATCACGCGCCGTCGACGCTCGACCAGCACGCGCCGCGCGTGCCGCTCGTACTGGATGACCTGCGGGATGATCTGGTGCTCGAACTGGTCGAGGATCGCCCGCTCCGTCCGCCCCAGCGTGGTCTGGTTGGAGATCTGGTAGAAGTCCCCCGCAGCGTCCGAGCCCTCGCCGTAATAGCCGCGGACGGCGAGCGAGAGGTCGCGCGTGGCACGCTTCACCTTCTCCATCTCGCCCGTGAGCTTGAGCGCCGGCAGGTGGAGCATGACGCTCACGCGCAGCCCCGTGCCGACATTCGTGGGGCACGCGGTGAGGTAGCCGAACCGCGCCGAGTACGCGTACTCCAGGCCCGGCCCGTCCGCGCCGTGGGCCGGTTCCCCGGCGCCCTCGAGGGCGTCGTCGACCGAGTCGGTCAGGTCCAGCGCGGAGTCGAGGTCCATGCCGCTGCGCAGCACCTGGATGCGCAGGTGGTCCTCCTCGTTCACCATGATCGAGAGTTGCTCGTCGGGGAGCGTGATGGCGACGGCGCGGGGCTCGCCCCCGGCGCTGGCCGATGCGGCGGCGGCCTCGGTCGCGGCCTCGGCGGCCTCCTTCGGCGCGGGCTGGCCGGGCGTCGCGGCGGTCGCCCCGCCACCACCCTGCTTCGCGTGCTCCTTGCTGATCAGGTGCCGCTCGACCAGCAGCGTCCGCTCGAGGGCCGGGCAGCGGTGGATGTCGAGCCAGAGCATCCGCTCGGTCTGCCCGCCCCCGCCGGTCGCCGCGCACCGCGCCACGCCGGCGCTCATCGCGCGCTCGCGCACCAGCGACAGGATCCGGTCCCGCTGCTCCCGACCGGCCTTGCGGACAAACGGGAGCCCCGCCAGGTTCCGCGCCAGCCGCACACGCGACGAGACCACGACGTCGCTGTCCGGACCCGTGCCGCGGAGCCACGGCGCACCGCGACGCAGCGCCGCCGCCGAAAACGCGGATTCGAACGCACCGCTCACCGGGTTACCCCTTCGATTCCTGGGCCGGGCTCTCGATCCTGCGGATCTGGTCGCGCAGGCTCGCCGCCTGCTCGTACTGCTCCGCCGCGACCGCGGCATTGAGCTGCTTCTTCAGGGTCTCGAGCCGGCGGAGCCGCTCCTCAAGACCCGACGCCGCGGCTGGTGCCTTCGCCGGGGCCGGCGGCGCTGCCCGCTGGCCGCCCAGCCGCTTGGGCACCTTGCCGGTGTGGTGCGTGCCCCCCTCCTGCGCGCGCTGAAGCAGCGGCGACAGGGGCGCCTCGAACGCCTCGTAGCACACCGCGCACCCCAGCAGCCCGCTGTGGCGGAACTGGCCGTACGTCGTGCCGCACGTCGGGCACTGGATCTTCGTGGGATCGATCGGCGCCGTGGGGACCCCGATCTCGGACTTGGCCGCGGCGGCCTGCTCGGCGATCAACTGCCCGAGCAGTTCCGGGACCGTGACGTGCGACTGCACGGCGAACCCCTCTTCGCGCGCGCACTTCTCGCAGAGGTGGCGCTCGACCTTCTTGCCCCCCTGGATCCGCACCTCGTGCACGGTCGCTTCGCTGGCGCATTTGTCGCACTTCACGGGCGAATCCTAGTCGCACCGGACAGCGCCGCCGGTGCGCGATCCGCGCCGGAGAGCGGCCGCCGGAAAAAAAGCCGCGCCGGGAGGCCGGCGCGGTGCAAAGTTTCCTTCAGTGGACCAGATCCCTTAGTTCCGCACGCCGATGCCCGTGAGCGTCCGCAGCCGGTTCTCGTTGAGGATCGGGATGCTCGTGGCGTTCGCCTGCTCCCACAGCCGGTCGTACTGCTGCACGTAGTTGCGGAGGTTCACGTAGTTCTGGACGACCGCGGGGGGCGCCGTGCTCGGGGGGGCGGGGGGGAGCGTCGGCTTCTGGCCCAGGACCAGGAAGTCGACGTCGCCGGTGAGGTCGGTGGCGATTTCGCCGCCCCATTCCTTGATCAGGGCCTCGATGTCCGCCTGCTCCTGCTGGGTCGCCAGGCCGTCGCGGTTGGCGTCGAACAGGCCGTAGATGTGGAACTTGTACACCTTGTTCGGGTCGTAGATCGCGTTCGCGATGACGTCGCCCTTGACCACCGGGTTGCCCCGCCGCTCGCGGATCATCCGGAGCGTGGAGGTGGTGTCATCGATCTTGATCACCTCCAGCGTCGCCTTGCCGGCGGGGTAGTCGCCCGTCTGCGGGTCGGGGCGGATCTGGTTCGCATCCGAGTAGACCTCGAAGGTCATCCCCAGCACCACGTTGTCCTTGCGCCCCCGGTTAATGAAGTACTGCCCGAGGCCGGCGTCGGCGCCGACGATCTGCCCGTCAACCAGGGCGAACTCCTCACCCGGCTTGAAGACCTTGCCCCGCAGCTGCTCCTGCAGACGCTTGACGGTCTCGCCCGCGATCGCCGCCTTCTCCTGCGACTCCCGGGCCTGGCCGATCAGCTCCGCCTCGCGGGCCCGCGCCGCCTCGCGGGTCTTGTCGATCTCCTGGTCCATCCGGTCCTTGGTGACGTTGATGTCCTCGCGGTACTTCTCGATCTCGTCCTTGTACTTGTCGACCTCCGCCGTCAGCGCGGCGACCGTCTCGTTCTTGGCAGTCTCGATGGCAAGGGTCCGCTTGGCCTCATTCTCCAGGTCCTTCTGGGCCCGCTGCCGCGCCTCCACGGCGTCCTTGAGCTGCGACGCCAGCGCCGTGACCTTCGCGTCACGCTCCCGCAGCACCGCGAGCAGGTTCGACGACTCCGCGCCCTCCACCTTGCGGATCTGCTCCAGCAGCGCATCGGCCGCCACGCGCCGGCTGCCGGCCACCGCCTGCCCCAGGTCCTGCATTGAGTCGCTCATGTAGCCGATGGCCGACTTGTTCTTCGCCTTCGCCGCGGCCCTGATCGCCCCGATGTCGTCCCGCCGGCGCTCGTCCTCGCGGACGAACTCCTTCACCTCGTCCGAGTACGTGGCGTACTTCTGCTCGGCGGACTGCTTCTGGCTCAGGAACACGATCGTGGTGATGAACAGGCCCAGCGTGAGCACGCTCAGAATCACCACCGCGACGATCATCCCCGTTCCGCCACCGCTCCGTACCGCCATGACTCGCACTCCCGTTTCGTGACAGACCGCTTCCGAGGCTCCGCCCCCGTCCACCGCCGGCCCGCCGCCATGGCAGTCCACCGCGGGGGTTCCCGTTTGCCGACGGCACGTGGTTCCGGCTCAGGCCGGGTGACTCAGCAGCGGGAGACGGAGGGGGCGGCAAGTCTCGCCGAATCAGGAGCCTACGTCAAGGACGAGGCGCCTCAAGCAAGACCCCCGAGCCTCTTTCGCACCCGTACGTACCCCGGTTCCCTCGCTCCGGAAGCCCGCAATCCTACTCCCCGCCTCCCGCGCCCTCGGCCGGCGGCGCCTCCTCCCCATCATGCAGGCTCCCCCAGATCCACGCCCCCGGCGGCTCCGGCACGCTCACCAGCCTCGGAGTCACCACCACCGGCACCTCCGTCGGGTGCACGACGGCTATCACAAGGACATACGCGTCCCCCTTCGCCAGCAGGCCCGCTGCCCCGTCAAACCTCATCCAGATCGGTGCCACCCCCCGATCCGTCGGCGCCTCGATCGGCTGCATCGTGGCCGCCCCCTGCGTGGCCTCAAAAACCCGCCCACCCCCCTTCGCCTCCTCGACCCACGCCTTGAACAACAACTCCCCCCCAACCAGGGCGGGCACCGAGCCATCCTCTACACCAAGTTGCAGTTCAAAAAACGCCCCCGGCATCCCCGAAAGCGCCCACTGCGACTCCCCCTCCCGCGATGTTTCCAGCGGCGTCAGGGTCGCCACATACCGCTCGCCCCCCGGGGAACGCTCCACCGCCAGTTCCCCCGGCCCCGAGAACGAGTCCGGCGAGTAGGCGCACGACCCCGTCAGGCTCAACGCAAGAACAGCAACAACCATGGCGGCACGCGGCGGCATCCGGCGAGTGTACCGCCACCGCCCCTCTCCGCTGCGAAGTGACGACCGGATAGGCTTCGCTCGTGCCGCACCGGGGCGACCTCATCCTGATCGGTGGTGGGGGCCATGCGCTGGTCGTCGCCGAGGCCGCGCTGCGTGCCGGGTTGACGCTCGCCGGCTTCCTCGACGATTCGCCCGCATCCGCCCTCTCCCAGGGCGAGCCCCACGCCGCCCGCCTGGGCGCCATGGACCGCTTCGACCTCATCGGCCCGCGGGCCTGGATCATCGGCGTCGGCGACCTCTCCCTCCGCGAACGCCTCATCTCCGCGGCCGGCCTCCTGCCCGGTCTGCCCCCCGCCGCGGCGGTGGTGCACCCGGATGCCGTCGTCTCCCCGACCGCCCGCCTGGGCGCCGGGGTGTTTGTCGGACCCGGAGCCGTCGTCCACACGCGGGCGGTGGTCGGCGACCATGCGATCATTAATACCGGCGCCATCATCGAGCACGAGTGCCACGTCGGCGCCAACACGCACATCGCGCCCGGGGCCATCCTCGGCGGCCGCGTGCGCGTCGGGCCTCACTCCCTGATCGGGATGGGGTGCAGGGTCCTGCCGAACCTGTCGATCGGTCAGCGCGGGGTCGTCGGGGCAGGGTCCGTCGTCCTCCACTCGGTCGACGAGGGTTCCGTCGTGGCCGGTGTGCCCGCATCGCCGCTGGACGGCTGAGCGTCGATGCCCGGGCGCACGCCGATGGTCGACAGCCCCGCCTGCGCCGCGAGGTTGCGGCCCCGCATCATCAGATCCGCCCGTGCCCGAGCCGCATCCTCCTCCTTGCCGGACTTCTCGGCGCGCGATTCCAGCGTCGGCTCGAGCACAAAGTGCCAGTCGATCGTTGACGAGATCTTGGTCGGGACCATCTCCGCCCCAAGATCAATCGGCGGGATCTCGTACGCCGGGATCTTCGCGTCCCGCACCGTCGATAGCGGCTCATACCCATCAAGCCGGACCCGCACGTCGTACGAGCCGTAATAGGTGAAATCCGTCTCGACCGGCGTCCTCCCAACCTGCACGTCGTTGAGCCACACCAACGCCCCCGGCGGATCGGAGGTGATGCGCAGCGTCCGCTCGACGCACCCGGCCAGCCCGCAGGCGCTCACTGCCGCGACGGCCAGGATGCAGGCTCGAAGTCGAAGTGCATGGAGTGACGGGCGCGGTCCAACATTCGGCATGGTGTTCACCGGCAAATCAGGGCCTCTTGGGGGCGGGGACACGCGGGCCCGGAGCGCCGTTCGCGCCGTGGCTCGCCGCCGCGGCGGGCTGACGCCTCGGGCCCTGGAGGTTCGTGATCGGATCGTGGTCGTCGAACTCATCGCCCCGGAACAGCGAGCCGAGGTACACCCGCCGGACCATCTCGTCCTTGACCAGCTGGGCCGGCGTCCCCTCGCGCAGCACCTTCCCCTCATCGATGATGTACACGCGGTGGCACACCCGCAGGGTCTGCTGCACGTTGTGGTCGGTGACCAGGCACGCGATGCCGCGCTCGGCCAGCGCAACGATCTCGCGCTGCAGGTCCTCGACCGCGATGGGGTCGACCCCCGAGAACGGCTCGTCAAGCAGGATGATCTTCGGATCGGTGACCAGCGCCCGCGCGATCTCGAGCTTGCGCCGCTCCCCGCCCGAGCAGGTCCGCGCGTGGTGGTGCGCCTTCTTCAGCAGCCCGAACTGATCCAGCAGCGACGCGGCGCGGGCCCGCCGGTTGGCGCGCGACAGCGGCAGCGTCTCGAGAATCGCCAGCAGGTTCTGCTCGCACGTCAGCCGCTGGAACACCGACGGCTCCTGCGAGAGGTAGCCCATCCCCAGCCGCGCCCGCCTGTACATCGGCAGGTCCGAGATGTTCTGGTTGTCGAAGAACACCTGCCCGTCGTCCGCCGCGATCATCCCGATCGCCATGCGGAACGACGTCGTCTTGCCCGCCCCGTTCCGGCCCAGCAGCCCGACGATCTCCCCCGGGTCCACCGAGAACGACACGCCGTTGACCACGGTCCGTTCCGCGAACGTCTTCTTGAGGTTGGTGCAGTAGAGCAGTGGCATGGTGGGAACGGCGAGGGCTCCGCGGGCATCGCGGCCTGGTTCTCCGCGAGCGTAGTCGGGAGTTTATGCGGGCGGCCGCGCCCGCGTTCAGTCGCGGCGTGCACCGCTCCTCAAGGTGTTCTGGCGACCAGCGACCGCCGCCGCGCACCGCGCCACGGTCTCGACCGCGAGCCACGTCATCTCCGCGCCGGGCTCAGGCGGCGCGAGCACGACCACGCCCGGCCCGATCGGCGACCACACGCCCGGGTCCGTCGGACCAAAAAGCGCGATCGTGGGGACGCCCATCTGCGCGGCCAGGTGCGCCGGCCCTGTGTCCGCCGCGATCACCACCCGCGCCGAAGCGATGCGGCCCTCGAGGGTTTCAAGCCCCTCCAGATACTCCCCCAGCGCCCCAAGGAACCCCGCCCGCTCCGCATCGGTGTCCCGCTCCAGCTCCGCCTCGCCCGCCACCAGCCGCGCATCGTGCCCCTCGGACCTCAGCCGCTCCGCGAGCAGGACCCATCGATCGACCGGCCATCGCTTCGCTCTCGCCCCCGCGCCTGTATGGAGGAGCACGGCCGAACCCAGCCCCTCCGCCGCCGGCGCCCCACCAAGCGACGCAACACCAAATCGCCGCCACACCGCGCCACGCTCCGGCGACCCAGGCGCCCCGCCGTAGATGACCTCGGCGCCGAACGCCCGCGCCGCCGCCTCGCCCCACCCCCGCCCGGCCGGCGTCGCCGGGTCGGCCACAAAGTGAACAATAACGCTTGGCGCCCGGGCTCCACCTATCGCCCCCGCCGGACCTCCCGCCTCACCCGTCCACAGCCGGTTGAACACCGGCTGCTCGATGTCCACCGCGTGAACACCAAGCCGCCCCGCGGCGAGCCGCGCGTGCGACGCCCGCGCCACGACCGTCGTCTCAATACCGAGCCGGACCATCGCCCGCAGCAGCGGCCACGTCATCACAAAGTCGCCGAGCGCCCCGGCATGCACCACCCACGCAGCCGATCCCGCCTCGACCGCGGCGGTCACCGTGAGCCCCCCGCGGCCATCGCGAGCGCGGCCCGGACCGCCGAGCGCTCAAGCCGCACGATCTGCGACGGCGTCACCCGCCGGGCCTGCGCCAGATCTCGAAGCGTCGCGGGCGGCCGCCCCCCCCAGCCGTGGCGCGAAACAAGGATGTCGCGGTGCTTCGCCTCGAGCCGGGCAAGAGCGCCCCGCACGCGCGAATCCGGCTCCAGGACCTCCTGCCAGGGGCAGACGCGCCGGGTGAAGTCCTCCAGAGCCACCGCGCCGGGATCAGCCCGCGGCGAAGCCCGGCCGGCGCCCGCCTTCGGCGCGGCGAGCCACGTGGCCCCCGCGCCGCGGGCCCACGCCGAGAGCGCCCTGTTCAGCGCCAGCCCCGCCGGCGCCGCCGCCCGCCCGCCCTTGTGCGGGTCAAACCTGTCGAGCGACTCGACCAGCACGCTGATCGACGTCACCACGACGTCGCGTGCCGCCGGACCCGGAAGCGCCGTCACCTCCCGCTCCAGCCGCCCGACGATCGACCGCAGCGCCAGGGGAAGCAGCGACCGCACCAGTTCGGCCCGCAGCCGCGCGGCCCACCGCAGCGACGTCTCGATCTCGTCCACCGCCGCCGCGGACGGGCGGTGTCGGTCCAGCATCTCGATCTCGGACCGGGCCCGGTCGTGCAGCACCCAGTACGCCGCCCCGCGCGCCGATTCGGCCCTGGCATCCGGCGGCGGCGCGCTGGCGCAATACGCCAGCAACTCCGCCAGCGTCGCCGGCCCCGGGCTCCCAAGACCGAGCATCACCTCCGGCGATGCGAGCAGCGCCGCCGCTTTCTTCCCCGCCGCGGGCGGCGACGGCGGCTCGGCAAGACCGAGGCCCCGCAGCCGCTCGGCCCGTGCCAGCACACCGGCGTGCTGCACATCCGCCGGCTTCTTCCGGTGCCCCAGGGCGACCTCGCGCGCGGGCCGCCCCGCATCGAGTTCCCGCGCAATCGCCGCCCGATCCCCGGGCCGCAGCGGCGCCGGGTCATCAAAGATCGGCGCCCCGCCCCGCCCGACCAGCGCCGCATCGTGCCGTCGCAGCACCTGCCGCACCCCCTCCTGGCTCCGGCCAAACCGCGCGGCGAGCCTCCGGGCCGCCTGGTTCAGCGAGCACCCCAGCCGCCGCCGGTACACCCCCGCCCGCCGAACGATTCGCGCCTCCACCGAAGCGTCCACTCTGGAAAACCCCCGCGCCTCCGCGAGCGCCGCCGCGTGCGCCCTCTCGAACGCCTCCACCGCCTCCCGCGCGAACACGAGCCGATGCCGAGAGTCGTCCCCGATCAGCCGCCGCGCCAGCAGCCCCCTCCGGCGATACCGGTCGATCGTCTTCCGGCTCACCCCCCAGCGTGCCCCGAGCGCCGCCGCGTCAAGCCACGCCCCCTCCGGGTGCTGCGCCGGGCCGATCTGCGCGGTGACGCTCAGCCGCTCCGCCAGCGCGGTCAGGTCCGCCAGCAGCGCCTGCCCGACGATCAGGTTGCCCGCGTGCTCGTCCTCCGCCCCCGAATCCGCCCGATACCCCGTGATGCGAAAGACCACCCAGTCCTGCGGATACGCCCGGTTCGGGTCGATCTCCGCGGCGAGCCGCTCGGTGCTCTCCAGTTGCCGCAGCGCGGACTTGGCCGGCTGGAAGCGCAGTTGCTTCGCAAGGTCCGCAAGCGCCGGGATCCGAAGTCGCGGGAGCGGGGGCATCGATCAAGCGTAGCGAAACCGCCCGCGAACACCCATCTGGTTCGCACGACCCCGAAACACCGCTACCGCGATTCCGGAATAATGTTGACCGCGAACCGGGAGGTGACGTGGCGGAAGGCAAACTAGAGGCGGCAGACGGAGTATCGCGCGTGCTTGAAGTACTGCTGAACTTCTTGGTTCACATCGCCGACGTCACGGTGCACCGCGCCGATCCACGGGTGGTGTTCTACACCATCCTGATCATCATGTTCCTCATCGGGCTCGGCATTCTCGCGTGGCGGTTCCTGTTCTGACCGGCAACGCAGTCCGACTGGCAATCATCACAACTCCGCCCACCGCGCCGGTCGCCGCGACGCCAGCCCAAGGTCCGCCGCATCGGAGAAGAACCGGTCGACCGCCTCCCGCTCGCGCCCCCCGATCTCGTACCGCAGCGACCGCCCCAGGTACTGCCGCGCCTCGCCGTCGCCCCAGCCGCGGGCCCCCGCGTGCACGCTCACGAGCCAGTCCGCCCGCGTGGCGTTGTGCATCCGGGCCCGCTCCAGCACCATCGCCGCATCGCGCACGCGCTGCGATGCGGAACCCTCCGCATCCCACACCGACGCCCGGCACATCCACGCGGCGTACACGAACGGCAACCCCGTGAGGTCCTTCCACGCCTGCCCAAGGTCGAGCTGGTGCGGAAACTGCTCCGGAGGCGGCGGGTTCGCCACCACCTTGTCGCCGATCAGCAGCACCGCCTCGGCCCCCTCCCACCCGCCCGCCGCGTCGAACTCCACCAGCGGCACCGGCGGCCGGCCGTGCAGTCGCGAAAGGATGATCCGCACCAGCGTCGCCGACGTGTGGCTCTCCGTGTCCGCGTGCACCCGCGTGACACGATCAATAGGCACGCGGCTGAACAGCCGCACCGTCAGCGTTGGCCCGTCGGACCCGATCATCCCCACCGGCAGCATCACCAGCGGCTCGGGCGACCGGGCAAAGTCGATGATCGACGCCAGGGCAAGGTCAACCCCCTCCCCCTCCGGCGGCGGCGGGGCCAGCAGCAGGTCGATGAGCCGCGCCGGCACGGCCGACACCAGCGCCGCATCCCGCCACGACCGCAAGCCCTCGATCAGCGGGAGGGTGTTGAGGTACTGCACGCAGCCGATCCGGATCGGCCGCTCCGCGGCCGGAGTGGAAGTCGTAGAAAGCATCCGCGAGTGTAGAAGCCGCCGGGCGAAGGATGCGGGTCCGTGTACCGCCGCGAGGATGCCAACTCCTGTCGCGACTGGCGCCCGATCCCGGTGCTCTCCGATTCGGTTTGCGATGCACGTCCGCCCGCTCGGGGGGCTGGGTGCGGGTGCGCCAACCGCGGTCGAGCGTTAGGTTGTCCACACTCGATCTCCAAATGAAACGCCCCTCGTAATATCATGCGTTTGCCGCGCGAGCCCCTGGACGTGGAAGGAACCACACAACCGCAGCCCCGTCTATTGACCAACGCCGATGGGACCGACCCGCGTACGGAGAGTGCTTTTTCGCCACGCTTGGCTGCTCAGCCGGGCGTTGGCCTTCGGTGTGATCATGTTCATCGCGTACGGCGCAGGCCTCGTGGCGGTCTGCTGGCGCAACGAGTTGAGCGAGGCACGTTACTACCAATACAACCCCGTTAATATGGGTTACCAGGCCGGCGAGCCGCTGCCGTGGCATCTTGTGCGTGTGCCTGAGTCGCTGACGTGGCTCGTGCCGGAGTTCAGTGCGTATGCCTTTTATCGCTATCCCAGCTGGATGCTCACCAACCCGGGCTTCTATGAGACGGTGCTGTTGGTCGTGCTCGGGGGCGCGACCGCCGGGTTCCTTGCCTCAGCGTGGATCCCGGCGGCCGCGGCGCTGCCGCACCTTCGCGGCGTGCGTTCCAGCGAGCGGCGGCGCGCGGGCCGTGAGTGGGGCGTCATGCTCCGTCGCTCTCCACCATGCCGCCGCACAATACCGCGCTGGCTGTGGCTGGGGGCGGCAACTGTCGGGGGGCTCAGCATCGCGCTCTTTGGTGATGCCTGGGCTAGGACCGTCGGGCACCTCCGCCTCGAAGCCGCGTGGGCGAGGGGCGCGCCGGGAAGCGTGGTCTACATGAAGCCGGTACTGGGATGCCTGGCAACGCCAGACGCAATCGCGGTGATCGCGTGGGCGATCGTCCTGCCGCTGGGGATCGTGTGGCTCACCACGCGCGAGGCGTTCATGGCCAGGGAGGCCCGCATCGGCAAGCGCTGTCAGGTGTGCGGGTATCCGAAGACATCGGGCAGCGTTCGTCGTTGGATGACCCCATGTTCCGAGTGCGGGGCACGCCCCGGTGCGACAGGCCATCTTCGGCGTGCGAGATTCCGCGCAGCGGGAGTGCTGGGCTGGGCGTTGGGCGGTGTGCTGGTGCTGGCCCTGACCGCGTTCTGCGTCGGCCCGCACCTGACAGGATGATTGAGCAGGGTCTCGACGCGCTCCGTAGAAGGGCTGACACTGGCCGTCGAAGGCCCCACGCGCCGCGTTCAGGGGCCAACGCGCGGCGTATCCGCGAGTGCAGAAGCCGCCGGGCAACGGGATGGTGGCGGACAGTGGTTCGAGCCAGCCCGTAGCCCCAGCCGATGAAACAGTCAATCAGACCTCGGTCCGATTGCAAGATGCCACGGGAGGCAAGCATTGGAGAACTCGCGGCCAGTCAGGAACTGCCGTCAAGTGATGCTGAGCGCCGCCGCGCTGGCGCTCGGCCTCGGTCTGACACCGGTAGCAAGAGGATCGCGAGCCGGCGCACCGGCCGCAGGCGTAGGGGTTCCTCCGCCGATTGCTGTATCGCCGGCCCAGGGCGCTCGGCTGCGCTCGGGTCGAGTCACCTTCGTGTGGACCGATACCACAACAAACAGCGAGTCCTACGCAATCAACATCTTCAAGGGCTCCGACCCGGACCGGCTCCCGCCAGACACCGATCCACTGACGTTCGCTCACATCACGTCGTCGCCGTTCACAATCCCGGCCGAGCACGCACTTCCACCGGGCACGTACACCTGGGAACTGGTCGGCTGCCTGGTGAGCCTGGGGTTCTACTCCTCCGGCGATCGGCAGTTCGTGGTGCACAGCCCCGGCGACTGGGACATGGACGGCGCCGTGACCCCCGCCGATATCGCGGCCTTCTCCCTTGAGTGGAACGCCAGCCTGCTCCGCGGCGACCTGAACGTCGATGTCAACGCGGACGGCGTCACCGACCCGACCGACTTCGCCGCGTTCATCGCCATCTGGATCGCCTCCGCCACTGTCTGAGTCTGGCCCCACCTCCAATGCCGATTCCCGAGCCCGAAACGGCGCCCAGCCCATTGCTCTCCGATTCTGTTTGTGATATTGTGCCTCCCCCTGCGCGGGGGCCGGGTGCGGGTGCACCAAACCTTGCGTCGGACCTTATGTGGAAGCGTCCCGATGGCAACTGGTGCGGTGGGTGAACCCGATTGGTCCGAGTTGGCGGCTCGTTGGAAGCCGGTCCCCAAGCGGCCGGGCTACGCCCTGGGCGTCATCGTCCTCGGGGCCGGCGTCATCCTGCTCCCCCTGCTGTATTTCGCCATCGTCGCGTCCGTCGGCTACGGGGTCTACTGGCACCTCGCGAACAACTCGCCCGAGAAAATCGCCGCGGCCGTGATGGGCCGCCCCCGGGTGAACCTCGTCTCGATCTTCCTCTACATCCTCCCCGCCGCGGGCGGCATCGCGCTCATCCTGCTGATGCTCAAGCCCCTGGTCGCCCCCAGGGGAGACGCCGGCGACCCGATCGTGCTCGAGGAGTTCGAAGAATCCCGTCTGCACACCTTTGTCGGCAACGTCTGCGCTGCGATGGGTGCCCCCGCCCCGAAGCGGATCGATATCAACTGCGACGTCAACGCCTCCGCCTCGTTCCGCTCCGGCCTCGTCAGCGTCTTCCAGCGCGGCGACATGGTCCTCACCATCGGCCTGCCGCTGGTCGCCGGCATGTCCAAGCGCGAGTTCGCCGGCGTGCTCGCCCACGAACTGGGCCACTTCTCCCAGGGCACCGGCCTGCGCGTCAGCTACCTCGGCATGCGGATGGTCCAGTGGTTCCTCGAGGCCGCCTACCGGCGCGACGGCTGGGACGTGCTGCTCTACCAGATGTCCTATTCCACGGACATCCTCTACCGCCTCCTCGCGTGGTTCGCCCGCGCGTGCATCGGACTTGGCCGGCTGGCGATCAAGGTGCTGGCGCTCGCGGCGATGGCCTTCTGCTCCGTCCTCCTCAAGCAGATGGAGTTCGACGCCGACCGCTACGAGGTGCAGATGGCCGGCTCCGCGTCATTCCCCAGCGCCTTCCGCCGCCTTGCCGAACTTGGCGAGGCCTACCCCAAGGCGATGGAGGAGAGCCGCCGGATGTTCAACTCCGGTTCCCGACTCCCCGACGATTTCCCCGCCCTCGTCGCCGACTACGCCCGCCGCCTCACCCCCGAGGCCCGCGACGAACTCATCCGCCGCAGCGAGGAAAAGTCCAACACCCTCCTCTCCACCCACCCGAGCACCGCCGCTCGCCTCGCCGCCGCGGCGAACGCGAACGACCCCGGCCTGTATACCGACGAGTCCCCCGCCAGCGAACTCTTCACCGATTTCTTCGCCGCCTGCCGCAAGGCCACCTACGGCCACTTCAGCGGCGTCCTCGGCGGATACCCCGCGGGCGTGACCTTCGTCCCCACCGGCCCCCTGCTGCGGGCCTCGGGCGACGCTCAGGCCGGCGGCGACGCCACCTCCCGCTATTTCGGCTTCGAGCCCCCGACCTGGCGGCCGATTTTCCCCGCCATCTCCAAGGTCCCCGCCGGCGGCGACGCCCGCGCCATCCTCGACCGGCTCAAGGCCGCCAAGGCCGATCTGAAAGCCGCCGCCGGCCGCGCCGGCGCCGCGGCGACCCAGTTCCGGTCGATGAGCGAGGAGATCGGCAAGTGGGAGCAGGCCCGCGCGATCATGGACTCGGGCATGACCGTCGACTTCAAGTCCCTGGGCCTCAAGGCGACGACCCGCGCCGGCGTCAGCCAGCGCCTCGACACCCTCGGCGAGAAGTCCACCGAGCACGTGATGGTGATGGACGAGGCCGGCGACGCGGCGATGCGGCGAATGGCCGCCGCGCTCGCCCTGCTCGGCGCCAAGGGCATCGAGCAGCTCATCCCCGACGCCCCCACGCGCCGGGCCCGTGCCGATGCGCTGCTCGCCACCTCCGGCCCGCTCCGCGACATCCTTCCGATCGCCCGGCGAGTCCGCCTGCACGTCGGAACCCTGTCCGGGATCGGGGACAAGATCAACTCCGAGAAGGCTCTCGAGAAACTCAAGGCGTTCGTCCGCCCCGTCAGCGACCAGGTGCGCGACGAACTCGACAGCGCCCGCCGCATCGGCGGCGGCGTGCGCGATCCGGTCTCGCGCTCCGAGGCCTCGCAGAACCTCGGCGAAACCCTGGTCGGCGCGACGCCCGCGTGGCGCGACATCGAGGAGATCATCCTCGCAGGCGACACCTTCGTGGACCGTTTCGGCGATACCTACCGGCGCGTGCTGGGGGAACTGGTGGGCGAGGCGGAGGGTGTCGAGAAGGCGGTGGCGCTGGCGATGAAGAAGCGCGCCAAGGCGGAAGCCCGCGCGTAGCGGCTCGACCGGCACAGGATGTCCCATCTGCCCCTCCCCCTTCCCCTTCCTCAGGTCACCCCCGCGCGGCGGCTCCGACGGTCATCTTGACCGGCACGAAACTTGGCCGCACGCGCTTCTCGAACTCGGCGCGGTACTTGTTCATGATCGTCCGCACGGCCCAGTTGTTGCCGTCGGCCAGGCCGCAGATGGTCGTGCCGGGCATGGAGCCCATGCTGGTCGCGATCTCCAGGGCCAGGTCGAGGTCCTTGGTCTTGGCGTCGCCTTCCTCGATGCGGCCGAGCAGCTGGTAGAGCCAGCCGCTTCCCTCGCGGCAGGGGGTGCACTGGCCGCAGGACTCGTGCTTGAAGAAGCGGGCGATGTTCCGGGCGACGGCCACCATGTCGGTGTCCTCGTCGAACACGGTCGGGCAGGCGGTTCCCAGGCCGAGCACGTTGTACTTGCGGCCGATGTCGAAGTCGAGTTCCGCGTCGAACTGGTCCGGGCCGAGGATGCCCATGGAGACGCCGCCGGGGATGGCGCCCTTGTACTTCTTGCCGGCGCGCATGCCGCCGCAGTACTGCTCGACGAGGGTCCGCAGGGGGATGCCGAGGTCGAACTCGAAGATCCCGGGGCGCTCGACGTGGCCGGAGACGCCCATGAGCTTGGTGCCGTAGGAGGGCATGGCGCCCTTGAAAGTCGACTCGGTGCCCTGCCGGGTGAACGCCTCGGCTCCCTCGCTGATGATGAACGGGACGTGGGCGAGGGTCTCGACGTTGTTGATGATCGTCGGGCGAGCGAAGAGGCCCTTGATCGCCGGGAAGGGGGGCTTGTTGCGGGGCCAGCCGCGCTTGCCCTCCAGCGACTCGAGCAGGCCGGTTTCTTCGCCGCAGATGTAGGCGCCGGCGCCGCGGTGGACGTGGCAATCCACGGCCCAGATGCCGTTGTTGAAGGGGTTGAGGCCCTTGGCGCCGGTGAGGAGGCCCTGGGGGCCGAAGACCTTGTTCTCGTACGCCTCCTTGATGGCGTTCTCGAGGACGCGGGCCTGGTGGTGGTACTCGCCGCGGATGTAGATGAACGCGCGCTGGATGCGGCAGGCGTAGCAGCAGATGGCGATCCCCTCGAGGAGGAGGTGGGGATCGAAGTCCATGAGCAGGCGGTCCTTGAAGGTGCCGGGCTCGGATTCGTCGGCGTTGACGGCGAGGTAGCGGGTGCCGCCGTCGCCGGTGGCGGCGTCGGGCTTGGGGAGGAAGGACCACTTCATGCCGGCGGGGAAGCCGGCGCCGCCGCGGCCGCGGACCATGGACTTCTTGACCTCGTCGACGACGGCCTCGGGGGTCATCGTCATGGCCTTGCGGAGGCCCTGATAGCCGCCGGAGGAGGTGTAGTCGGCGTAGGAGATGATGCGCCGCTTTGACGGGTCGCCGTAGGGGGCGCAGGGGATGCGGGCGGTGAGGATGGGGCGCGTGGTCTTGGGCGTCCAGGGCATGGGTGGCTCTCGTCGAGCGCCGGCAGCGGCCTCGCTTGGGGGCGATTGTAGACGGAACACCCCGTGCTGCCGCCGGACGCCGCCGCCCGGAGCCGAGTCAGAGCGGGGGGTCGGTGGTGTCGCGGAGGGTTGCCGCGGCGGCGAGGTGCATGGAGCCGGGAGAGGCGGGGCGGTGCGGCGCGGGATGGCCGGCGTCGCGCCCGGCGGCGGAGCGGACGGCCGGGGCGAGAGGGGTCGGTGCCGGGGCGCGAGAGGGGATGGCGGAGTGGGGGGCGGGGGAGAGCGCGGTCGGCGCGGCGGGGGATGGGGCGGCGGAGGTGGGCGCTGGTGGAGGAGCGGCGGACGGTGGGGAGGAGGGGGTTGAGGGCTGGGTGGGGGTGGGCCGGGAGGAGTAGGAATAGCGGCGCGGGCCGGGGGTGAAGTTGGCGAGGCGCAGGAGGAGGGCGGCGGCGCGGCGGGCGGTCTCTCTGGAACGGCGGCGGAGTTCCAGGCCGCGCTGGTCGCCGGGGCGGACGGGGAAGTGGGCTTCGTCGGCGTTGTGCTCGTCGATGGAGCGGCCCAGGGCGATGGTCGCCGCGGGGAGGAAGTTGCTGGCGACGATGCGGGTGCGGCGGGCGATGGTGGACTCGATCTGGTCGAGGCGTTCAGCGATCTCAGGCTCGGCGAACCAGAGGACGAGGGCTTCGACGGTGGTGTGGTGGAGTTCGGCGACGTCGCGGAGGGTGAGGGTGGGGTCGGTGACGGAGTCGAGGATCTTGGCCGCGAGGTCGAGTGAGGGGTTGAAGGAGGAGGGGAGGTTGAGCATGACCCGAGCAGGATACGGGTTTTTGACGGCATGTCAATAGGGTTTTGATAGGAGCCCTGTGATTTTCATAACTCGTGTCCAAATCAGCACTTGAATCGCTGCTCTGGTCGCTCGGAGTCAACGAATCACGACAGCTTCGCAAGCCGCCGTGTTAGACGTGCAGGATCCCGTAGCTCGCATTCCCACACGATCACAACACGCCAACCTAGTTGTTTGAGGGCAATCGCCACCCGCCGATCTCGAGCCCGGTTTCGCCTTATCTTCGACTGCCAATACAGCGAATTCGTCGCGGGCTGTCGCCTTCCTCGCCGGCACGCGTGCCCGTGCCAAAAGCATCCATGCACAAGGATTGTGCATTTCCTCGCTGGCATTACGATGTCAGGCTTGCCGGGCAGGTCAATACGATGCACGGCGAATCTACGACCGATACGATGGAGGATCGAACGGACCGCGAGCTCGGGCGATGTGTTCCGACTCTTTACTGCCTGCATGCACGCGCGTCGCTGAGCGTGAGTGAGGTTGTCGGGCATGACCTACACCGTCGCCTTCTTCGATATCTCGCCGCTTTTTCCGGCACTCTCCCTGGTCAGCGCGTCCTCAAAAAGGGGCGTCAGGATGTTCTGATCCATCCAACGGATCACCGGCACGCACACACCGTCCCCGAACCCAAATAGCGATTGGATCGTGTTCTCCGCCAGCGTGAAATCAGGAGCTCCCTGCAGTCTCGCATACTCACGCGGAGACATCCAGCGGAAGCGAACTCGCCCGTCATCGATTACCATCACGATTTGCCGCGCACTGCCTCCTCGGGGCGTGCGTAAGCAACCCGCCAGATTGTCAAAGCGAACCTCTGCCCGCATCTCGTCATAGCGACAGCGGCGGTACACAGTTCCGACGTGCAGGCCACCCGACTTTCGGCGGCGCTCCACTTCGGTCCGGTGGAGGTCGGAGAGCATCGCGTAGTGCTTTTTGGTCGCCGCACCATCCCACCAACTTTGTTCATCGTCGGTGTCAATAACAGACCTAAGCGAGTACTCAGCCTGCTTGGGAGGGCGAAGCGCCACCGTCGCCCAACCTGTTGGCAACCGAGTCTTCGCCATAAGTCGAAGAAGTGAATCGGGTCGAAGCGAGCCCCCTTCGTCGATCGCGGCTTGCCAGCCGTCGCCGAACAACCCGCCGTTTCCCTGCCGAATGATTCGACTCGAGTGGAGGGAATCATGAAATCCAACTACGAAGACTCGCGGGCGACTCTGTGGGACGAATGCCTTGGCATCCAGCACAACACTATCGATCCAGTAACCTTCGCCCGCCAGCGTCGTGACGGCACGAACAAAATCAGCCCCATCTTTCGACGTGAGGAAGCCGGTCACATTCTCCAGCATGACCAATTTGGGCTTGTCCGCATTGAGTGCTCGCAGGGCGCGAATAAACCCGAAGTATG
The DNA here is from genome assembly GCA_019636655.1 of Phycisphaeraceae bacterium. Classification (NCBI taxonomy): domain Bacteria; kingdom Pseudomonadati; phylum Planctomycetota; class Phycisphaerae; order Phycisphaerales; family Phycisphaeraceae; species Phycisphaeraceae bacterium. The sequence goes on along the minus strand of JAHBXB010000002.1, from coordinate 671,969 downwards.
TGGAAGACTGGTCGCCCTCAAAGCCCTGCCAGCGCCCGGCAAGCGAAAGGTCAGTGCAGGGGAACGACGCTGTAGCGAGGAATGGCCGTTCGGCCATTCCGGCCACGATCCGTTCCGTTTCCCATACATCTTCGCGATGGAAGTACGGGCTGTCACCGAAATGGCCCTTGTACATCGCCTCTTTTTTGGCATCGATGTCGTTGGCATAGACGCACTCCCAACCCGAGCCCCTCAACGCCTCGTGGACCAAGCCGATCCCAGCGAAGAACTCTGCGAAACGCTTGGATGGATTGACCTTGCCCATCGTCTTCTGTCATCTCCCGTTGGGACTAGTGGTCGATCGTATCGGGCAGGATGGATCGTGGGTAGACACGCGTCAGATGGTACTCATAGTCCGTGGACGGATCGACCTCCATGGTCACGATTCTGCTGATGGCGAAGCGGGATGTCCTCAAGTCGTTCGGCAAGCGCGTGCGGGAGATCCGCGGACAGAAGGGGCTGAGTCAGGAGGAGTTGGCGCGTCTCGCCAAGATTGATCGGACATACATCGGTGGGATTGAGCGTGGCGAGCGGAACGCGGGGATCAAGAACGTCTGGCGGATCGCGGATGCCCTCGGCGTCCCGGCGGCGGACCTCTTCGGTGGAGAGGGCGAGAATGGCGAATGAGCCGCTCGCACACGTAATCGAGCAAATCAAGGCGGCGCAGCCTGAACTGGAATCCTACGCGCCCGTTGAACTCGCGTGGTACGATCGAGCAATGCTGGCGGCAAAGACACTCGTGCCTTGGCTTGCCAAGGAAGCGCCTAGCTTGCGACTCTATGTAGAGGAGGTCTTAAACTCGCCCGCTCAGCTCCGTGATGTGTGGGCAGCACTGAGGTTGCAGATCGACGCGCCGTCTGAGGTGGCACGCATCGACGAGCTCTTAGCTATGGAAGGGGTGCTCCTCGATTTTGTTGCCGGGGATACGGTCAGCATCGTCGTTACGGGACGATTGCGATCTAGGTATCCGAGCGGAGAACTCGTCGGGAATAGCAAGAGTGATTACCCGGACCTGTACATCAAGACGCTTGACTACTCGAAACTACCTACGAGGACGCGATCTGATAAAGAACTCGGAGCAGCGGTCCGTGGCAAGGAGAAGAAGCCAGTACGCGTTCCGGATGGTCTGGAAATCAAGACATCGCGCGATAATGCCAACATAGATTGCCACTATCCACACGTTGGGTTGCATTTGATGCTCTCGTTTATTACAACTGGCGATCGTGTCGTGGTGGATGATGTCTTGGTCGCGTTTCTGCGGTACGCGGACTATCGGATCACTGAGCCCAAGACCAAGGCCACCACGCTGAAGGCGTCGTTTTCGCGTGCTCCATTCGTTTCGTTGCTGCCCACTGTCGATTAGAAGAGGCGATGGAGGAAGGAGGCGTGTTGTTTCAACGCTGGTGAGGCAGCCGGTCGCTCCGCGGGCGGCCAGTTCATCGGCTGCACGCCCTTGGCGGCATCGAGCCGCCTCGGGCGGGGAGGAGTTTGGGGGGCGTGATCAGAGGCTGCTCGTGTTGCTCGTGCGCCTCTGGCAAAGGGGCGTGTGCCCCAAGGGGGCGGGGAGGGTGGGCGTTCCTCCGCCCCTCCGGGGCGGGGGAGATTGAGGGTCGGGGTCCACGGGTTGCGCGACGCCGGGGCGGCGTCGCTTCACCCGTGGCTACAGGCCTCGGCCCCTTCGGGGCCGGAAGGAGAGGAGGGGGAGAGGGGTGAGAAGAGAGAGGAAGAGAAAAGGAAGAGGGAGGATGAGGGAGGAAGGAGGAGGGGAGGGGAAGATGGCAGGCGGGACGCCTGCCCCACCGGAGTATCTGGGGGAGCGGGGCGACAAGGGGGCGGGGACGTGGAGAGTGGGGGAGGCGGGGCGCCTGGCTCACACTGGGGCGGTGGGGGCGACTTAGACTGCGGGGATATGCAGCAACGAACTGGCGATGAGCGTTCTGGGTCCGCCGCGGGAGATGAGCCGGCGCAGCGGTATTCCGCGGCGATGGCGGAGGAGATCGAGGGGCGGTGGCAGAGGGTGTGGAAGGAACGGGGGACGTTCAAGGTGGCGGGGCCTGGGGAGGCGGGGTTTGACGGGCGGCGGCCGAAGTTCTACGCGCTGGACATGTTCCCGTACCCATCGGGGGCGGGGCTGCACGTGGGGCATCCGGAGGGGTACACGGCGACGGACATCGTGTGCCGGTACAAGCGGATGACGGGGTGCAACGTGCTGCACCCGATGGGGTGGGATGCCTTCGGGCTGCCGGCGGAGCAGTACGCGATCCAGACGGGGGTGCACCCGGCGGTGACGACGCGGCGGGCGATCGAGACGTTCCGGCGGCAGTTGCAGCGCTTCGGGTTCTGCTACGACTGGTCGCGGGAGTTCGCGACGATCGATCCGGAGTATTACCGGTGGACGCAGTGGATCTTCCTGCAGGTGTACAACGCGTGGTACGACAGGGAGCAGGACCGGGCGCGGCCCATCGGGGAACTGGTGGAGGGGCTGGAGCGGGGGCGGTACGGGGTGGATGTGTTCGGCGAGGTGGCGGGGCTCGGGGTGGAGCAGGCGGTGGCGCCGGCGATCACGGGGGAGGCGGTGGGGGTGCGGCGGTGGCACGAACTGACGCAGGAGGAGCGGCGCGCGTTCATCGATCGCCAGCGGCTGGCGTACGTGGACGAGCAGGTGGTGAACTGGTGTCCGAAACTGGGGACGGCGCTGGCGAACGAGGAGGTGGTGGACGGGCGGTCGGAGCGCGGGGGCTTCCCGGTGCTGCGCAAGCCGCTGAAGCAGTGGATGTTCCGGATCACGGCGTACGCGGAGCGGCTGCTGAGGGATTTGGCGCTGGTGTCGTGGCCGGAATCGACGCGGACGCAGCAGACGGAGTGGATCGGGCGGTCGGAGGGGGCGCTGATCGATTTCGATCTGGCGGAGGAGATCGCGGAGTACCGGTCGCTGCAGGTGTACACGACGCGGCCGGACACGATGTTCGGGGCGACGTACATGGTGATCGCGCCGGAGCATCCGCTGGTGGAGCGGATCGTGTCGAAGCGGGCGCACGCCGCGGAGACGGCGGGGCTGAAGGCGTATGTGAGGGAGGCGCGGAACCGGTCGGATGTGGACCGGATGGCGGAGACGAAGGAGAAGACGGGGGTGTACACGGGGGTGAACGCGATCAACCCGGCGACGGGGAAGGCGATCCCGGTGTGGGTGGCGGACTATGTGCTGATGGGGTACGGGACTGGGGCGATCATGGCGGTGCCGGGGCAGGACCAGCGGGACTGGGACTTCGCGGAGCGGTTCGGGCTGCCGATCGTGCGGACGGTGAGGCCGCCGGAGGGGTTCGAGGCGGCGGGCGGGAAGGCGTACACGGGGGAGGGGCAGGCGATCAACTCGGAGTTCCTGGATGGGATGGAGATCGGGCCGGCGAAGGCGCGGATGATCGAGTGGCTGGAGGAGAAGGGGATCGGGTCGGGGAAGGTGGTGTACCGGCTGCGGGACTGGCTGTTCTCGCGGCAGCGGTATTGGGGCGAGCCGTTCCCGATCGTGTGGGACGCGGCGGGGAACCACTACCCGGTGGGCGAGGGGGCGCTGCCGGTGGTGCTGCCGGAACTGGCGGACTATCAGCCGGAGGAGTCGGAGGAACCGCGGCCGCTCTTGGCGAAGGCGACGGCGTGGGCGGAGACGACGGCGGGCGCGGCGGGGGTGTCGGCGGAGGTGCTGGCCGCGGAGACGCCGGTGAGGCGGGAGTTGAACACGATGCCGGGGTGGGCGGGGAGTTGCTGGTATTACCTGCGGTATTGCGACCCGAAGAACCAGGGGGAGTTCATCTCGGAGGAGGCGGAGCGGTATTGGATGGGTGAGGGGGAGGCGGGGGGCGTGGACCTGTACATCGGCGGGTCGGAGCACGCGGTGCTGCACCTGCTGTATTCGAGGTTCTGGCACAAGGTGCTGTTCGACCTGGGGCACGTGTCGACGCCGGAGCCGTTCAAGACGTTGTTCCACCAGGGGCTGATCACGGCGTATTCGTACCAGCGCGGGGACAAGACGCTGGTGCCGACGGACCAGGTGGAGGAGGTGTCGGAGGGGGCGTTCGTGGAGAAGGCGACGGGGCAGCGGGTGACGCAGGTCGTGGCGAAGATGTCCAAGTCGTTGAAGAACGTGGTGAACCCTGATGATGTGATCGCGCAGTACGGGGCGGACACGTTCAGGTTGTATGAGATGTACATGGGGCCGCTGGACGCCTCGAAGCCGTGGAACACGAGGGACATGATCGGGCTGTTCCGGTTCCTGCAGCGGGTGTGGCGGAACGTGGTTGATGAGGGGACGGGCGCGGCGACGGTGGTGGCGGACGAGCCGGACGAGGCGACGCTGCGGCTGCTGCACAAGACGATCGCGGGGGTGAGAAGGGATATCGAGGGGCTGGCGTTCAACACGGCGATCGCGAAGTTGATCGAGTTCAACAACCACTTGACGACGGTGGTGGCGAAGGGGAAGGGGCTGGCGCGGAAGGCGGGGGAGGGGCTGATCCTGATGCTGTGCCCGTTTGCGCCGCACATCGCGGAGGAGTTGTGGTCGCGGTTGGGGTATTCGAGGCTGGCGTGCGACGAGGCGTTCCCGGTGGCGGACATGAGCCTGGCGGCGGATTCGTCGGTGGAGATCCCGATCCAGATCATGGGGAAGGTCAGGGGGAAGATCGTGGTGGCGGCGGGCGCGGATGCGAAGGCGATCGAAGCGGCGGCGCTGGAGGAGCCGAAGATCCAGGAGTTGTTGGCGGGGAAGACGGTGCAGCGGGTGGTGGTGGTGCCGGGGAAGATGGTGAACATCGTGGCGAAGTAGCGGGGGAGAGGGGAAAGCGGGGGGCGTTGCTGCGAAACCGGAATGAGTCCGGTCCTAATACCCTTGTGCGAAGGCTTCGATACCATTCCATGGGTTTCGAAAGGGGTGTGCCATGATGAGTCTGCTGTTCGACAACGGTGCGGCGTGGTTCTCGGTGCCGGCGCTGTTCGGGACGGGGATTTTCGTGGTGCGGCTGCTGCTGATGCTGGTGGGCGGGGACGGGCACCTGGGGCTGGATACGGACTTTGCGGACGGCGGGGCGCACGGGAGCCTGAGCGGGCACGCATCGGATGCGGGGGATCACGGCTCGACGCACGCGTTCGAGGTGCTGTCGTTTCAGAGCATCTGCGCGTTCATGATGGGGTTCGGCTGGGCGGCGCTGGCGGCGTACAAGGGGTCGGGGCTGTCGGTGCCGGTGAGCGTGTTGATCGGCTGCGCGGCGGGAGTGGCGATGGTGTGGGCGCTGGCGCTGATGCTCAAGGGGATGCACGACCTGCAGAGCAGCGGCAATGTTCCGCTGCAGGCGACGATGGGCGCGGAGGGGGATGTGTATGTGGGGGTTCCCGCGGCGGGGGCCGGGCGGGGACAGGTGCGGTTGGTGATCGGCTCGCGGGAGCGGATTGTGAACGCGGTCTCGGAGGCGGGGGAGTTGCCGACCAGGACGCGGGTCCGCGTCACTCGGGTGAACGAGGACAACACGGTGACGGTGGCGGCGACGTAGCAGGCGGCGGGGGGCACGCGAACAACGCCATGTGGGATGGGGAGGTGGTAGTCTGCACGGGCTGAGGTGGTCGCACGATCCGGGCGGGCCCGATGGGGCGCGGCCGGACCAGAAGGGAAGAGGAGGCACGGTCCATGTTCACGACGCTCATGATGTCGGGCACGCTGGCGCAGCAATCGTCTTCGGCGACGTGGCTCTGGCTGCCGGTGGTCGGCGGGCTGCTGCTGCTGGTGCTGTTCATGCTGGTGTTCATCGTGCAGCGGTACCGGCGCTGCCCGAGCAACCGGATCCTGGTGATCTACGGGCAGGTGGGGGGCGGGAAGGCGAGCCGGTGCCTGCACGGCGGCGGCGCGTTCGTGTGGCCGCTGGTGCAGGATTACGCGTACCTGAGCCTGGAGCCGCTGGTGATCGAGATCCCCCTGGAGGGGGCGCTGTCGCAGAACAACATCCGGGTGAACGTGCCGTCGACGTTTACGGTGGGCATCTCGACGGACCCGGTGCTGATGAACAACGCGGCGGAGCGGCTGCTGAACCTGACGACGCAGGCGATACGCGAGCAGGCGCAGGACATCATCCTGGGGCAGCTGCGCCTGGTGATCGCGACGCTGACGATCGAGGAGATCAACCGCGACCGCGAGAAGTTCATGATGCTGATCAACGAGAACGTGGGGCAGGAGATCAACAAGATCGGCCTGGACCTGATCAACGTGAACGTGCGGGACATCACGGACGAGAGCGGGTACATCCAGGCGATCGGCCGGCGCGCCGCGGCGGAGGCGATCAACCGGGCCAAGGTGGACGTGGCGCAGCAGGAACGGGAGGGCGCGACGGGCGAGGCGACGGCGCTGCGCGAGAAGTCGATCGGCGTGGCGAAGGAGGCCGCGGCGTCGGCCCAGGGCGAGAAGGAGGCGGAGCAGGAGCAGCGGATCCGCGTGGCGGCGCTGGAGGCCCAGGCGGTGCAGGGCGAGGCGCAGTCGAAGCGGGACCGGGAGATCACGATCGCGCAGCGCGAGGCGGAGACGGCCTCGGCGAAGGCGCAGGCGATGCAGGAGCAGCGTGTCAAGGTGGCCCAGGCGGAGGCGGCGGCGACCACCGGCGAGAACGAGGCGCGCGGGCGGATCGCGGAGGTCAACGCGAAACTGGGCGAGATCCAGGCCGAGGCGAAGCGGCGGGCGCAGACCGCGGCGGCGAAGGCGGCCGAGGCGATCCTGATCGCGGAACGGGAGCAGGAGACGGCCCGGCTGGCGAAGGAGACGGTGGTCCCGCAGGAGATCGAGAAGCGGAGGATCGAGATCGCCGCGATGGCGGAGGCCGAGAAGCGGCGCATCGAGGCGCAGGGCGAGGCGGACGCGATCCTGGCCAAGTACGAGGCGGAGGCGGCGGGCGTGCAGAAGGTGATGGAGGCCAAGGCGGAGGGGTACCGCAAGCTGATCGAGGCGTGCGGCGTCGATCCGGCGGTGGGCCCGACGCTGCTGCTGATCGAGCAGTTGCCGAAGCTGGTCTCGGAGCAGGTGAAGGCGATCCAGAACCTGAAGATCGACAAGATCACCGTGTGGGACACGGGCACGAACGGCGCGGGCCGGAACGCGACGAGCGACTTCCTGGCCGGAATGGTCAACGCCTTGCCGCGGCTGCACGAGCTGGCGATGCAGGCGGGGATCGAGTTGCCGGGCGCGCTGGGGCGTGTGAAGCCCAGCGGGGACCGGATCGACGCGGCCGGACCGGAGGACGACGGCGAGAGCGCGGCGCCGTCGCGCCGCGCCTAGCGGGATCGCAGCGCGGATTCGCGGTCCGGCGCGGCGAGGTTGCCGCGCCGGATCGATTCGGCGAGTGAGGCCATGGTGACGAGGGTCGCGCGTTCGCGGAGCCAGTGGGCGTAGGCGGCGAGGCGGTCCAGGAGCCGGGCGCCGTCGGGGCGGCGGATCCACCAGGGGAGCCCGGAGTGCGCGAGATCCGTGAACTCCCACGGGTGCATGTAGAGGCTGGCGTAGGAGCGGGACCGGAGCGACGCGGTGGTCCAGCTCCGGAACAGGCGCGTGGGCATCCGCTTGAAGGCGAGCCAGAAGAGAGGGAGCCGCAGGATGGGCGTGACGGTGGCGGGGATGTTCAGCAGGGGGCCGGAGAAATAGGCGCCCAGGGGGCCCTCGGTGCGCGAGGCGCGGCGCGTGAGCCAGGTGGGGTTCTCGGAGGAGTTGTAGGTGTACCCGGCTTCGGCGAGGGCGGCGTGGTCCACGGTCGCCATGCGAGGCATGCGAAAACCGATGACCGGAGCGCCCGAGACAGACTCCAGCGTTTCGCGGGAGCGGCGGAGGTGGTCGGGGGCGAAGCCGGTGTGGCTCCAGGAGTGCGAGGCGATCTCGTGGCGCGAGGCGGCGCGGCGGACCAGGTCGGGGCTGTGCAGCGCGAGGCGGGCGGTGATGAAGAACGTGGCCGGGGCGCCGGTGCGGTCGAGCATGTCGAGGACCGCGGCGAAGCCGTCGGCGCCGATGCGGAGTTGATCGGCGTCGGAGATCTGCCGCCGGAACTCGAGGGGGATGTCGAACTCCTCAGCGTCGAATGTCAGGACCGCGCGGTCAGTCATACCGGCCGCGCCAGTCGTCGAGGCGCACCTGGATGAGGGAGGCGAGCATGCGGAGCGAGTCGCGGACGAGCCGGACGTTGGAGCCGATGGCGGCGTGCCCGGGGTTCACGCGGGCGGGGATCTCGGCGACGGAAAGGCCGTCCCGGCACGCGAGGTAGAGCAGTTCGGCATCGAAGGCGAAGTTGCGGATGCGCTGCTGGGCGAAGAGCCGGCGGGCGGCGTCGATGCGGAAGCCCTTGAGCCCGGCCTGGGTGTCGCGGAAGGGGATGCCGAGGATGGCGCGGGCGATGGTGTTGAAGGTAGAGCCGAGGATTCGGCGGAGCAGGCCGGGGCGGCCCTCCTCGCGGGCGACGAGGCTGCGGGAGCCGATGGCGACGTCGTGGGTCGCGAGGGCGGACTCCAGCGCATCGAGGTGGTCGAGGGAGTAGGCCAGATCGCCGTCGAGGTAGCAGACGAGGCGGGCGTTTGTCCGGCGCAGACCGGCGCGGATGGCGCCGTTCTTGCCGCGGTTCCGGCGGAGGGCGAGGACGTGGACGTTGCCCCCGGGGTACCCGGCGAGGTGGTCGAGGATGACCTGCTCGGTGTTGTCGCTGCAGCCGTCGAGGACGAAGGTGAAGTCGTGCTGCGGGCGGGTCTGCGCGAAGGCGGTGACGTCGCGGGCGACCTGGGCGGCCTGTTCGCCCTCGTTGTAGACGGGCATGAGGACGGCCATGACCGCGGCGCGGTGCACGGGGACTTCGACGCGCACCGGGGCGCGGAGGGCGCCGCCGAAGACCGGTGCGGGAGTCGTTGTCGCCATCAAGCCTCCGTGCATCGCGGGGACTGCGGCCGCGGAGGAGGCCGGGCCGCACGAGCGGACTGACCGTTCCGTGACCGAACGAAGGGCGATTCTACGCTGAAACGGGGTGGGACGGGAGGTGGTGATAGGGGTGGGTGGCGTGCCGTCGGACCGGGCCGGCTTGATACAGTTGGTGCATGATCAAGAAACTGCTGATCGCCGTGGTGGTGCTGGTCGTTCTCCTCATGGTGGCCGTGGGTGGGGTGGTGTACTTCGCGGGGTCGCTGGCGAAGTCGGGTATCGAGAAGGGCGGGACGTATGCCCTTGGGGTTCCCACGAGGGTGGACGGGGTCAGCCTCGGGCTTCTCTCGGGGCGGTTTTCGCTGACGGGTCTGAGCGTCGGCTCCCCCGCGGGGTACTCGGCGCCGCACTTCCTGGCGCTGGGCGAGGGAGGGGTGAAGGTGTCGCTGGCTTCGCTGACCAGTGACGTGATCGAGGTGCCGCAGTTCAGGCTGGAGGACATCGACGTCCGATTGCAACGCAAGGACGGGAAGGGGAACTACAACGTCATCCTGGACAACATCCAGAAGGTCTCCGGGCCAAAGGGCGCAGAGCCCAAGCCGTCGTCGTCGGGATCGGACAAAAAGTTGGTGATCAACGAGTTGACGATCCGCAACGTGAAGGTGCACTTGGAACTGCTTGATGCTCCGGGTGGGATCGGCAAGGTGGAGGTGCCCATCGACGAGATCGCGCTCAAGAACGTGGGAAAGACGGGGACAGGCGTGGGCGGGACGGGGGTGACGATCTCGGAACTGGCGGGGATCGTGGTGCAGGCGTTGATGAACGCGGCGGTGGAGCGGGGCGGGGGGTTGATCCCGGCGGATGTGCTGAGCGACCTCCAGGGTTCGCTGGCGAAGCTGGACGACCTCAAGGGGCTGGGGATGCAGGTGATCGGTGATGCAAAGGGGACGGTGGAGAATGTGAAGGCGGAGGCGCAGAAGGCGGTCGAGGACATCAAGAAGACCGGGGACGATCTGAAGAAGGGCCTCGAGGACGCGAAGAAGGGCATCGGGGACCTGATCCCGAAGAAGAAGAACTAAGGGCCCGGCGGCGGGTTGGGGCGGGGCTTTGGCGGGATGGTCGCGAGGAAGTCGTTGAGGATCGCCGCGGCGGCGAGGGCGTCGCGCTTTTCCTTTTTCTCGCCGCGGGTCAAGCCGGAGCCGGCCATCGACCAGTCGGCGGCGGCGGAGGAGAGGCGTTCGTCCTGGAAGCGGATCGGGCGTTTGACGCGGGCGCCGAGGCGCGCGGCGAAGGAGCGCACGACCTTGGACCGCGGGCCCTCGGTGCCGTCCATGTTGAGCGGGAGGCCGACGATCAGTTCGCCCTTGGATTGAGCGGAGTAGCCGAGGATCTCCTCGATTGCGCGGGCGAGGGCGCCCAGGAGCGCATCGCCGCCGTTGACCGAGAGAGGGACCTGGATCACGTCGAAGGGGGAGACGATCCGGGTCTCGTCGTCGCCGACGGCGAGGCCGGTCCGCTTGTCGCCGAGGTCGATCGCGAGGTAGCGCACGGGCACATTACACCGGGTTGCGGTGGCGGGGGCAAGTGTTCGAGGGGGTTGCGGGGCGGTGCGAGACGCTCCGGGGCGGCGGGCGGGATCGCGGCTGCACCGGATAGAGGTTCACCTATTTGAGGTTCTCATCAACCACGGCGTGCAGCGACTTGAGTTCCTCGGCCTTGCTCCGGGGCATGACCAGCGTCGCGTCCCTGGTGTGCACGACGATGAGGTCGTCGGCGCCCAGGATGCTGACGGTGTGGCCGGGGTTGTCGCTGACGACGAGGTTGTTTCGGCCCTGGAGGATGATCGACGAGGAGCCGCCCTCGCCGCCGCGGCGGTTGCCGGTGGCGTCGGGCTGGAGGGTCTCGCCGTAGCTGGGCCAGGAGCCGACGTCGATCCAGGAGAGGTCCATGACGACGGTGGCGATGGAGACGGCGTGGTCGCGTGAGGCCGGCTCCATGATGGCGTAGTCGACGCTGATCTTCGGGAGCGTGGGGTAGACCTCGTCGAGGACGGCTCGTTGGCGCGGCGTTCCCCACGCCTCGGCGATGCGCATCACGCCGGCGTGGCTCTCGGGCTTGAAGCGTTTGAGGCAGTCGAGCACGGTGGCGGCGCTGAAGACGAACATCCCGCTGTTCCAGCCGAAGTGCCCCGATTCCACGTAGGCCTGGGCGCGCTGCGCGTTGGGCTTCTCGACGAACCGGGCGACGCGGAAGGCCTGTGGGCTCCTTGCGCGGGCGGGGTCGGCGGTGTCGGTGATCGGGGCGCCTCGCTCGACATAGCCGAAGCCCGTGGCGGCGTAGGTGGGCTTGATCGAGAAGGTGACCAGGCGGGCGGGATCGGCCTCGACGAGGCGGAAGCCGAGGTCCATCCGCTCGCGGAAGGCGTTCTCGGGCTCGATGATGTGGTCGGCGGTGAGGACGGCGAAGATGGCGCCGGGGTCCTTGGCGGTGGGGGGGTCGATCCTGTTGAAGACCGCGGCGGCGAAGCCGACGGCGTTGACGGTGTCGCGGCCGGTGGGCTCGCCGAGGATCCGGTCATCCGAGAACTCGGGGAGGACGCTCTTGATGGCGTGGCGGTACTGCTCGCCGGTGCAGATGTAGCGGCGCTCGGCGGGGATCAGGCCTTCGAGGCGGTGGGCGGCGAGTTCGAGGAGCGAGACGGGGGCTCCGCCGTCGCGCGGGATCAGCGGCAGGAGTTGCTTCGGGCGCTCCTTGCGGCTCATCGGCCACAGGCGGGTGCCCGATCCACCGGCCATGATCATCGCGTATCGCATAGCAGCGGAATGTACACGCCTCGCCGCCCGGCTGCACGCCCGCCGGGGAGGCTCAGCCCGCGAAGTTGGGCGGAGCGTCGAAGGTCCCGGCGTGGGCCACGTGGCTCATCGGCTTGCGGGAGCGCGGCGCGGTCTCTCGAGCCTGGAGGTCCGGCGGCAGGGTCTCGGCGCTGTCGGGGAAGCCGATGGCGATCGCGGTGAGGGCGTCCCACCCCGCGGGGATACCCAGTTCCGTGCGGCACTTCTCGGGGTCGATCCCCGCCATCTGGTGGACCCGGAGGCCGACGGACTCGGCCTGCACGGTCATCCACGCGGCGGCTTGGCCGATGTCGTGGCCCGCGTGCCGGTTGGGCTTGCCGTTTCGTTCGAAGGCCTGCCTGGCGGCGGTGATCATGATCACGGAGGCGCGCTTCGCCCAGGTCTGGTTGCCGGGAACCAGGCACGAGATGATGCGGTCGAAGGCCTTGGCATCCTCCCGCCGGGCGTAGATGAACGCCCAAGGCTGCTCGTTGTACGCGCTGGGCGACCAGCGGGCGGCCTCGAAGAGCGAGGCGAGGGTGGGGAGATCGATCGAGCGGGCGGGATCGAACGCGAGCGGGCTCCAGCGCTGGCGGACCAGTTCGTGCACGGGGTGCTCGGTCGGGGCGTCTTTGCGCATCGCGGGCCTCCAATCGTGAAAGAAAGCCTAGCGAGGCCGGCGGTGTCGCGCGGCCGCGGGTTCTCAGGGCGAGGCCGGGACCGGGGCGGACTTGAAGCGGACATCATCGATCGTGAAGAAGCAGGCGGGATCCAGTTCGCGGGCGCGGACCGTGACGGTCGTCGCGGCGCGGCGGCGGGTGACGATCGTGAGAATGGAGACGGGGCCATCCTTGCCGCGGCCGTCGATCTCGGTGACGCCGAAGCCGTCGCCGCGGAGGATGGCGGCGGTCTGGGCGCCGCGCCGGGTGAAGATGCGGACGACCTGCACGCCGTAGCCGAGCCACTGCTCGATGGTGACGCCGACGTAGTTCCCGGTGGCGTAGCCGAGGGCGTAGGGGAGGGCGAGCCAGGGCATCTGCTGGATGTGGCTCAGCACGCTGGAGACGGCGTAGAGCCAGATCAGGACCTGCAGGAACCCGAGCACCCACGCGGCGCCGCGACGGCCCTGGATGATGGAGACCAGCCGGAGCGTATCGAGCGAGACGTCCGCGATGCGGGCGAGGAAGATCAGGACGGCGGACAGCAGCGGCGAGAGGAACATCGGGGACTCCGTGGCGGCGGAGTTGTGTAGGCGCGCCGGGGCGGTCCGAGGCGGCGCCGCCCCCGGGCGGGCCTAGTCGTCCGAACGGGCGGGGAACTCCGGAGCGAGGCCCTGCAGCACCCGCCAGACATCGCGCACCACCATCGACATGTTCCGGTGGGCGGTGGCGGTGGCCGCGGCGATGTGCGGCGAGAGCCTGGCGTTGGCCAGCCCGAGCAGCGGGAACGAGGGGTCGAAGGGCTCGGGGTCGTGGACGTCGAGCATGGCGGCGGCACCGGGGTTGGCTTTCAGGAACGCGGCGAGCGGGGCGGGATCGACGACGAACCCCCGCGAGGTGTTGATGAGCACCACGTCCGGCTTCATGAGGTTGAGTTGTGGAGCGGCGATGAAGTGCCGGTTGGAGCGCCGGCCGTCGACGTGGAGGGTGAGGACGTCGGACTGTGCGAGCAGGTCGGCGAGGGGCACCGAAACGGCGCCGTGCCGGCCGGGCTCTGGGATCTCGGCCAGGTCGTGGTAGATCACGCGCATGGCGAGGGCGGCGCCGACACGGGCGACCTGGGAGCCGATCTGGCCCAGGCCAAGGATGCCCAGCGTGAGGTCGCTCGCCTGGCGCGGGGCGATCAACTCGGACCGGAGGGCCTTCCATTGGGAGGTGGGGAGCGCCCGGTCGAGGGCCACGCGTGGCCGGATGGCATCGAAGAGGAGCGAGGTGACGAACTCGACGACCGCCCGGGTGTTCGCCGCGGGGGTGTTGACGACGGCGACACCGCGAGCGGCGCACGCGGCGAGATCCACGTTGTCTACGCCGACGCCCGCCCGGCCGACGACGCGCAGGCGGGGCGCCTGGGCGAGCAGGGAGTCCGTGATCTGGGTGTAGGTGCGGATGACGAGGCCATCGGCGCGGGCCAGTTCGCGGGCGAAGCCGGGATCGTCGCTGGAGCAGCGGACGATCTCGCAGCGTTCGGCGAGCCACGCCGCGGCGGAGGCGTCAAGGTGCTCGGTCTGGATGACGACCGGGCGCGCGGCGGCGGGCGGCGGGGCGGTGCTCAACGGTCGGCGTCCCGGTCTTCGTCGTCGTCGCTGCCGAGGTCCGCGGGCTCGATGATGCAGGACATGGAGCCCTTGCTCTCGACCATGAGCGGGTCGCGCCCGTAGGCGTGGACCTGCTCCTGCTTGAGTTCGGCGTGCTCGCGGTGGGTGGTCAGGCAGACGGCGCGGCCGTCGGTGTCGACGGTCTTGGCGATCTTGAACGCCTTCTCAACGGGGTGGGCGAAGAGTTCCTGGACCATCTTGATGACGTACTCGTAGGTGTGCTCCTCGTCGTTGAGGAGCACCACGTTCCAGAGCCTGGGCTGCTCGGGATCGAGTTTCGGTCGGGGCGCCGGCTTGGTCGATTGGGCCTGGGCCACGGGGAATGCTAAGCCGGCGGCGCCCGCGGTGGGCCTTGCCGCGGAGGCTGGACTTGCGGCGTTGGAGATCTATTGTGCACCGAGCCCCTCCGGGACCGGCGCGACGGACCGCGCCTCCCGGGCCGGGCCGGAATAAAGGAGTGACGTGTGAACAAAGGCGACTTGATCGAGGCGGTGGCGTCGGAGTTGAAGGTGAGCCGTCCCGAGGCTCAGAAGGCCCTCGAGACGGTGCTGGATTGCATCTCCCTGGGCGTGAAGCGGGACGACAAGGTGGCCATTGCCGGGTTCGGCACCTTCGCCAAGAAGCACCGCGGGGCCCGGCAGGGGATCAACCCCGCGACGAAGCAGCCCATCGAGATCAAGGCGTCGACGACCTGCACGTTCAAGCCGGCGACGCAGATGAAGGAATCGCTGTAGCCGTCGCTCGGCCATTGTTCGGAACATCGCGGTCCACCGGACGTAGACTCCTCTATGGCCATGCTCCATGCCTGGGCGGCGGTGTTGTTGGTGGCTCCCTGCGTGGCGGTCGTGGGCCAGCCCCCCGATTCACCCGGCCCCGCCACTCCGCCCGCTCCGCCGGCCGACGGGCAGCAGATCAGCATTGACAGCCTGCCGCCTCAAGTGCGGCTCGGGGCGAGGGTCGAGTTTGCGAGACGGCAACTGGCGGTCACGCCCGTGGTCGTCCTGGTGCCCGATGCCGCGTCGTACGTGGCGGCGATCGGGTCGTGGTCGCTCGCGAGCCGGTTCCCCGTGCTGATCGACGACGGGAGTTTTACCGCGCGAGAGGACATCGCGAGGTTTGTCAGGGCGTTCAAGCCAACCAGGGTGGTGCGGTGGAAGCGCCCGGCCGATTCGGCGGGCTTCCCTGAGGAGCCCGCGGCACGCGAGGCGGCGGTGGCCGACGCCGTGGCACGGGCCTGGGGCGCCGCGGACGCGACGGGGCTTGCCGCTCAATGGAAGCACCTGGGGTTTGTGCC
The DNA here is from genome assembly GCA_019636655.1 of Phycisphaeraceae bacterium. Taxonomy (NCBI): domain Bacteria; kingdom Pseudomonadati; phylum Planctomycetota; class Phycisphaerae; order Phycisphaerales; family Phycisphaeraceae; species Phycisphaeraceae bacterium. The sequence continues at coordinate 656,574 of JAHBXB010000002.1, read as the reverse complement.
GCCGGGGGTTGTGGTCTCGTCGACGCGGGATCCCGCGTGGACCGCGGCGCTGGCGATCGCGGCGGGGCGGGGCGAGCCGATCATCTGGGCCGATGTTCCTCGCGGCGGCGTCGACCATGATGCGCCGCTGAGCGAGATCGATTCGCTGAGCGCCGCGATCGAGAAGGGGCTCGAGGCGACCGGGTATCGCTGGAGCGCGCTGGGCGACGACATCGACGCGGTCACGCTCTGCATGGACGTCCCGGCGAAGGCCGCGCTCCCGGCCGGCGACCAGCGCGAGCGGCTGGCGACGACCGACCTGGTGGGCCGCTCGCTCGAGGGCCAGCGCGGCGCGAGGTGGGCGTGGGCCGGGCAGGTGTTCGGCTCCGAGCCGCGGGCGGCGTACCGCGGGATGTGCGGGTTGTTCCTGCAGCCGAGCCGGGCGTGGCTGTTTGACGGCTACGACGATTCCGCCCCCTGGAACGCGTTCGACTGCACGGCCGCGGCGACGGAGCTGGAGAAGGCCGGCATCAAGTCGATGGTCAACGACAGCGGCCGCCAGGGCATCGAGGATTTTCGTCGCAGCGCGGCGGGACGCGTGCGCGGCGCCAACGCGGACGAGAAGGACGGCGCCTACCGCGGCGGGCTTGACTGCGACCTGGTCTTCGTCAACTCGTCTGGGTACTGGGACTACTTCGATCTCAAGCCCGGCAAGGGCTTTGCCGGCGATGCGCCCGTGCTCGCCCACCCAGCGATGGTGCACTTCGTGCACTCCTGGTCGCTGATGCGGCCCGGGCAGCGGGCGGGAGTGGGGGGGCGGTGGATCGACCACGGGGCGTACGCCTACATCGGCTCGGTGCACGAGCCGTTCCTGCAGGCGTTCGTGCCGACACCGCTGATGGCCAAGCGACTGCTGGCGGGGTTCCCATGGGGCGTGGCGGGGCGGCTCGATGTCGCGCCCGTGTGGAAGATCGCGGTCGTCGGCGACCCGCTGATCACCTTCGGGCCGCCGGCCAAACGGAACGAATCCACCGATGTTCCGCTCGAGGGCGCTGCGAACGTGCAGGACCAGGTGGCCCCGGCCATCAAGAGCCGCAAGTTCGCCGACGCCATGACGGCCCTTTCCCTGGCAGGGCGGGGGGATGACGCGGCGCGGCTGCTCGTCTCGCTCCTGAGCGACGATGCGAGCGCCGTCGATGTGGATGTGGCCCTGGCGGGGATCGTTCCGGCGTACCTGGCCGGGCGGTTCAACGAGACGCTGCAGGCGGCGCGGATCATCGCGGACGCCGGGCGGCTTGACCAGGTCCCCCTCGTGCGCGACATCGTGTGGCAGACGCTGGCACCGACGATGAGCACGCTGCGGACCTCCGAGGTGGAACTGATCAAGTTGTCGCTCCGGCCGGAGCAGATCGCGCGTGACGCGGCGGAGGCGGCGAGGGCGATCCGGCTCGTGCAGGGCCCCGGCGCGGCGCGGTCGTTTGCCGACTCGGTTCGGTCGAAGATGCCCGACGACAACGCGAAGGCCGAGCTGGACGCGGCGACGCACTGAGTCTCGGTCGCGGCGCTTACTCCCGGGTGCGAACCAGAGGGACAACCCCGATGCTTCCATCGCGGTCGAACCGCGCCTCGATCGCGCCGTGCCGCGCGGTTGTCCACACCCGGGCGTGAGGGAGTGATGACAACAGCGACGAGGCGCCGCGCCGGCCTACCTGGGTGCGGCCGGTCGAGATGATCGTCGCGGGCGCCCCGAGGGAACGCAGGAGCGCCCCGGTCGCCTCCTTGGCCCTGGTGCGGGTCCCGAGCACGAGCAGGTCGGGGTGCGGGATGGCGCCGGATTGGAGGAGCGACCGGGCCGTCGCGTCGCCGACGCCGCGCATCACCGCCGCGTGCCGGGGGCCGGCGTCGGTCTCGACGACGGCGACCACCACCAGCGAGCCATCCTCGCCATCGAGCACCGCGGAGCCGCGCGCGGGCGACACGATCTCGAGGGTGGCTCGCCCGAGTTGGATCCGGTCTCCCGCGGCGACGGTGTGGACGCGGATCCCGCGTTCTCTTGCCGCCCGCAGCACCGCGGCGGGGGTCGAGCCTGGCATCAGCGTCGCCACGCGGTTGAAGGTCTCGCCGACGACCAGGGTGCGCACCCCCGTTGTGTCGAAGAGGTCGACGGAGCCTGCCACGCGGGCCATGTCGGATCCGGTGAGCACGAGCGTGCCGACGCGCGCCGAGCCGAGGGCGCGGAGCGACCTCGGGATCTCCCGCTCTCCGATCCCCGTGCGCGATGAGCCGCAGTCGACCAGGACGCTGTCCGACCCGGACCGGATCAGGGTGCACGATCCATCGCCGACGTCGAGGACACCGACCGAGAGCACGGTGCGTCCCAGCCACCCGGAGGCGGCCAGTCGCGGACCCAGCAGCGCCTCGCCCGCGAACCACGCGCCGACCACGATCGATGCCAGCGCGAGAAATCTGAACCGTGTACGCCCGAACCGGAACCAGGCGAGCGCCAGCCCTGTCGCGGCGAACGTCCAGGCCACGCTCACGCTCGGCAAGCGCACGACCAGTCCGGGAATCGAATCAAGCGCCATGACCATCGCGACGGTCTGGTCGGCCAGCCATGCCAGCACCGATCCGAGCGGATGGGCCGCCGCCGGCGAGACGAGCGCGAGCACGACCGCCGCGTACCCGATCCACATCATCAGGACGATCAGCGGGAGCACGACCAGCCCCGTGACGGCGGCCAGGGGGCTGAGCAGGCCCGCGTGCAGCGCGATGGCCGGCGCCGCCACGGCCCAGCAGAGCAGGCTGGTGGCCAGCAGGCGGGAGAGGGCCGCCATCGCCCACGCCGCCGCCGCGCCGAGCTGGGTCTTGTGCCGGGTGGGAACGGTCCCCTTGAGGGGGGATCCAAAGAGCAGCCCGTGGGCGTCGCGGCCGAGCCACAGCAGCGATCCGACGATGCCGAAACTCAGCTGCCACCCCAGCGACCACAGGTCCAGCGGACGCCACAGCAGCAGCGCGATCGCCGTCCACCCCAGCACGCTCAGCGGGTCGTAGCGGCGTCCCATCGCCTGCGCGAGGAGGATGGCCAGGACCGTGATGCCGGCGCGGAGCACCGGCGCGTGGGCGGGCACGACCAGGAGGTACAGCAGCACGAGCGACGCGGTGATCGCCGGCTCGAGCCACCCAAGGTCGCCCAGGAGCCGCAGTAGCGACATCGCCACCGCGGCCATGACGACAAGGTGGAACCCGGAGATGGCCAGCAGGTGCACGAGCCCCTGGCGCGTGAACGCGGAGGTCACGTCCCCGGCCGCGGGGTCGTAGTCCCCCAGCAGCAGGGCGCGGAGCACGCCGCGCTGCCGAGTCGTGCGGGCGGTCCCGGGATCGCCCGTATCCGCGAGCGCCGCGTCGAGCGCCGATGCGGCGCCGGATCGAAGCCTCCAGATCACGCGGGACCAGAGCTCGCCGAGTCTGGCCGAGGCGGGGACGGGCAGTTCTGCCGGAGCAAGGAGCGATGCATCGGGCGACGTGATCGTCCCGGCGATCCCCTCCTGGGCCGCGATCAGGGCGCGGTCCACTTGGCCCGGGTTGCGTGCGTGCTCGATGGGGAGGAACTCGCCCGTCACGCGCACCGCGGAGCCGACCGGCAGCGGCGAGATGGCCTCGCGGGGTCCCCGCACAAGGACGGAGCCCGAGGCGTGCTGCGGGCCCGAATCCGAGATCGCCGCGTACACCGCGATCTCGATGGTCTGGAGCCGAGAGGGCGGCGTCGATGCGAACTCGGCGAGCGCCCCACGGATCGGCGGCTCGGCACGGGCCGGCGCCGCCACGATCCCTTCTATGGTCACGATCACGGGCCGCGATTCGTCTTCGCCATCGGTGTCATCGCCCGTGGCGAGCAGCGCCGCGAGCGATCCTGCGGGCGATTGGGAAACCCGTGCGTCCAGCCATCCGGCACCGAAGGCAACCGCCGCGGCGACCAGCGCGGCGCGGCAGGCCCACGCCGAGAGCGCGGCCCGCGGCGCGCCGACTCGCCATCCGAGCGCACTCGCCGCGGCCATCGCCCCGCATGCGACCGCGAACCACGCCGAGGCAGGGACCGTCGGGATGCCCCGTGCCAACACGAGGCCCGTTGCAAACGCAGCGAGTGCTACCAGCGACCGGCGCGCGGGCGCACTTCGCCCCGGCGCTGCGCCGGCGGAATCGGCCCACGAATGCACGCTCGGCATGCCGCCCACGGGGCCAGACGATCCCGGATCCACAGGGGAACGTCAAGTGACTCGGGCGCAGAAAAAGAGCCGGCCCGCCGGCCGGCTCGAATGTTGCATTGGAGTTCGGAACCGCGTGCGATCAGCCGCCGCTGCCGTCGCCCTTGAAGATGATGTCGTCAAAGCGAGACATTGCATCGACCTGGGCCTGCCCGGCCTGGGTCGCGACCGGGTTGTTGTACGCCAGCGTGTTCGGCGTGAAAGGCCCCGCATTGGACGCGGCGAACTTGCCGCCGTCGTCCGTGGTCCCAACGTAAAACCCGTCAGCACCGGCCGAGTGGAACACCAGCCCGCCGCGAGCCGCGGCCGGCTTCGGAGCCACGCCCGCGGCCGTCGACTCGGGGAACGCCGGGTTACCCAGCAGGCCTGCGAGGGAGGTCGCCAGGTCCACATCGGACCGGCCGCCGCCGAGAAGGCTGCTCGGAGTATTCGCAGCGGTGTACGCCTGGGTCTTACCCAGTCTGCCAAGGTTCGTTGCCTGGAGGAAGGCCGCGTTCTCCGCCCAGTAGAACCTGGCGTAACTGCCCGGTGTGCCCGCGATGCGGGCCTTGCTGGAGAAGTTCGAGTTCCCCGCCGTCGAGTCCTCGGACCATGCCAGGATCGGGTCGCCGAAGGAGTCGACGAGGTCCGGGAGTTTGGAGTGGTCGGCGACGTTGGTCTGCTTCTGCGCCACAAGACCGTTGACGACCCAGTTCTTGGCCGGGGGCGAGTAGTAGGCCTTCTGGTTCCCGCCCGTGGCGCCGATGCGGCCCACGTCAACGGTGACGGTCTTGGCCGCCGTCGGTCCGACCACGACGATGTCGCCCGCGCCCGGCCCGCCGCCCCCGGCAGCAACGATCCCGCCAGCCAGGTCGAGCAGCACGTTGTTCATCCCCGTGAACCCGCGATCGACGTTGGCCTGATCGCCCATGTCCGCCGTCGTGAAGTACCCCGGGGTGCGCTTGTTGTCGATCGAGAACGCCGACGCGGCGGATGACAGGTCCGCAAGCATCGCCGTTGTGGCAACCTTCTTTGCGGCCCGCTGAGATCCGGTGATCGCCGGGAAGACCAGCGCGACCACGACCCCGATGATCAGGATCACGACCAGCAACTCAACGATCGTGAACCCGCGGAGCGAATCCGAACCCTTGCCGTGTGCCATTGTGCCCTTGCTCCTGTACGCCACCACACACGCCAGTGTTGAAGCCGCAACCGTCGGCCCGGTACGCCGGAACCAACCAGCCCACCCAACCGGGGACGCTCCGCCGCCTGGCGGTCCGGCGTGTGCTGCGCCGACCTATTCGTCCGCGAACGCGGCGATGATCCCCGTACCGGGGAACCTTACCAAAGAGTACACAGTATCGCCCAGCGACACGTGTTCGGAGTATATATGGTTCGCCTTTGAACTTCGCCCCCGGGACGTCCATACTCCCGGTATGAGGGCGACCCCGGCGGCCATTCTGCGAACGATGACCGCCTCGCAGCGTTCCAGCGCGATCTCCGAGGCTGTTACCGCGCTTGCCGGGGGGTGCATCGTGATCCCGACCGACGGGGTGTATGCCATTGCTGCCCTCGCCGGGGGAGGATCCGCGGCGGCCCTGCGGGGGGTGGTCGATCGGGCTCGCCGCGAGCGAGATCCGACAGCGGTGGCCGCGGCGAACCCCGGCAGCGCCGACGACGACGAGATTGTGGCTGGCGTGACTTCAGGGCTGCGGCCTTCCCAGAAGAGGGTGGTTCGTCGGCTTAGCCCGGGGCCGGTCGTGGTCCTGCTTCCGGTGCCGGACCCGATGGCCAATCGCGTCCGCGAGGCCTTTGGCGGAACCATCGTGGCGGATCGGGGGCCCGAGGCCGCGATCTGGCGCATCCGCCACCCCGCCGCGGCCCGGGTGCTTTCCGAGGCGCGCGGGTCTCTCTTGGTCGCGGAGATGCCAGTGGGGCCGGGGCGGTTTGCGACGAGTGCTGACGATGCCGCCCGGGCGGCTGCCGAACTCGGGGCGGACGTAACGTACGTCCTCGATGACGGCCTGCCCGGATCGCGTCCGGCGACGGTGCTCCGCCTGCCTGCCGCGGGCGGATACGAGGTGGTGCGGGAGGGGGCGTACGAGGAGCGTTTCGTGGCCAAGCAGATGCAGCGGACCATCCTTTTTGTCTGCTCCGGCAACACCTGCCGCAGCCCGATGGCCGAGGCGATTGCCGACGACCTGATCGGCCGGGGGGTCGGGGTCGCGGCGGGGGAGAAGACCGTGGTGCTGTCCGCCGGCACGGGGGCGACGACCGGCGCGAGGCCCACCCGGGAGGCGGTTGCGGCCCTGGATTCGCTCGGGGTCGATTCGTCGATGCTCCGCGGCTCCCGTCCCCTGACCCGCGGGCTGATTGCGCAGGCCAATGTGATCTATGTCATGACGACGTCCCACCTGCGGGCCGTGCTCTCCCTGGACCCGGAGGCCGACGCGAAGACCGCCCTCCTCGACCCGGACGGGCGGGAGATCGATGACCCGATGGGCCTTCCGCCGCACGTGTACACTCAGACGGCCGGGGCGATCAAGGCCGCGATCGAGCGGCGATTGAGGGAGGCGGACGCATGAGGCTGTGCATCGGGGCCGATCACCGTGGTGCCGCGGCGGCGAAGCAGCTTGCCGACCGGCTCCGGTCCGACGGGCACGACGTTACCGTCGCCGGGTCGCTGGGCGGGGAGACCACCGACTACCCGGATGCGGCGTTCGCCGTGGGCACGTCGATCGCATCGGCGCAGGCGGATCGCGGCGTGCTGCTGGACGGCACCGGCGTGGGGTCCACGATCGCGGCGAACAAGGTCAAGGGTGTGCGGGCCGCGCTGGTGCACGACGAACTGACGGCCGAGATGAGCCGAAGCCACAACGACGCCAACGTGCTCTGCCTCTCCGCGGACCTGCTCGGGCAGCGGCTGATCGAGAAGATCGTCCAGGTCTGGCTCGCGACCCCCTTCCAGGGCGGCAGGCACGAGCGGCGTCTCCGCAAGATCGAATCGATCGAGCAGGGGGAGGACCCGGCCAAGGTTGAGTAGGCGACTACGCCGCGGCGACCAGGGCGCACGCGTCGGAGAACCGCACAGCCACGTACTGCCGGTCGTCGTCGGTCTCGACAACGCGGACCACGACCCCCTCAATCAGGGATTCTTCCCGGAGCACCGGCGAGTCGGTCCACGACACCCCGACCCCGATCTGCTCGCCGACCGCGAGAGGGCGTGCCGATTCGATCTCGATCATGGCCCCGCCCTCGGAGAGGTCGCGGGTGAGCGCGGCGGTGTACCGGCGGGTGAGCGGCCGGAAGATCTTGCAGGCCCTGCTGATCACCACTCGCTCGTGCCGACGGCGTTCCATGGCCGAGGGGCCGAAGGTCGGGAACGGGAACGTGTCGCGCTGCGGGACGCTGTCCATGGCCGATCTCCTTCATTGGCCGACGTGCCGGTGGTTATCGAATCGGCCGGATAACCGGCCGGCTTAACGTCAGGCGGCTCCCAGACGGCAAAAACGACCCCACCGACCCTTTCGCAGGACTCGCATGGATCTCTCAGTCATCATCCCGACCCGGGCCCGGCCGCAGAAACTCGCCGCGTGCATCGGGTGCCTGCAGCGGCAGGACCTGGATTCGGCGCGGTTTGAGGTCCTGGTCGGGATCGACGGCCCCGATGACGGCGAAACCCTGGCGATCGCGCGGAACGCCTCGGGGGCATTGCGGGCGTCGATCTTCGAGTACCCGCGCTGCGGCTACACCGCCGTGCGGAACCGGTTAATCGAGCATGCCCGCGGCCGGATCCTGCTGTCGCTCAACGACGATGTGCTCGCCGAACCGCCCCTGTGCCGGCTGCACATCGAGGCGCACCGGGCGCGGGAGGGCGCGGGGCTCGGACCCGCGACGGTCGTCGGCGATTCGCCGTGGGTGCGGCTGCGAGGCGAGGACGACACGCTCCTCGACCGCCTGGTGCGAGAGACGTCCATGATCTTCTTCCACGACCAGATGCCCGGCTCGCACGCCTGGCGCGAGCGGCACGGGGTCGATGCGGCGTCGGACCCGGAGCGCGATTGGGGCTTCCGCCACGCGTTTGGTCTGAACGTCTCCTACCCGCTGGACCGCGTGCGCGAGGCCGGGTGCTTCACCGTCTATCCCGAGAAGTACGGCTACGAGGACATCGAGATCGCCTTCCGGCTTCACGCGAGGTTCGGCATGCCGGTGCTCTTCCGGCCCGCCGCTCGGGTGTGGCACGACCACCACCAGAGCACGCAGGGGTATCTCGCACGCGAGCACGCGCTCGGGCTCGCCGCGTGGGGGTTCGCGCGGATGTCTCCCGACTGCGCCCGAGCGACGTTCGGGCGTGACATCACGGCCCCGGCCGAGGTCGAGTACTCCCGCCAGTTTGTCGAGCGGGAAGCCGGCGCGGCGGCCCGGGTCCGCGAGACGTTCGCCTCGCTCGCGACCACGCCCGCGGCGACGCTCCCGCCCTCGGGAGATTCCCCGGCGGCGCGCACGCTGATCGATGCGATCTACCAGCAGCACCTGCTTCTCAAGCGGTGGCAGTGGCGGCGGGGCTTTCTCGAGGCTTCGGGGTCCGAGCCGGGACGGGGGCCTCAATCGGCCGGGTAGACGCGGTGCACGCGCAGGCCCTGTCGCTCGTAGATCCCGCGTCGGGCCCACAGGGCGCCCGAGTGGAGCCAGGAGGAGAGCACGACGTCGGTGGCCCCGGTCGCCGCGGCGTTGGCCGGGTCGATGACCGGCCAGCCCAGCAGCGATCCTCCCCACCGCGCCCGGTCGTCGTCGCACACCGCGACGATGCGGGCCGGCGACGCGGCGAGAACCCGCGAGAGCCCGACCGTGTGCTCGCCGGCCCCGTGCAGCACCACCGTCCGGCCGGCGAGCGAGCCCAGCAGTGATTGAAGCCGGGCCGCGCCGTCCGCGGGGATGCTCCCCGAGGCGCCCTCGCCGCCGGGCATCGCCGAGTAGGCGCACGGCCTGTCGGCGGGCCATCGTCGCGGCTCCGATGTGGCCGCATCGTCGATCACTTCGCTCATCACCTGGGCGTGGCGATCGAGACTGAACCGCTCGCGGACGGTCTGCCACGCCGCGTGCGCCGCCCCGGCGGTATCGCACCCCAGCCAGCGTTCGATCGCGTCGGCCAGGGCCCGGGCGACAGCGCGGTCGTCGGGATCGGCCGCGTCCACGTCGGCGAAGAACCCGCTCTCGCCGTCGACGACAGCCTCCGCGGCCCCGGACGCGACCCGTGTCAGGATCGGCACGCACCCGCGCGACATGGCCTCGAGCATCGACACGCTCAGCCCCTCGTACCTCGACGCCAGCACGAACCCGTCCGACGCGGCGACGTGCTGCAGCACATCGTCGGGGTTGACGCCGGCCATCCTCTTCATCCGCCCGGCGCGTTCCGCGCACGCCGCGTCAATCTCCGGCGCGGCGGGGCCATCGCCGATCAGGGTGAGCACATGGTGCATGCCGCGCGAGTGCAGTTCATCCGACAGCAGGACCAGGGCCCCGACCCGCTTCTGCGCGTGCTCCATCCGGCCCGTGTACACCAGCCGCAGCGGGCGCGATGGACGCATCATCACCGGGGCGCGGCCGGGGAGCGCGGGGGACACCGGAACGCCGTAGGGCACATGGATCGTGTCCGCGCTGCGGGCCGCCCCCGACTTGGCCAGGCGCGACCGCAGCGTCGTCGTCACCCTGGAGCTGACGCCGACGAACCGGGCGATCACCGGCTCGTAGCGCCCGAGGACGCGGTAGTCGTACTCGATGTCGGAGTGCTGAACCGCGAGTAGTCGCACCAGTTCGGGCTCGACGAGGCAGATCGCCGCGCCGATCCCGTAGCAATCCCCCAGCAGCGATGGGGCGAACACCACCGGCGATCCGACCGCGTCCGAGACGGTGCGGAACACGTCCCGGTACGCGTCGATGAACGGCCCCAGGTTCCCGCCGGCGGAGCGCAGGGGAGGCAGCGAATCGAGCCGGACGGTGTGCACGCCGCGGGGCAGACGGGCCTCCAACCGGGTGATCCCGTCGGGCTCCGCGTGCGCGGCGAGCACGACCTGCCGCCCCGCGGTCGCCAGGGCTCCGGCAAGCCTGAGCGCCCACGTGGTGACCCCGGAGACCGACACGCCGTCCGGCAGCGAGATCACCACCGGCGCGCGCGACGGTGCAGGCGCGGGCGTCCGGCTCGGGATCGGGGCCGGCGATGTCGTGGGTGCCAGGGTCATCGATGAGGTAGTGTCAATCGGCCCGCCGGAGCCCCGCACGCGAACAGTGCGCAGGAATCGACTCCCACGCGCCGACCCCATGACGGCCTCTCGATTTCGCGACCAGGATCGCCCCGCAACCGATCTAGACGCCCATGAGTGATGCTCGCCACTCCTTCCCGGTCATGCTGGTGCAGTGCGGTACGGTGGTCGACCACTTCGCGGGGCTCGAGCGGGCCCTCGTCCGACACAGCCTCGCTTGCGACCGGCTCCTCCCAGACCAACCGCCCGTGCCCCTCACCCCGAGCACTCGCGTGGTGGTCATCTCCGACGCGTTCGCCGCGGCGAACGCGCTGGCGCTCCGCCAGGCCCGCCGCATCGGGGCGACGACCGTGCTGCTGATGGACGGCCTGGTCGAGTACCGCAACACCTTCGTCAACCCCCGCGTTGGTGCGCACTTTTTGCGCCCAGCGCCGGTCGACATCGTGGCGTGCGCCGGGCGTGTCGACCAGGAGGTGCTCAGTGCGCTGGGGAACGAAGCGGTTGCGGCAGGCCTGCCGCGGATCGATCGGATGGTCCAATCGCTGCCCGAAGGGCGCCGCCGGGACGGCTCAAGGCCGACCGTTCTGATTGCCACCGCCAACCAGCCCGCCTTTGCCCCGGCGGAGCGGGCCCGCCTGCTCGGGGCGCTGCGGGAGTTGCGCGCGGTCCTCGAGGCCCGCGGACTGGGTGTCCGTTGGCGCCTCACGGCGGGCCTCGACTCCGACCTGGGCGTCCCGCCCGACACACTCCCCCTTGGCGAGTCCCTGGCCTCCGCATCGGCGGTGATCACGACCCCGTCAACGCTGATGGTCGAGGCGATGGCCGCGGGATGCCCGACCGGGCTTCTCCATGTCCACCCGACTCCGCTCTGGCAGCCCGCGATGTGTGCGTGGAGCGGTGGTTCCAAAGAGGGCCCGGACTGGTCCGCGGCGGCGTCCCTGCCGCCAGCCACACTGGCACGCCTCCGCGCCGCGCGCGAGCTCGTCGCCGGGCAGACCCAGTGGCTTGCGACGGCGGACGAACTGGTCAGTCGCCTGCTCTCGCCGACGCGGGCCGATGATGCCCGGCAGCTCGGAGCTCTGGTCGAGCTTCACGAGCCCGCCGGCGGCGGCGCTGCGGCGGCCGAGGCCCTTGCGGATCTGCTCGCCGATCTGATCGCCCGGCCCCGAGGAGGCCGCACGACAGTGGTCATCGACTCGCCCATGCAGCCGGCCCCGCGGCTGGATCCGCCCTCGCGTCCGAGGGTCGTCAGCTGCGTGGTATGCGATGAGTCGGCGGTAGGAGGGGTGCGGACATGGTCGGGTCGCCTCGCACGGGCCTTCGCGCAGGAGGACCTCGGCTACGACGTCCGAACCCTGCTGATCGTCCTCCAGCCCGATGCGTGGCGGGTCGGCAGGATGCCGCTCGACCGGGACGATCTCACGGAAGTGTGCTTCATCGATCCGTACGTGGATCACACCGAGATCATCCACACGGTCCGCGACTCGCTCCAGCGGATGGGCGCCTCGATCGTCCTCCCCAACTACACGGACCTGACCTACATCGCGGCGGCGCAGCTCCGGCACGCCGGGGTCCGGACCGTCGCCATCGCGCACACCGACGAGCCCTACTACCGCGACATGATCGCCACGTACCGGGAGTGGGACGCTGGCGTCGGTGTGTCGCGTGTGTGCGCCCGGTGGATGGCGGAGATCGAGCGGGCGACACGCGGGACGGCCCAGCCTCGCGAGATCTCGCAGATCACGTACGGCGTTCCCGTCGCGCCGGAGCCCCGGCCGGTTCCCGCGGGCGGCCCGCTGCGCCTGGCCTACCTGGGCCGCATGGTGCAGACCCAGAAGCGGATCGACGACCTGCTGCCCCTGATCGACGGCCTTGAGTCCCGGCGCGCCCCGTTCGAGTTCCACATGGTGGGTGATGGCCCGAACCTGGGCGCGTGGCGCGAGTCGCTCGCGCGGCGGACGCTCCGCTCCGGAACGGTGACGATCCACGGCGCCCGCAGCGCCGAGTGGGTCCGCGAGTTCCTGCCGACGATGGATGTGAGCGTGCTCGTCAGCGAGTTCGAGGGGACGAGCATCTCGATGCTCGAGGCGATGGGCGCCGGCGTTGTTCCCTCTGTCACCGCGGTGAACAGCGGCGTGGACGACTGGGTCCGCGACGGCGTTTCGGGCGTCGTCGTCCCGGTCGGCGAGCCGGGCCTGATGGCGCAGCGGCTGGCGGATCTCGCATCCGATCGTGCCCGCCTGGCGTCCATGTCCCGCGCGGCGTGGGAGAAGGCGCGTGCCGATGCCTCCCTTCAGGCGATGGCGAGGCAGTACCGGCGGGTCTTCGATTCGGCCCTCGCGCACCCCGCGGAGAACACCCGGTCGGCCCTGGGGCTCCATCTCAGGGAGACATGGCGCTGGTTCAAGCGCTGGGCGGAGGAGCCGCAGGCGGCGGTCCGCCGCATCGAGGCGGTCCTGCGCGAGAACGGCTACGCCCGCATCGCCCACGGCTCGCCGTCGCTCTCCTCCGATGCCGTGATCATCGACTCCGAGGAGGCGGCACGCGACGCCGACATCCTCGCCCGGTCCCGCGGCTGGGCGGACGCCGGCCTTGCAGTCGTCTTCTCCCCGTCGCTGACGGCGCCGGACTGGAGCGACGCCGACCGGCACCGCGCCTCGCGCATCGTCGGCCGAATGGAAGCGATCGCGCGCCGGGCGCAGCAGGAAGGGTGTGGCCGGATCGTGGTCTTCGGGGCGGGCAAGCACACCCGCCGGGTTGCCGGGCTCTTCGTCCGCGGCCTCCCCATCGTCGGGATCATGGACGATCACCCCCCGGTGTGGGAGTACATGTTCGGACTCCCGGTGCTGACCCCCGAGAGAGCCATCGACGAACTCAGGCCCGATGCGGTGCTGCTTTCCTCCGACGCCTTCGAGAGCCAGATGTGGGAGCGCTGCCGGCCGCTGATGGACCGCGGCGTCCGTGTGCTGCCGGTCTACGCGGCGTACGAGGAGCCCGTCGCCGCGGTCTGAGCCGGGCGCCCGGCCGAGTCGCGGGCTTTCTCACCCCTCTTTCGGGCAAATGCCGATCCTCCCCGCGTGCGTTGCCGTTGAGTCCGTCGCCCGAGGTTTCCCGTCACATGCGAATCGTGCTCCTGAACGAAACCGCGATCTACCCGCACATCGGGTGCCTGGCCGTCGGCGACGCCCACGCCCGGATGCTCGGAGCGATGGGCCACGAGGTGGTGCGCCGGCGCTTCGTCGCTACGCACGCGCACCTGTCGCGGCCGAATGAGGCCGCCGCGATCGATGCCGCGCTCTCCGACCCCGAAGTCGTCGCCGACATCGAGGCGTGCGACGCGGTCGTGCTGAACGCGGAGGGCTCGGTGCACCACGGCCTCGGCCTCCAATGGCTCGCCATCCTCGGCGCGGCCCAGCGGCTCGGAAAGCGCACCCTCATCATCAACGGCGTGCTCGAGGACGTGCCGGGCTTCGACGGGGTTCTGAGCGCCGTCGAGGACCTGTGCCTCCGTGATGTCCGATCAGCCGACTACATGAAGTCTCGCGGCATCCGCTGCCGCGTCGTTCCGGATTCGTTCTTCGAGGCGTCCTTTGACGACCAGCCGCTGATCGATCTCTCCGGCAGGATCGTCATCACCGACTGGCACTCGGCGCGCAACAACGACGTCGGCCGAATCATGATGGGATACTGGAGGTCGCTCCCGGCGTCGAAGAGCTTCTACTACCCGTTTGCGCACGGATCGCACCATGCGACCTGGCGGTCGGCCCTGGCGAACATCGCCCGGGCGGAACTGCTGGTCACCGCGCGGCACCACGGCGTCTGCCTCGCCGGCCGCGCCGGAATTCCCTTCGTTGCTCTTCCGAGCAACACGTGGAAGATCGAAGGCATGATCGAGGCCTCGGGTGTGCCGATCCCCGTCTGCCGGTCGTCGGAACAGCTCGAGAGCGCGATCGCCTTCGCCCGCTCGAACCCGGCGGTGTTCCGGGAGTTCGCGGCGTTCATACGGGAGGCGCGGCCGCTCTCCACCTTGAGCGCACTCGCACCGCCCGCTTCGGACCCGAGGCCGTCTGTTCGCGGCGAGGCCGGGGCGCAGCGGGAACTTCGCACCCTCGCGGACCAGGTCCGCGGTGTGGGGCCGTGGCTGCCGAGCCCCGAGATCTGGACCTTCGGCGTCGCCGCGGAAAACCAGCCGTCCGAAGCGGCCCCGTGCGAGACACGCGCGGCGTGAGCACCCGTCAGATCCGCAACATGCAGGACACTATGGCCACCACCGTCACAGCACTGCAGGCACCCGCGACATCCGCGGCCCGTGTCGAGCGAGAGACCGCCAGGCTCCTCGCTTCCAGCCTCGACAAGCTCAACTTCGGGTGCGGCACGTTCCCGCTCGCCGGCTGGACCAACATTGATAACGGCGACGGCGAGTGGTACGTCGCGCCGGCTGTTGACTCTGCAAAGGAACCGGTTGTCGCTCTGGACATCTTCGAAGCCCTCGCGGCGCTCCCCGACCGATGCGCCTCGTGCGTGTACTCGGAGCACGTCTTCGAGCACTTCACGCTCCAGCAAGGGCACGAGATCCTGCGCCAGTGGGCTCGCATTCTCCGTCCCGGCGGCGTCGTCCGCGTCGTCACCCCCGACCTCGAGGCCGAGGCCCGGATCTACCTCCGGCAGCTGAACCCTGCTCCCGATGAGGTGATCGACGCCCACCGTCTCCGCTGGCTAGACACGCGGTACGCGTTCCAGCCTGGGGAGAAACTGACCCGCGCCATGGTCCTCAACCACGGCATGTGGCTCGATGGACACAAGTTTGTGTACGACTTCGAGACGATCGGGCAGTCGCTGCGGCTGGCCGGGTTTGACTCCGTGGTGCGTGCAAGGTTCGGCGAGAGCCGCCATGCGGAGCTGCGAGGCATCGACAAGCACGATGGCGGCGAAACCGGCCGCGCGTGGATTCCATCGATCGCATTGGTCGTCGAGGCGACGCGGCCGCAACGGCTGGAGACGGTCGCCGCCCCCAGCGCCGCGCCGCCCGCCCCTCCCTCGGCGCTGGAGCGGGCCATGGCGGAACTCGGATCGTTGCGTGCCCACCACGGCGATCTGGCTGCACGTGCCGAGCAGATCCGCCGACGGCTCATCGAGTCAGTCGCCGAGCGATGCGCCGCCTCTGGGTGGCGCCGAATAGCTCTCTACGGCGCCGGGCGGCACACCGAGCCGATCATCTGCCAGCCATGGAACTCCTGCAATGTTCGCGTGGTCGCCGTCATCGATGACACTCCCAAGGTCTCGACTCTCCGGGGCGTGCCGGTCTACAGGCCCCAGGCGCTTCCCCTGGACGACGTCGACGCCGTCGTTATTTCTTCGGACGCGTTCGAGCAGGCGATCTTCGATCGTGCCCACGCGTGGTTGACCCCCAGGCGCATCCCCGTTGTGCGGATCTATGGGACCGATCTCGCCCGCAACGACAAGGCCGCTCGCGGCTGAGCACGCACGGTTCTCTTGCCACGCCCCGCCCCTACGCCGTCACCATCGACTTCTTCAGCCGGTCCACGCACTCGGCAACGATCCGCACGGCGTGATCGATCTCCTCGGCGCTCGTCTCCCGGCAGAGGCTGAACCGCAGCGAGCCGTGCGCGCGCTCCGGCGGCACGCCGCAGGCCAGCAGCACCGGGCTGGGCTCGAGCGACCCCGAGGAGCACGCCGACCCCGCCGAGGCGCACACGCCGCGCTCGCTCAGCAGCAGCAGCAGCGCCTCACTCTCCAGGCGCGGGAAGGCGACATTGGAGGTGTTCCACAGCCGCTGCCGGCGGTCCGGCGGCCCGTTGAGCACCGCGTCGGGAACGGCCCGGACCAGGCTCTGCTCAAAGCGGTCCCGCAGCGCTTCCATCGCCGCCATGCGAGCCGGATCCGCGAGCCACTGCTTCGCCAGCCGCGCCGCCGCGCCGGCCCCGAGGATCCCGGGCACGTTCTCTGTCCCGCCGCGGCGGCCCAGCTCCTGCTCGCCATGGATCACCGGAGCGAGCTTGACGCCCTGCCGCAGGTACACCACGCCCACGCCCTTGGGACCGTGGAACTTGTGCGGCGAGAACGTGAGGATGTCGATGAACCGCCCCGATCCGCCCCAGGTCGCCTGCACGCTCGTGTGCTGGTCGGCGCCGGTGTGCCCCGCCGCACCGTTGACACCCCCTCCCCCCGCGGCCCCGGCCCCCGCTTCCGTTCCCGCCTCGACGTTGGTCGGCATCTTGCCGACCCACTGCGTCCCGTCGCAGTGGAACGTCACCCCCTTGCGTCGACAGATCTCGCCGATGGCGTCGATCGGGTGGATCGCGCCGGTCTCGTTATTCGCCCACTGGATCGAGACGAGCGCCACCGAGTCGTCGATCAGCGATTCGAGGCTCCGCGTATCCACCACGCCGCCCGCGCCGAGGCCGACGTGTCTCACCTGGCACCCGCCGTGGGACGCGAGGCTCCGGCACAGCCCGCGCAGCGCCCCGTGCTCCACCTGCGTGGTGACGATCGTCCGGCGGGTCGTCATCCCCAGCGTGCCGCGCACGGCCAGGTCCAGCGCCTCGGTGCCGGAACCTGTGAACGTGATGAACCGCGGCTTGGTGCCGATTAGCCCGGCGACCTCCTTGCGGGCCAGTTCCAGTTTCTGCCGGGCGCCCTGGCCGGGCCGGTGGATGGACGACGGGTTGTGCCAGCACCCGGTGAGCGCCTCGGTCATCGCGGCGACAACCTCATCCGCCGGCCGCGTCGTGGCGTTCGAGTCGAGGTAGATGGTCGGTCCGGGTCCTGTCATCGCGATACCCGCTATTCTGAGCCATGAGCAACGCCGAGCCAGCGCCCGGGCAGGCCATTTTACCAGTGGAGATCCGGGTGCAGAAGCTCCACAAGAGTTTCAACGACCACGAGGTCCTCCGGGGCATCAGTTTCGAGATCCGCTCCGGCGAGATCATCGCGATCGTCGGCGCCTCCGGCGGCGGCAAGACCGTCCTCCTGGACCACCTCAACGGCCTGCTCCTGGCCTCCAGCGGCACCGTCGAGGTCACCGACCACGACCAGCCCGACGGCCGGATGGTCAACATCGCCGAAGCCGATGCCGACACGATGGACGCCATCCGCCTCCACTGGTCCGTGGTCTTCCAGAAGAACGCCCTCTTCTCCGGCTCGGTCTACGACAACATCGCGCTCTGGCTCCGCGAGCACACCGAACTCTCCGAAGAGACGATCCGCTCGCGGGCGGTCGAGGCCATCTCTGCCGCGGCCCTCGACCCCGAGGACGTGATGAACAAGTCGCGTGAGGAACTCTCCGGCGGCATGGCCAAGCGGGTCGCGATCGCCCGTGCCATCGCCATCGACCCGGTCGTGGTCTTCTACGACGAACCCACCACCGGTCTCGACCCCATCATCGGTGGCCACATCCACGAGTTGATCTGGAACTTCCACCACCGCAAGGTGGAGAACCCCGCCCCCGACGGCGCCGACCGGCGCACCTCCATCATCGTCACCCACGACCGCGACCTGCTCCGCCGGCTCGCGCCCCGGGTCGTCATGCTCGACGGCGGCACCGTCTGCTTTGACGGGCCCTACGAGCAGTTCCTGGAGGCCGATTCCAAGGCGGCACGCGAGTACCTCCAGGCGATGCCGGTCCTGCACGCTCGCGACGGCCAGTGGTAGGGACGCCCAGGCCTCGCCGGGCGGGTGCCCGCCGGGCATGACCCGCGAGCAACAATACAACATGAGTTTGCATAGCCAGTCGGGCGATGGCATGATGAATGCACCAATGAACACCGCTCTGTGTCGTCGCCCGTGTGTTGCCGGCATCATCATCGCTGGCGCCGCGCTGCCCGCCATGGCCCAGCAGATCGCTCGCGAGCGGGCGGACGATCCGCCGGGCAAGCCCGGCCCCCTTATCCTCTCTGTTCCCGCCATCGCCGACGGCCTCCGCGGCCCCGGTCCCTCGGTCCGCATCCACCAGGTCAACGTCACGTCTCTTGGCCTGAACACGGTTGGTGACGCGGCGAACGAGCCGACGATCGCCGTCGACCCCACCGCCCCGAACCGCGTCGTCATTGGATGGCGGCAGTTCGACACCATCACCAGCAACTTCCGCCAGGGCGGCTGGGGTCACTCGCTCGACGGCGGCCGGACATGGCGGGCGCGCACCATCCAGCCCGGAGTCTTCCGGACCGATCCGGTCATGCGGTTCAACGCCGACGGCGTGCTCTTCTGGAACCTGCTCTACGCCGGCGGCGGACCTTACCGCTGCGACATCTTCGTGTCGAACAACGCCGGCCAGTCGTGGGCCGGCGGCCCTTATCTCGCTTACGGCGGCGATAAGGCCTGGATGGCCGTTGACCGTACCACCGGGCCCGCCCGCGGCGCGATCTACCAGGCTTGGAACATTGCCGCGAACCCCTACGCCCCCAACACCTTCAACCGATGTTTCAACAACGGCGTCACCTGGACCGACCTGGCCCCGATTCCCCTGAGCCCCGTCTTTGGTCAGGTCGCTGTCGCCCCGGATGGATCGGTGCTCGTTGCGGGAATCCCCAACAGTTCGCGCACCAGTCTCTTCTTTGTTGCCCGGTCGGCCAACGCCGGCATTGCTCAGCAGGCGCCCGCGTTCTCCTTTGTAGCCACAGTGCCCATGGGCGGCGACGCGGTGCTTTCCGTGAGCCCCAACCCCGGCGGCCTCCCTGGCCAGATCAACCTCGCGATCGACCACTCCAACGGCCTCCGCCGCGGCTGGATCTACCTACTCGCCAATGTCGACCCACCCGGCGTCGACCCGCTCGATGTCATGCTCTCCCGCTCCACCGACAACGGCCAGACCTGGTCGCCCCCCATCCGCGTGAACACCGACCCGCCGGGCCCCAACGCCTGGCAGTGGATGGCGACGCTCGCCGTCGCCCCCGACGGCCGGCTCGACGTCGTCTGGATCGACACCCGCGCAAGCCAGACCGCGAACCGCGGCACGATGTGCTACCGAAGTTCCCCCGACGGCGGCGACACATGGTCCGCCGAGCGGCCCTTCGGTGTCGAGTTCAACTCCCACGTCGGCTGGCCCAATCAGAACAAGATGGGCGACTACTTCGACATGGAGTCCGACCTGCTCGGCGCCTCTCTTGCGTTCTGCGCCACCTACAACGGCGAGCAGGACGTCTACTTCGCCCGCATCGGCCCCGACGACTGCAACGCCAACGGCCAGCCCGACGACTCCGAGATCGCCTCCGGCGCCGCCCGGGACTGCAACGGCAACGGCATCCCCGATGACTGCGATATCGCCGCGGGCCTCCTCGCCCGTGCCGACGCGAGCCAGGACGGCGAGGTCACCCCGGCCGACCTCGCCGCGTTCATCGTTGCCTGGCTCCGGGACCTCAACGACGGAACGCTGGTCGCCGATGCCGACCGCAATGGCGCCGTCGACCCGGCCGACATCGCCTTGATGGTGCGGTCATGGGTGCTCGCGCTCGGCTGTCCGTAGCCTCGTCGCTCAGTTGCCGGCGTTGGCGGGCGCGGGCTCATCGTCGGTGTCCCGGATCGGTTCCTTGTCCTTGGCGCCGAGCGTGATCTTGACGGTCCGGCCCTTGGTCATCCGCTTCACCGCGATACGCAGTTCGCCGCCCTTCTTGATGGCGGCCTCCAGATCGCCGACGTTGCGGATCGGTTCATCATTGATCGACCTGATGATTTCGTAGGGCTTGATACCCGCCACGGCGGCCTTCGTGCCGCCCTCGACCTTGGCCACGATGACGCCGGGCTCATCGGGCTTGATCTGGAAGTAGCGGCGCACCTCGTAGGTCAGGTCCCGCGCCGACAGCCCCAGTTCTTCGGACTTGATGCGGGCCGCCGAGCCGTAGTACGACGGCCCTTCCGTGACCGTGAAGCCGACCTGCTCGACCTTCCCGTCGCGGAAGACATCCGCCGTGAACGGAGTCCCGAAGCCGATGTCGGTCAGGGCCCGGGTCAGCGGCGTCTCCGCGTTGCCCCACGGCTGGGGCATGCTGTCGAAGTACTCCTCCGGCACGCGATCGAGGTACTGCCAGAACTGGTCGCCCATGGCGCCCAGCGGGTTCTCCGTCACCGAGACTTCCAGAGGCTTGGGCTGCCCCTCGATGTGCAGCCGGAGCAGGATCGTGCCCACTTCAATCCCCGCCGCCGCCGCGGGCGATCCCTCGTAGACAAAGGTCACCATGCCGCCCGACCGCCCGCCGTTGGTCTGCTCAGTCACACCGTTCGCGCGAGCCAGTTCCGGGTCCATCCCCTGCATTTCTATACCCAGCCACGCGAGCCGCTTCTCCTGCTCTTCGCTCAGCGGCCGGTTGTCCTGGTCGATGCTCGCGCTCCCCGCATCGAGCACGGCCGTAACCTGCGCCGCAGGCACGATCAGCGTCGGAAGCGAGGAGCCGAGGGAGTACCCGCGTGAATACTGGTCATCCGCGGCGACCCGTTCTCGGCGCTCCATCGGCACGCCCACGAGCGACCCATCGAGCGTGTACAGGAAGTTCAGGGCCGGGTTCGTATCACCGCGACCGTAGTAACTGCTCATCGACTCGCGCGATCCTGACATGTTGGGGAACACATCGCCCCGATGGCCGGTGAAGAACCCGTCGATCCGGTCCCGCCAGAGATGCTCGATCCGCGTCTCCCCCTTGACGGCCACCTCGGACTTGATCAGGAGCCGGTCCTCGATCTGCCGGATCGGCGCCGTCGAGAAGGTGACCGCGCCCGCTGTCGGCGCACCGAGCGTCGCGACGATGGCGCCCCAGTCCTTCAACGAGCCCGAGAACGTCGCCGCGAGTTCCTGCCCGTCGGCGGTGAACAGGCGGATCTTCTCCAGCCTCGCCGTCACCTTCGGCTTGAGGCTCGCAAGCACCAGCACGGTTGTGTCGTTCACGAGAACGGCCGAGCCGTTCCACTCCGTCATCGTCTCGCTCTCGTCTCCCCGTGGCATGTAGCGGCCGTACCGGGAGGCCTCTCCGTCAGCCACACGCGGGCTGCGGAAGAGAAGCTGGGCGCGAAGGACGCCGCGAGCTGAGGCGGCCCTGACCCGCTCGATCGCCGAATCCATGCCCGCCGACGTCTCGGCCTTCCACTGGGACGGATCGACTTTCCACGCGTCGTCGACGTCCAGCCCGCCGGAGCCCGTCAGAGCGACCGGTACCCCGTCCTTGCTTACTACGAGCGTCTCGATCGGGTTCGGCACGAGCCGCCGCCCGTCGTCGGTCAGGAGCACCCCCGCGCGCAGCCCGTTCACCCGCGTGGCCCAGATGCCCCCGCTCCGTCCGTACGACACGGTGTAGTACGGCCCCGGCTTCGACGGGTCGAACACCAGGGGCTTCGTGTCGGGAAGCGGCTCGGCCAGATCGAGGAACAGTCCGTGCTCCAGCAACGGGTACGCGGCGGGCTTCGCGTCCACCACCCGATCCCCAAACCGAACCTGGATGCTCTTGATGAAGCGAGGGTCCAACATCGGGTCCGAGGTGTACACCCGTGTCGGCGACACGAGGTAGCCGCACTGGGACCGCGGCCGCTCCTGCTTGATCAACTCCTCCCACAGTTCATTTGATTCCGAGACTCCGCCGCTGGAATCGATCGCGCTGTAATACGCGCGCCACATCGCCATCCGGTCCTGGCCCGGGGCCTCCCCCTTGTCGTACTGGCCGGTGATCTCGACTTGGACCAGCGAGGGTGCGAGGCTCGCCCCGACCTCCGCCAACGCTCGCGCCTTGGGCGAGTCGTCGTCGCCACGCGCTGCCGCACGCAGTGCCGGCGTTGTCATGCAGGTCAGGACCGCGAGCACGAGCACAAGTGTCCATCGGCGCATCGTCGAACCTCCATTGGTCGCTGCGCGGTCCCGCGCGGCTGGCGTTCCATCGGGCTCCTGGCAACTCCAACGCGGACGAGAGAGGCAAGGCTACTCCTTCGAGTAGTCCCTAGTGCAGTCGACAACCACCTGGCGCATCAGCCCGCCCCGCAGCACAGAAAAGACCACCCGGCTCTTCTTTTCGATTGAAGCGAGCGACTCCTTGTGGATCGCCTCGACGTCGGCCAGCGACTCGACGTCTTTCCCCTCGATCTTGAGCAGGATGTCATTCGTCCTGAGCCCGCCGGACGACGCGTTGCCCGGGTACTTCACGGCATAGATAAAGACGCCCGTCTGCCGATGGAAGTACAACTCGGGATTGTCGAACTGGTTGATCGACTTGGCGGTCAGATCCCACCGCTTGCAGGCAAGTTCCTCCCCTTCAACCTTCCCCTTCTCCCTCGGCACGATCGAGAACGACAGCGATTCCGTGCCCCGCCGCACGGCGAACGTCGCCGGTTCGCCCTTGGCCAGCAGGCCGAGCGTGCGTCGGATCGCTGGCAGGTCCTCTTCGGTCACGCCGTTGAGCGGGGTCCCGTTCACCGCCAGCAGGCGGTCTCGCGGTTGCAAACCCGCCGACCTCGCGGGGCTGTCCGGATCGGTCTCCGCCACGATCACGCCATCCACCCCCTCGAAGTACATGTCACGGTTGAAATCCCGCAGCGGCTGGAGCTGCAGCCCGAACCACGTCCAGTCCACGTGCCCGTGCTCGCGCAGCTGCGGCACCATGTACTTCACGGTCTCCGACGGGATCGCGAACCCCATCCCCTCGGCCCAGCCCGACATACCCCGCGAGTTGATGCCGACGACCTCTCCAGCGGTGTTCACCATCGGACCGCCCGAGTTCCCGGGATTGATCGCCGCATCGGTCTGGAACCACAGGCTGTACTCGCTGACCTCGGGGAGGAAGCGGCGGGCGCACGAGATGATGCCGATCGAGACCGATCGGTTGAGCCCCCACGGCGCCCCCATCGCCATCACGAAATCTCCCTCCTTTATCACCGTCGAATCCCCCAGCGATGCGTACGGCAGCGAGCCGGTTCCTGCGTCGGTCTGCAGCGCGATGAGCGCCAGATCCGTGTCCTTGTCCGAGCCGAGCACCTTCGCCGGGAAGTGCCGCCCGTCCGACAGCAGGCACCGGACCGACTCGGCCTTGTCGATGACATGCCAGTTCGTCAGCACCTCCCCCTCCGGAGAGATCAGCACGCCCGAGCCTGAGACCTCCGCGGACTTCTTCTCCCCGCCCATGTTGTTCTCGCGGACACACTTGATGAACACCACCGCGGGGAACACCCGCGACTTGCCCTGCTGGACAACCTGCCGGAAGTCAAGCTGCCCGCTCCCATGAAGGGCTGATGAGGCCGCCCCGCCGCTGTCGTGAACAGGCTGCGCCACCCCCCCGGTCGCGGCACCGAGCGCAAAGGCGACCCCAAGGGCTATATGCGTTCGATGGAGCACGGCGCCACTCCTTTTCAGTTTTCGTCCGCGCCGGACCAGGAGGCCGGAGCCACTTCCACCGAACCAACGCCAATGTTGGTTCGCGCGGCGTCGAGTATACAGGTAACAGTCCGAACTCGGTCGCGAGAGATTCGGAGATTCGCAAGAACCCGCCGGGTCGCCGCGCTGCACGGACTATTCCGCCGGCTTGCGGTACCGCTCCCCCAGCATCAACTCGCCGATCAGGTCCGACACGTGCACGCCCGACTGGTCCGTCCCGTGCCCCGGGATCTCCAGGACCGCCAGCGTGCCGTACCCAAGCCCCATGTGGATCAACGCCCACGCGGTGACCTCCGGGCTGAACCGGCGCGACACCTGCCCGCCCTCCTGGGCGCGCCGAACCTCGCCGGTCAGGAAGGCGTGCAGCTTCCGCATGTGGCTCGACAGCGCCGCCAGGATCTGCGGGTCCTCCACCTCGGTCATCGCCTGGATGATCACCCGGTACAGGGCCCTCCCGGGCGACGGCGGCTCGTGCCGCGTCGAGACCATCGGGTTCGCCCCGATCAGCCGCTTGAGCCGCTCCGCCGGGTCGGGCGCGGTACTCAGTTCGTGCTCCCACAGGCGGATCGTGTCGTCGCCCGTGCGCTCGATCAGCGCGATGAACAGGTCTCGCTTCGAGTCAAAGTGCCTATAGATGATCGGCTCGGTGATCCCCGCGTCCCGGGCGATCTGCGCGGTCGTCGCCCCGGCGTAGCCGAACTTCGCGAACAGCCTCGCGGCGGTATCGAGGAGCTGCTCCCTTCGTTTGGCCGCCGGCAGCCTGCTCATCGCCGCGCCCTCCTTCTATGAGACAAACGCGCACCCCACCATCGGTCGTTCCCGATAGCCACTAACTTAGTTTACACTCACTTGACCTCGGTTGCTCGGCACCGGTGCTGCGCAAGCGGCACCGGGTCGAATCCGGATCCCCCAAATGGGTGGCACCGCAGCAGCCGCCGGGCCGCGAGGTATGCCCCAACCACCGGCCCCCGCTCGCGAATCGCCTCGATCGCATACTCACTGCACGAGGGGACAAACCGGCACCGGCCCCCCAGGAACGGCCCGAGCGTTGCCTGGTAGATCCGCACCAGCAGGACCAGCGCGGCGACCACCGCACCCCGAATCCAGCCTGCCAGCATGGCGATCACCCGGTGCCCCCCTCGCGCTGCTCCGCCCGGCGCTGGCGCCGGGCCCACTCGCGATCGAGTTGCGACAGCAGGTCCGATAACGCCGCCCGCACCTCCTCCAGCGGCATCGCCCGGGCGTTGGCCCGCACATTCACAACCACATCAAACGGCCCCGGCCAGCCGGTGTGGTCCAGCCGGAACGCCTCTCGCACCAGCCGCTTGATCCGGTTCCTGCTGACCGCGTTCCCCGCCACCCGGCCCACCGAGAGCCCCAGCCGGCAGTGGGGCAGATCGTTGGGCTTGGCAAAGACCACCAGTGGCCCGGCGACCTTCCGCACCTTGGCATCGAACACCGCCTGAAACTCGTGGGCGTGGGTCAGCCGGTGCCGGCGGCGGAAGAGGCTCCGGCCGGAGGCTTGGGCCGCGGAAGAGGCGCCGCCGGTTGGCATGTTTCAACAGTAGGTCGGGCCGCTCACTGACCCGCTCGACCGTGCGGGGAGGCGGGGCGAGAGGATGGGGGGAGCAGGCCGATCAGCACGCAGACGCCCCCGCCGATCAACAGCCACAGGCGCGACCGATCCCCCATCGCCAGCTTGGCCAGCGTCGATTCCGACCGTTCGCGGGCCGGGATCCGCAGCGCCGGCGGCTCGAGGGCCGGGAACACCGACGCCCCGCGCAGCCCCGGCTCCACCACCGGCAGCAGCGGCCGCCACCCCGCCGGCACCTTGTTCAACTGCTCCGCGGCGAGCGCCAGCACCACGGATTCCTCGCCGCGTTGCACGGCGTCGAGGTACTGGCCGTACCGCTCCAGGCGCTGCAGGCGGTGCTCCTCGATGGCGATGGCCCGGTCACGCTGCCATCGGGCTTCCGCGAGGTCGTCGAAGGCCGGGATCAGCACCGTGGCCCCGAGGATGCACAGGCCGGCGATCAGGAACAGCCACCCGGCGTCGAACCGGATCAGCGGCTGCGCGCGCGCGGAGCCATGGGTCGGACCGGCCGGGCTGGAGGAGAAGGCGGACATGTGCGGCTTTCTTTATCGGTCCGGGCCCGGGAAGTGGTGAAACTCGCTTCTGGAGCGAAAGTCGGGTGGACGCCGAGAAAGGATGTGAAACTCTGACGGCTACGCCAGAGGGGGCTGGGGACCGCCCCGAATCGGTTACGTCACGGCTGCTCCCTTCACCGGGGATGGACGATGTCATGGGCGTGGTTGAGCCGGTGCGACAGTTCATTCAGTTGATCCGTCCCGACCCGCGGGAGGACTCGCGCGAGGCCTCCCGGGCGGCGGTCTCGGGCCTGGCCTGCTCCCTCGGGCGGGTGATCGACTTCTCGCAGACCGGGATGCGCCTGGAGACCTCCCGCCGCTGGCGTCCCGGGCGATCCAGGACGATCACCCTCTCGGCCGCGCCCTTCTCCCTGAGGCTGCGGGTGACCGGCGTCTGGTCCCGCCGCACGGGGTGGTTCCGGCACATCGCCGGCGTCCGCTTCGTCGGCCTGACCGCCGCCGACGCCGAGACGCTGGGCCTGCTCCTGGCCCGGCACGTCGTGCGGGTCGAGCTCGCCCGGGCGAGTTAGGCCGCTCGGCGCCCCATCGTCCCGCCGCGTCCCTACCATCCGCCCTGATGCGACGACGCGTGGTCATTACCGGCCTTGGTACCGTCAGCGGGCTTGGCATCGGCGCCGGCCCTCTGTGGGAGGGTCTGCTCGCCGGCCGCTCGGCAATCGGCCCCATCACCCGCCTGGATGCCTCGGGCTTCCGCTCGCGCCTCGCGGCGGAACTCAAGGACTTCTCCGCCAAGGACTTCGTCCCCAAGAGTTACCGCAAGGCCGTCAAGGTCATGGCCCGCGACATCGAACTGGCCGTCGCCGCGGCCAAGTGCGCCGTGGAGGACGCCCGGCTGCTCACCCGCGGCTCGCTGCCGGAGGGCTCGACGGACCCGTGGACCTACCCCAGCGAGCGGATGGGCTGCCACATCGGCGCCGGGCTGATCGCCGCGGAAACCGACGAACTGACCCTCGCGCTCTCGTCGTCGCTGGACGAGCAGGGCGCCGTGAGCCTGACGCGGTGGGGGGGCGAGGCCGGCGCTGCCGGGATGGACAACCTGACGCCGCTGTGGCTGCTCAAGTACCTCCCCAACATGCTCGCCTGCCACGTGACGATCATCCACGGCGCCGAGGGGCCGAGCAACACGATCACCTGCGCCGAGGCCAGCGGCCTGCTGTCGATCGGCGAGTCGATGCGCATCATCGAGCGCGGCTCGGCGGACCTGTGCTTCAGCGGTGGGGCCGAGTCGAAGATCAACCACATGGGCATCCTGCGGATGGACCTCGCCGGGCGCCTCGCGGCCACCGGCGATGCGACCTCCCCCGACGGGATCATCCGCCCCTACAGCCCCGAGGCCCGCGGCACGCTGCTGGGCGAAGGGGGCGGCATCCTGGTGCTCGAAGCGCAGGAGACCGCCGCGAAGCGCGGCGCGAAGCCCTACGCGGAGATCGCGGGCTTCGGGGCCTCGCACTCGACCTTTGACTACCAGGACGCCGAGAACGACGAGGGCTTCCGCTACGCGATCGAGAACGCGATCGAGGATGCGGGGATCACCGGCGCCGACATCGACGCCGTCGTGCCCCTGGGCTCGGGCATCCCGATGATGGACCGCCCGGAGTCGGGCGCCCTCCGCGCGGTGCTGGGCGATCGCGCGGCGAGCGTGCCGAAGGTCCTGCTCTGCCCCAGCGTGGGCAACTGCATGGCGGGCGCGGGCGGGATCCAGGCCGCGGTGGCGGCGCTGTGCCTGCGTCACCAGCGACTCCCCGGCGGCGGACGCTCCGACCGGCTCCGGCACGTGCTGGTCTGCAGCGGCGCGCTGGGCGGGCAGAACGGGGCGGTGGTGCTGCGCTCGGTTGAGGGCTAGTGTCCTGCCCCGGCGGCGGGCGCGCAAGGGCGAGCCGTTGACCGGCCGGAAGTCCTTTCACTACGGTGCCTTGCAACAACCCTCAAGAGACGGAGTACGCGGCGTGTACAACGACCGGAATCGAAATCGTGACGATCGGGGGAACTACGGCGGCGGGGGCCGCGGCTACGGCGGGCATGGTGGCGGCTATGGCGGTGGTGGGGGCGGGGGCGGTGGATACCGCAGCCAGGGCGGCGGGTACGGTGGGAATGGGGGGGGCGGCGGCGGCGGGCGAGGGCGGGGCGACGGCCGCGGCGAGGGCGTGCCCCTGAGCGAACTCGATCCGGCGCTGACCGAGGTCAGCCGAAAGGTCATCGGGTGCGCGATCGAGGTGCACAAGGGCCTCGGCCCGGGCTTCGACAAGTCCGTCTACACCCAGGCCCTCAAGGCCGAACTGGACGCTGCCGGCGTGAAGTACCACGCCGAGCACCCGGCGCCGGTGATGTACAAGGGCCGCGAAGTCGGCACCCGCGTCGCCGACCTGGTCATCGACGGTCGGTTCGTCGTGGAACTCATGTCGCAGCGAGGCGAGATCGGCGGCACCGAGCGGGCCGCCCTCCGCGCCCTGCTCCGCGTGATGGACATGGAACTGGGCCTCATCATCAACTTCGCCGAGCGGAGGCTCAAGGACGGCCTCGTCCGCGTGCTCAACCCCGACAAGCTCAACGCGATGCGCGCCGAGCAGGAGGACGAGTACGAGGACGACGACGGCGAAGACGGCGAGTACGAGTACGAGGACGAAGGCCCCGGCGAGCCCGGCGTCTTCAACCCGGATGCGGGGAACAAGGCCTGAGCGCGGGTTCCGCCGCGGGTCCGAGCCCCGGACGCCCCCGTCTATAGTTGGCCCATGAGCGATCGACGAGTCGTCATCACCGGCATGGGCTGGGTCACGCCCCTGGGCCACGACATCGAGTCCGTCTGGGCCCGCCTGCTTAGGGGCGAGAACGCCATCGGCCCGGTCACGCGCTTCGACGCCCATTCGTTCAAGACCAACTTCGCCGCGGAGGTCAAGGACTTCCGCTTCAAGGAACTCGTCCCGGCCAACGTGCGGCACGCGGGCGTGGGCACCAGCACCCAGTTCGCCCTCGCCGCGGCGACCAAGGCCTGGCGCTCCAGCGGGCTCGACGGGTTCGATGCCCTCAAGCGCCGGCGCCTGGGCATCTACCTGGGCTCGGGCGAGGGGACGCTCGACTACGACAACTACTTCGCCACCAACGTCGCCGGCTGGGACCCCGCATCGCGCCGGGTCGACGCCGTCAAGTGGGCCAAGGCCGGCTACCAGCGCATGGACCCGACGCGCGAGGTCGAGCAGGAGCCCAACCTGACCCTCGGGCACGTCGCCGAGCAGTTCGGCTGCCGCGGGCCCGCGAGCAACTGCATGACCGCGTGCGCCGCGAGCACCCAGGCGGTGGGCGAGGCGTTCGAGACGATCCGACACGGCGACGCCGAGGTGATGTTCGCCGGCGGCTCGCACACCATGATCCACCCGCTGGGCATGACCGGCTTCATCCGGCTCACCGCGATGAGCAAGCGCACCGACGATCCCTCCCACGCCGCCCGGCCCTTCGATGCCTCGCGCGACGGCTTTGTCATGGGCGAGGGCGCGGGCATGGTCATCCTCGAGGACCTCGACCACGCCCTGGCGCGCGGCGCTACCCCGCTCTGCGAGGTCGTCGGCTACGGCTCCACCGCCGATGCCTTCCGCATCACCGACATCCAGCCCGACGGCAAGGGCGCCACCGGCTCCATGCTCCACGCCCTCCGCGCGGCGGGCATCAGCCCGCGCGAGCCCGGGGCCGACGGCCGCCCCGCCGTGCACTACATCTCCGCCCACGGCACCGGCACCGAGGAGAACGACAAGATCGAGACCCGCGCCGTCAAGGCCGTCTTCGGCGATCTCGCCCCGCGCGTCCCCTTCTCCTCCGTCAAGAGCATGCTCGGCCACCTCATCCAGGCCGCGGGCGCGGTGGAACTGATCACCTGCGTCATGGCGATCCGCACCGGCTGGCTCCCGCCCACCATGAACCTCGCCAACCCCGACCCCGAGTGCGACCTCGACTACGTCCCCAACGCCGCACGCGACCTCAACCCCGCCGGCGGCGTCGACGTCTGCCTCAGCAACTCCTTCGGATTCGGCGGGCAGAACGACACCATCTGCGTCCGCCGCTTCCGCGCCTGAGGCCCGGCGACTGCGACGTCCCCGCGTCACACGCCCAGCAGCAGGCTCGTCAGCAGCAGCGCCAGCACGATCGCGGCGATGACGACATAGAGCCGGTCCCCCTCCAGCAGGAACGCGACCATCGCCAGCGCCACCCGCGCGATCGGCGTCGCGACCAGCACCAGCGCCCCCAGCAGCGCGATCGAGCCCCCGTCCAGCGACGTCGCGCCGCTCCAGATCCCGCCGATCGACCGCATCGCCGTGGGCTCGGCCTCGAAACTCTTGAACTCAACCACCTCGCCGTGCCCCTGCACCAGCAGCATCACGCCGCCGACCAGCGAGATCGCGCACGCCAGCACCAGCCCCGACGTCAGCAGCACGCTGATGCGCCCCTGAAGCCGGCGATCCCCCGGCGACGGCGCGTACGACGGCGGCGACGCAGCGGCCTCGGGCGGCCGGCCGGAAGGCGACGAAGCGAGCGGCGGGGGAGGGGGGGTGGGGGGGGTCAGAAGCCACCTCCCAGCGCCCCGATGATCATCCGCACCCCGATGACCGCCACGATGATCGCGAAGATGATCCGCAGCGCCCGCGTCTTCATCCGCGTCAGCAGCCGCGCCCCGATGATCGACCCCGCCGAGACGCCCAGAATGATCGGCACGCACAGCCGCGGGTCCACTTGGCCCCGCGCGAAGTACACGCCCGCCCCCGTCGCGGCGGTCACGCCGATCATGAAGTTGCTCGTTGTCGTCGAGACCTTGAACGGCACGCGCATCACGCGGTCCATTGCCAGCACCTTCACGACACCCGCCCCGGTCCCCGTTAGCCCGGAGATCGCCCCGCCCAGCAGCATGATCAGGAACCCCAGCGGCACCCGGTGCACGCTGTAGGGGACGCCCCCCTCGCCTCGTGCTCCCACGACCACCCCCGCCGCGGCGTCCCCCGGGTAGGTCGAGGCCAGGCGCAGCCGTGATGACAGCGGATCGGGCAGGTCGTCGGAGTTGGCGGGCGGCGGGTTCTGCATCGCCGACTTCGCGGTGTACACCAGCATCAGCCCGAAGACCAGCGCCACCGCCGAGCCAGGGATCAGCGCGCTCAGCAGCGCCCCCGCCATCGCCCCCGACGAGGTCGCGATCTCCAGCAGCATCCCCAGCCGCACGTTGGTGTACCCCTCGCGCACGTACGCCGCGGCGGCCCCCGACGAGGTCGCCACGATCGCGACGAGCGACGCCCCGATCGCGTACCGCAGGTCCACCCCCATCCCCAGCACCAGCAGCGGAACGATGATCCCGCCCCCGCCCAGGCCGGTAAGCGAACCCAGCAGGCCCGCGGCGAGCGAGCCCACGAACAGGATCAGGGTGAACGTCAGCAGGGTCACGCCGCGGATGGTACTGCGAACGGACGCTGAGCGCGAGCCCCTATAGTCCCCGCCCGCGACGGGGCCGCCGGCCCTGCGCCCCCAAGTCCCCGCCGCGCCGCCGGAGAGCCGAGCCGATGTCCGAGCAGCCCACCGCCCCCGAGACCAGCACCAGGAAGTCGATGGACGAGATCATGGCGCTCTGCAAGCGCCGCGGCTTCGTGTACCAGGCGAGCGAGATCTACGGCGGCATCAACGGCTTCTGGGACTACGGCCCGCTGGGCGCACAACTGAAGAAGAACCTGCGCGAGGCATGGTGGCAGGACATGATCATGCAGCCCTGCTGGGGGCGCAAGGGGCCCAACGACGAGCCGGTGCGGTGCGTGCCGGTGGAGACGCGGATTGTCCAGCACCCCAAGGTGTGGGCGGCGAGTGGGCACGTCGCGGGGTTCAATGACCCGATGGTGGATGATAAGGAGACTAAGCAGAGGTTTCGGGCAGATCAGCTGTACGGCGTGTACACACAGCCAGGAATGGACGAGGCCACATCGCAGACAGTTCGGCATTTTGCTAATCTCGCACGGCCAGACATCAACATTCTTCCGCTGGCAACGATCATCGCATCCACCGAAGGCGAAGCGGTGGAACAGTTGCAGTCTGACAAAAAGCTCCAAAAGGCCATTGGTATCGGTGCAATTTTTTATCTCAAGCTAGTTGAGGACGGTGGTGGCTGGTATGGCGAATTGGAGTTCAAGGGGAAGCCAATACGCGTTACCATTCGCGCGGTACCAATGGATCAGCTTAAGACTAATTCAATGCTGGTGCCATCTCCCTTTACGGGAAAGAAGGGATTTCTGATTGAGCCCCGCCAGTTCAACCTCATGTTTAAGACCTACATCGGCGCCACCGCGACCGAGGACGACGTCGCCTACCTCCGACCCGAGACCGCCCAGGGCATCTTCGTCCAGTTCAAGAACGTCGTCGACACCACCCGCATCCGCGTCCCCTTCGGCATCGGCAACACCGGCACCAGTTTCCGCAACGAGGTCACGCCCCGCAACTTCACCTTCCGCTCCCGCGAGTTCGACCAGGCCGAACTCGAGTTCTTCTGCCACCCCACCGAGAGCGCCGACTGGTACAAGTTCTGGCGCGACTTCCGCATGGAGTGGTGGCAGTCCCTCGGCCTCGCCGGCGAGAACCTCCGCCTCCGCGAGCACGACAAGGACGAACTCTCCCACTACTCCGTCGGCACCAGCGACGTCGAGTACCGCTTCCCCTTCACCGCCCCCGATTTCGGCGAACTCGAGGGCATCGCCCACCGCGGCGACTACGACCTCCGCCAGCATCAGCAGCACTCCGGCGCCAAACTCGAGTACTTCGACACCGACCGCGGCGAGACCCTCCCCAACGGCTCCAAGAAGGGCGAACGCTATCTCCCGCACTGCATCGAGCCCGCCGCGGGCCTCGACCGCGGCGTTCTGGCGATCCTCTGCGAGGCCTACACCAAGGACGCCTCCCGCCCCAGCCCGGAGATCATGAAGTTCCACCCGCGCCTCGCCCCGATCAAGGCGGCGGTCTTCCCGCTGGTCAACAAGGACGGCATGCCGGAGGTCGGCGAGAAACTCCACGCGGCGATCGCCGCCCGGTTCGGCCGCACCGGCTTCATCGAGATCGACGCCAAGCAGTCCATCGGCAAGCGCTACGCCCGCATGGATGAGGCCGGCTGCCCCTTCTGCTTCACCGTCGACGGCGACACCCTCAAGGACCAGACCGTCACCGTCCGCGACCGCGACACCGGCGCCCAGTCGCGAATCGCGATCGACAAGGTGAACGACTACCTGACGGAGCGGCTTGGGTAAGTCCGGTGCTGCCGTGTGATGATGGCCGCAGTGCGGCCCGGCTCGGCGGTGTTCCTCAGATGCGGTCAGGACGGTACCATTCGCCCGCGTGGCCACGGACCGAAGCAGGTCATCCCCCAGGTCTGAAGAATGCACCCCGCGAAGCGCACCGCTTTGGTCATGGTTGCGGCCGCCACGGCGACCGTGATCGTTGCCTCGTTTGCCGGCGGGCCAGGATTAACTGGAGCAGGGTCCGACCCGAACGTTGAACACCAACTTCCTCCGGGATACCGCGACTGGAGGCTGATCTCCGTCGCGCGCGAGGAAGGCGACCTCGACGACATCCGCGCTGTCCTGGGGAACGACGCGGCGATCAGCGCCTACAGAGAGCAGACCCTTCCGTTTCCGGACGGCGCCGTCATCGCCCGTCTGGCCTGGGCCTGCCTCCCATCGGAGGAGAACAACAAGGTCTTCGGCAAGCCCCAGTCGTTCGTGGCCGGCCCGCCCAAGAACGGGATCCAGTTCATGGTGAAGGACTCCGCCCGGTACGCCTCGACCGGCGGGTGGGGCTACTTCCAGTTCGACGACGGCAAGCCGATGACCGACCAGGCGAAACTCCAGGGCTGCTTTGATTGCCACCAGGCGGTCAAGGCACGCGACTACGTATTTACGCGGTACGCCCGCTAGGGCGGCGCGGGAGACCGCGGCCGCGGGACAATCGATAGTGCAGTACCGCCTCGATCACGCCAAGACACTCCTGGCCCGCACCCCCGAGGTCCTCCGCGCGCTCCTCGCCGACGTTCCCGATGAGTGGACCACCAGTCCCTACGGCCCCGGCACCTGGAGCGCCCACGAAGTCGTTGCCCACCTCATCCACTGCGAGGAGGCGGACTGGGTCCCCCGCGCCCGGATCATCCTCCAGCACGGCCCTGCGCGCCCCTTCGACCCGCTTGATCGCGCCGGCCACGCCGAACTCAGCCGCGCCCACACCACCGCCGCACTCATCGACCTGTTCGCGCACGCCCGCCGCGCCAGCCTCACGGCCCTCGCCCAGATGGCGCTCTCCGAGCCCGACCTCGATCGCCCCGGAACGCACCCCGCGTTCGGCCCGGTCACCCTGCGAGAACTCATGGCAACCTGGGTCGTCCACGACCTGAACCACATCGCGCAGGTTTGTAAAGCAATGGCGTTCCAATACGGCGACCAGGTCGGCCCGTGGCGGGCCTACCTGTCGATCCTCGCACCGCCCGCGCCCCGCTAGTCGAGCGGGAGGCCCGACTTCCGCACCTCAGCGCCCGCCGCGGGGTATACAGTGGTGCGTCCCGGGATACGGTGAAACCCACCTTCCGAACTCCCAACAATGTGGCACTCGCCGTTCCGCGGCCCGCCGCGGCGAGAGAAGAGCGGGTGATCCCGCCTACGGCCCCGAACAGGAGACTTGCCGCGTGTGGAAGTGGCTCCTTGGCATATTCATAGTCTGTGTCCTCGGCTGCGCCGGGGGGGGCTTCTTCCTCGCCACCAGTGACTTCGGCAAGTCCTTCGCCCGCAAGTTCTCCGGCAAGGCGAACGCCACCCAGGTCCGCATCGAGAAGGTCGCCCGCGGCGAACTGGTCCGCACCGTCAACGCCCCCGGCTCCATTGAGCCCAAGACCAAGGTCATCGTCAGCGCCCAGGTCTCGGCCAAGATCATCGCCCTCCCGTTCCGCGAGGGCGACGCCGTCAAGAAGGGCGACGTCATCGTCCGCCTCGATTCGGTCGACCTCGCCGCCCGCCTCGAGTCCGCCCAGGCCGAACTCAAGGCCGACGAGGCCCGCCTCGAGGGCGCCCGCGCCTCGTTCGAGAACGCCAAGGCCGAACTGGACCGACAGAAGGAACTGTTCAGCTCGCGCGATGTCTCCAAGTCCGACCTCGACCGCGCCGAGGCCGAGTACCGGCGGGCCGACGCCGCCCTCCGCGCCGCCACCTTCTCCATCGAGGTCGCCCGCGCCAACATCGCCCGCGCCGCCAAGGACCTCGACAACGCCGTCATCACCTCGCCCATGGACGGCCGCATCGTCAAGCTCAACTCCGAGGTCGGCGAGACCGTTCTGGGAACCTTCAACAACGCCGGCACCTCCATCATGGAGATCGCCGACCTCTCCGTCATGCTCCTTAGGGCCCGCGTCGATGAATCCAACATCGCCCCGGTCAAGGAGAACCAGTCCGCGCGCATCTATATCAACGCCTACCCCGGCGAGGAACTCCGCGGCCGGGTCGACAAGGTCGGCCTCAAGCGGCTCATCGCCCAGGACCAGTCCGGCTACTTCGAGGTCGAGATCCTCGTCGACAAGCCGCCGGAGCGGCTCCTCCGCTCCGGCCTCCAGGCCAACACTGATATCGAGGTCGAGACCCTCGCCGACGTCATCCGCATCCCCAGCCAGGCCGTCGTCGATCGGCGCGTCGACGAACTCCCCAAGGAAGCTCAGGACGCCAACGCATCGCTCGGCCAGCGCAAGGCCTACGCCCGCATCGTCTACCGCGTCATCGACGACCCCGACGCGACCGACCCCAACACCCGCAAGGCCGTCGCCGTCCCCGTCATCACCGGCGCCAGCGACCTCTCGCACACCGTCATCGTCGCGGGCCTCGAGGAAGGGTGGGGCGTCGTGACCGGCCCCTACAAGGCCCTCGTCTCCGTCAAGCAGGGCGACCGCGTCATCGACGAGAACGACGCGAAGAAGCCCGACAAGCCCGGCGAGGCCGCGCCTACGGCCGCCGCCTCCGCCAAGAACTGATCCCCGCCGCATGACCATCCACATCCGTCAGGTCGAGAAGATCTACAAGATCGGCGTCGAGCGCGTCCACGCGCTCCGCGGCATCGACCTGACCATCGGCAAGAACGAGTTCGTCGCCATCATGGGCGCCTCGGGCTCGGGCAAGAGCACCCTGATGAACATCCTCGGGTGCCTCGACCGGCCCACCCGCGGCGTCTACGAACTCAACGGCCGGCCCACCCACCGCATGGGCGCCGCCGCCCTCGCCCAGGTCCGCAACGAGGAGATCGGCTTCGTCTTCCAGTCCTTCGAGCTGCTCCCCCGCGCCACGGCCCTCAAGAACGTCGCCCTCCCCCTCATCTACTCCCGCCGCTTCTGGTGGGGCACGGGCAAGCGCGCCCGCCGCGCCCTCGAACGCGTCGGCCTCGGCGACCGCGTCCGCCACAAGCCCAACCAGCTCTCCGGCGGCCAGCGCCAGCGCGTCGCCATCGCCCGCGCCCTCGTCAACGAGCCGAGCATCATCCTCGCCGACGAGCCCACCGGCAACCTTGATTCCCGCACCAGCGAGGAGATCATCGGCCTCTTCAACGCCCTCCACGCCGAGGGCCAGACCATCGTCATGGTCACCCACGAAGAGGACATCGCCGGCTACGCCCACCGCATTGTCCGCCTCCGCGACGGCCTCATCGTCTCCGACTACCCCACCGCCGAGGACCCCATCCACCGCGACTACCTCAACCGCGCCCTCGACGCCGCCCAGCGCGCCGCCGAGCCCGTCGCCGTCCCCGCCGAGGGCAGCGCATGATCATCCTCCGCGTCCTCATCCAGACCGTCTTCCTCGCCGTCTCCCAGATCTGGGCCAACAAGGTCCGCGCCCTGCTCACCACCCTGGGCATCATCATCGGCGTCGCCGCCGTCATCGGCACCGTCTCCGCCACCGACGGCCTCAAGCGCTTCGTCCTCAAGGAGTTCGAGACCTTCGGCACCAAGAAGGTCTACATCGACGGCTGGATGCCCCGCAGCAAGCGCGGCCGCGGCATCCCCTGGTGGAAGAGCGAGCTCGTGATGGCCGAGGTCGACGCCATCGTCAAGCACACCACCACCATCGACAAGTTCACGCCCCTCTTCTTCGGCTCCTACGACCTGGCCTACAACGACCAGCTCCTCAAGAGCATTCAGGTCACCGGCATCTGGCCCCAGTGGCACGACATCGAGAGCCGCTACGTCACCCAGGGCCGCCGCTTCACCAGCATCGACGAGGAGCAGCGTCTCTCCGTCTGCCTCGTCAACGACAAGGCCATCGAACTGCTCACCCTCGACCGCGAGCCAGTCGGCGAGTCCATCCTCATCGGCGGCCGCCGTTTCAAGGTCGTCGGCGTCGTCGAGACCAAGACCATCAGCCCCATGTTCGGCGGTGGCGAGGCCGAGGCCGAGGTCTACATCCCCCTCTCCATGGCCATGAGCCTCAACCCCGGCCGCCGCCACGTCAACTTCCTCCTCGGCGAACTCTCCTCCCCCGACAAGGCTGAAGAGGCCAAGGCCGAAGTCGGCTTCATGCTCCGCCGCATGCGCAACCTCCCCCCGGGCGAGGAAGACAACTTCCGCGTCCAGGTTCTCCAGCAGTTCATCGATCAGTTCAACAAGGTCGCCACCGCCATCACCGCCGGCGCCGGCGGTATCGTCGCTATCTCCCTCCTCGTCGGCGGCATCGGAATCATGAACATCATGCTCGTCTCCGTCAGCGAGCGCACTCGTGAGATCGGCCTCCGCAAGGCCATGGGCGCCCGCCCCGCCGTCATCCTCATGCAGTTCCTCGTCGAGGCCGTCGTCCTCTGCCTCGCCGGCGCGGGCATCGGCCTCCTCGTCGGCGAGGGCCTCACCCTCGCCATGACCAAGCTCCCCGGCTCGCCCCTTGAGAACGCGGTCGTCCCCTTCTGGGCCATCGTCCTCTCCGTCGGCTTCAGTGTGGTCACCGGCGTCCTCTTCGGAATGTTCCCCGCCATCAAGGCCGCACGCCTCGACCCGATCGCCGCCCTCAGGCACGAATGACCCAAGCCCGCGGCGGCGCGCCGACGGACAGCCCGGAACCCAGACATGACGCGACCCACCTCGGTCCCTCGCCCTCCCCGCCGCCGCTCCCCCGCCTCCCTCCTCGCCGCCGCGTCTCTCTTCGCCGCCGGCTGCTCCAACCCCTTCGGCCCCGCCGATTCCGACTACGGCCTCCGCCTCCCCGAGCAGCGCTACCGCAACATCGAGCGACTCAAGATCGAGGACTACGCCCGGCCCACCTCGCTCCCCGAGCAGCCCGAAGACGTCATCGCCCGCCGCTTCGACAAGAACCGCTTCGCCGGTCTCGAGAAGGTCGACATCTCACTCGAACAGGCCCGCGCCTCCGCCGTCGAGAACAACCTCGAAATCAAGGTCGTCCTCGTCGATCCCCGCCTCGCCGGCCAGACCCTCCGCGCCGAGGAGGCCAAGTTCGAGGCCGTCTTCAAGCCCTTCGTCACCTACCGCGACCGCAACGACCCCACCCTCGACGTCACCACCATCAACGAGGAGACCAGCACCTCCTACGGCGCCGCCGTCGATGTCCCCCTCCGCTCCGGCGGCCGCGCCAGCGTCAGCATCGAGGAGAACTCCACCGACTCCTCCAATCCCTTCCTCACCCTCAGCAAGTCCTACCAGGCCAACACCCTCTTCTCCATCAGCCAGCCCCTGCTCCGCAACGCCGGCCGCCAGACCGCCACCTACTCCATCCGCATCGCCTCCTACGACGACCAGATCACCCAGGCCCGCACCAAGCTCGAGATCATCCGCCAGCTCGCCGCCGTCGACCGCTCCTACTGGCGCCTCTACGCCGCCCGCCAGCAGCTCGACGTCACCCAGCAGCAGTACGAACTCGCCTCCGCTCAGCTTGATCGCGTCAAGCGCCGCTTCGACGCCGGCGCCACCCCGGAGGTCGAGGTCCTCCGCTCCCAGTCCGGCCTCGCCGAACGCCTCGGCTCCATCATCATCGCCGAGAACAACGTCCTCACCCAGCAGCGAGAGACCAAGCGCATCATCAACATGCCCGGGCTCCCCATCGAGTCCGCCACCGTCATCGTCCCCGCCACGCTCCCCGAGCCCATCCACTACCAGTTCGATCCCGTCTCCCTCTGCGAATCCGCCATCGGCACCCGCATGGAGATGCTCGAACTCGAACTCCAGCTCGCCCGCGACGCCACCACCATCGACTTCACCCAGAACCAGGCCCTTCCCCTCTTCACCCTCGACTTCACCTACCGCATCCCCGGCCTGGGCGCCTCGTTCTCCGCCGCCAACAGCCAGATGACCTCCGTCGATTTCCAGAGCTGGACCGTCGGCCTCGCCGGCGAGATCCCCATCGGCAACGAGGCCGCCAAGGCCCGCGTCGACCGCGCCATCCTCGCTCGCCTCCAGCGCCTCAGCACCCGCGAGTCCCGCGAGCAGGCCATCCGCCAGGAAGTCCTCAACGCCATCGACCAGGTCAACGCCAACTGGCAGCGCATCCTCGCCGCCCGCCAGGCCACCCTCGCCGCCACCCGCACCTTCGAGGCCGAGCAGCGCCAGAACGACGTCGGCCTCCGCACCAGCACCGACGTCCTCGACGCCGCCACCCGCCTCGCCGAGGCCCAGTTCTCCGAGATCAGCGCCATCACCGACTACCAGATCGGCCTCGTCGACCTCGCCTTCGCCACCGGCACCCTCCTCGGCAAGGCCCGCGTCGACTGGCTCTCCGGCCCACCAACCCCCGCCGAGCAGGCCATCGCCGATCCGCCCGCGCCCCGCGGCGACGCCGGCCTCTTCCCCGTCAACACCATCGCGCCCGAACTCCCCGCCTTCCAACCCCCCGCGACTCCCCCCGAGCCCACGCCCTCGCCCGGCCCGGCCCCCGCCGCCGACGCCCCGGCTCCCCCAGCCGCCCCCACCCCATAAACGCAAAACGCTCCGGGCGCGATTCGAACGCGCGACCTTCGGTTTCAGCCCTCCGGCGGTCACCCCGCCGGGCCGGACCATCTCACCACCCTTCCCGCGAGCCATCGCTGGCCCGCGGCTGTCGGGTGCCGGGCGCTTCCCTCTCGCGGCGCGACGCCGCGATCAGGTGCGGGAGTATCGTCGGGGCGACTCACCCGCTGGTCTCTACACCTTCCGCCGGCTTGAAGGCGCTCACGCCTCCAACCCCGCCGACGGCTCGGCTCGGGATTGCCCCCGCGGCGGCCGCGGTTGGGTTTCCCCGAGTTCACCCGGTTGGCACCGGCCCATTCCTGGGCCGGGTCCCGTTCCTACAGGAAACCGATGCTCTATCCAGCTGAGCTACCGGAGCTTCAGCAACTCGCCAGAGTCTACGCCGCTACTCCACCCCCTCCACCAACTCCTTCGGCGCCACCCTTCTCCACGCCGCTTCCATC
This sequence comes from Phycisphaeraceae bacterium, assembly GCA_019636655.1. NCBI lineage: Bacteria > Pseudomonadati > Planctomycetota > Phycisphaerae > Phycisphaerales > Phycisphaeraceae > Phycisphaeraceae bacterium. The sequence continues at coordinate 616,153 of JAHBXB010000002.1, read as the reverse complement.
ACGCGCCCCAGCGTCCCCCGATCCACCCCGCCCAGCCGCACATACGTGCACCCCTGCCTCCCCCACGCCCCCGCCGCGGGCTCAAACACCCCCGGCATCTCCTTCACCACCCGCCGCTGCTCCGCCACCCCAAGCCGCACCATCCCCCGCTCCTCCTTCTCCCGCCCCTTCGCCGGCGGCGGCAACGACGCGAACACCTTCCCCGCCACCCGAAAATCCGCATGCCCCATGTGCGCCCCCTCTACGGCAAACGGCATGCTCAACGCCACCCGCCTGAATCCCGCTGACTTCATACCGCGAGCCACTCCTCTCCCATTCTCATCGTCCACGCCCGCATCAGAATAACGGATGAAGTGTCCAGCCCGCAGACTGGCACGTGCGGTTATCCATCATGCCGCAGGTGGTTGTCTTTTCTTGAGTTAGAAGCATTGGGATCGGTTGATTATGGCGACAACACGCCTTGACACGCCAATCGGCACTCAGGTATGGCATATCAGGCTACCAAGTTGTTACAATACGTATGAGCACGCCGTTGCGCGATGCAGAATTCGGAGGAGACGCTCCATGGATCCGCGAGAAGTTGATAGCTCACAGGACATCCGAGATGGATGGGACGAGTGGAGCTACAGCGAACGTCTCGAGGCGCTCGAGCAACTGGCCAACAGCACCCTCGATTCGTACGCCTACGACACCGATGTAGATGTCGACACCGGTGACACCGGCGATGTTCCGGGCTATTACGACGATGGATTGATCACACTCGATCCGGCCATGATCGAAGACCCCGACCCATCTTCCGCAATTCACGTGACGAACCACGAGACGGTTCACGCCATGAACGAAGAGGATGGAATCGACGACTATAGCTACAGCCTCAAAGACGACGATGACTTCGACTTCACCGAAGACGATCTCCGTTCGATGGAAGCGCACAAAGAGGTCGGGGATACTGCGAGAGAGCTGGACAACGACGGATTCTCTCCTGTTGGGGGCGGGGGCGGAGGGGGGGTTGGAGGAGGAGCGGCTGCTGCCGAATCGGCTAGCGATCCCGATGCCCCCAAGCCCGACGACTTCGAGTTCGACATCGACTGGGGCCAGGGTGTGTGGATTGACTCGACCGATGAGAGCGGCCAGATGTCTGTGGACATCCTGTTCGCCGCGCCGGAGGGCTGGTGATGCATGGATTTACGAGGATCTCGGGCCGGCGGGCACGCTGGCTGAGTATTCATGACAGCGTCCGCGACCAACTGCGCAGCGCCATCATCGAACGGCACCGCGGGGCCGCTGCGGAATGGGTCGCTTCACGGGCCTTGGCAGCCCTGAAACCCGGAGGCTCACGCGCTACACGCCTAAGTGTTCAGTTTCTGCATCAGCAGGCGGATGGCATCCTTCGTCGAGAGCGAGCCATCACACGCGCGGCTTTCTTGCTGCGACAGTTGGATCGCGCACAGGAGCATCTGAATGGCCGAGACGAGTAGACTGGCGGTTGAAGATTCCCGTGTTGCCCTTGTCTCGGATCGCCGTTATGCCCGAGTGCTCGCCGGGATGATTCAGCGCGCCCGCGAGCGTGTCTGGGCCTCGTTGTTCATGGTCGATCTCGATGTGACGGCGGACGCGAGACACGCGGTGCTGGGAATCCTCAATGAGCTCGCGGCAGCGCAGTGGCGCGGCGCGGATGTGCGGCTGATTGTGGGCGGCAGCCGCGACAACCTGCTCATCGCCGAATCGGTCGCGGCCTCCGTGGCCGTGAGCCGCCAGATGGGCATTCCCACGAAGTGGATCGGCGCTCGCGCGCGGCGAGGCAGTCACTGCAAGTTCGTGATCGCCGATGATGAGGCGCTTCTCGGATCGCACAACTGGTCGCCATCGGCCTTCCTGAGCAGCACGCAGGACAGCGCATGGTTCCAGTCGGCGTCGTTGACCGCGTACCTCTGCAGCCTCTTTTCAGCACAATGGCTCAGGCCAGAGCACCGCGGGGAAAGTGGCAATGAGTAGTTACCAGATTGAATGGCCGCAACTTGTGGATGGCTCGCTGACGGAGGCCATCGCGGAGGTCGCCGGGCTGGCAGGCACGCTCCGCGTCGAGGAGGTCCGGTCGATTGTCGGTGGGATACTGCGCGCGACGGGCGGTTGGCCCTTCGCCGCGGCACTGCCATCTAAACGCCAGGCACGTATGCACGCGCAGCGCCTGCTCGCCGAGGCTTTCTCCCATACCCTCGGCGGGACGGCTTCGCCCGCGCCGGGGTACCAGTTCCATCAGAAACGAAGCCGATTGGTCATCGAGGCCGTGACGCGCCTCGAAATCAACTTTGCCGATGGAGAGGCGCTCGGGGCGCTGCCGGATATGACGCCGCGTCGAGTCCAGGCCACCATCGCAGAGCGTGACGAGAACGGGCCGTTTCGCGACGCTTCCGATCTGGCGCGTCGCGTTTCTCTCGTCGGACAGGCCCGTGCCAGTCGCCTCAGGAAGTTCCTGAATTTCCGCCGCGAGCCGACTCCGCACGTCCGTGCCAGCGGTGACTGGCGTCGCGACCTTGAGGCATTGATAGCCCAAGAGCCGGCTCAGGACTCCCGAAGTCGCTTGCTCGCCGCTCTGCAGCGAGTCGCACATGTCGTCGCTTCGCATCGACACCCGCATCTCAAGCACCACCTGCCCCGGCCCTTCACCCAGGTCGAACGCCCGCGTGCCCGGATGGCCTCAGAATCGATGGTGCTTCCGGGGCGCCAGTACTACTACTACACGCGGGACGAGATTCGAGCGGCCCAGCGCTCCGTCGACGTTCTGATGTTCCATATAGCTTGGCCGAAGCAGAACCATCCCACTCGAGCGCTTCTTGATGCTCTGATCGCCGCACACAATCGTGGTGTCCGCATCCGGGTACTGGTTGATCGCGATCGCCGCGGTGATCCGTATCGATCGCAGGTCATCAACGCGGCGGCAGTGCAGTATCTGCTTCGGCATGGCGTGTCGGTGCGCACGGATCGCGAGAACCGCCTCCTCCACAGCAAGATGATCGTGATCGACCAGGAGCAGACAATTATCGGCAGTCACAACTGGTCAGCGGGCTCGTTCTTCGGCTACGACGACCTGAGCATGGCTGTGCTCTCCGAAGATTTTGCGCGTGATTCGAATCGGCGATTTGCGTCACGCTGGCGACGAGCCAAGCCTGCGAAGGTCGGGCACGGTACCGCGTGATGCGGAAGGTGTCGGCCCGGGCGTAGGGGTCGCATTCGGGTTTTGGGGTACCAGGCGGCAGCAGTTCTCCTCATGGCAACCACACCACCTCCTTGCATTGAGCGCAACCCAAGCCCCACCCACCACTTGCTGCATTTTCCACATTCCTATCAAAACCCTATTGACACACCGTTAAAAACCCGTATTATGCCCGGGTCATGCTCCCCTCCTTCAACCCCTCCCCCGACCTCGCGGCCAAGATCCTCGACTCCGTCACCGATCCCACCCTCACCCTCCGCGACGTCGCCGACCTCCACCACACCACCGTCGAAGCCCTCGTCCTCTGGTTCGCCGAGCCCGAGATCGCCGAGCGACTCGATCACATCGAGTCCACCATCGCCCGCCGCACCCGCATCGTCGCCTTCAACTTCCTCCCCGCGGCCACCATCGCCCTCGGCCGCTCCATCGACGAGCACAACGCCGACGAAGCCCACTTCCCCGTCCGCTCCGGCGACCAGCGCGGGTTAGAACTCCGCCGCCGCTCCCGCGAGACCGCCCGCCGCGCCGCAGCACTCCTGCTTCGCCTCGCCAACTTCACCCCCGGCCCGCGCCGCGCCACCGACACGCGGCCAGCCTCTCCCCCGCCTTCCGCTCCTCCTCCCCAGCGCCAATCCACAACGCCCCCGCAGCCCGCTCCCGCCCCGGCATCGCGCCTCCTCGACGGCTCCCCGTGCTCCCCCTCTCCTTCCGCGGCCACCCCCTCCCACATCGAAGCCCCACCGCCAACCGCCCCCGCGCCATCGATCTCCCACACACCGATGCACGCGAGCCGCGATACGGCCGACATTCTCGCTCGCGCGTTCTCCGTCTCCGCCCCGCCCCGCGCCCCCCATTCATCCGCGCGCCCCCTGACACCCTCGCGCCGAACCCCGCGGCAACCCAGGACATTGGACTCAATCAAAATCTTGACAAGGTCCACAACTGGCTCATAGGCTCTCGCGTGCCGGAGGAGCCCGAGGACATCCTGCGTGAGCACGGCGTGCACGTGACGGTGCAGCGGCTCGCGGTGCTGCGCGCTGTCGCGCGTCGGCCGCACTCCACGGCGGACGAGGTCGCGCAGGACGTGCGAGCCGAGATCGGCGTGATTTCCCGGCAGGCGGTCTACGACGCGCTCGGCGTTCTGGCCGAGAAGGGGATTCTCCGTCGCATCCAGCCCGCTGGATCCCCGGCGAGGTACGAGGACCGCATCGGCGACAACCACCACCACATGATCTGCCGCGGCTGCGGGACGACGGTGGACGTCGACTGCGCCGTCGGCGACGCGCCGTGCCTGACGCCGGCGCGCGCGCTGGGCTTCCAGGTTGACGAAGCAGAAGTGATCTACTGGGGAACGTGCCCCGCGTGCATCGCGAGGCGTGGGGGTTCGACGGGGGCGACACCCCGGAAGAATCGCGGTTCGAAGCAAGACTGACCCGTTGCGAAGAGCAACCCGAAGGAGATCGCCATGGCCACCGAGTCCAAGTGTCCATTCTCGCACACCCGCGGCGCCGGCACGACGAACCGCGAGTGGTGGCCGAACCAGCTGCGGGTCGACCTCCTGCACCAGCACTCGTCCAAGTCGGACCCGATGGGGCGCGACTTCAATTACGCGAAGGAGTTCGAGAGCCTGGACTACGCGGGGCTCAAGAAGGACCTCGCGGCGCTGATGACGGACTCGCAGGAGTGGTGGCCGGCCGACTTCGGGCACTACGGGCCGCTGTTCATCCGCATGGCGTGGCACAGCGCCGGGACCTACCGAACCGGAGACGGGCGCGGCGGTGGCGGGCGGGGGCAGCAGCGCTTTGCGCCGCTGAACAGCTGGCCGGACAATGTGAGCCTGGACAAGGCGAGGCGGCTGTTGTGGCCGATCAAGCAGAAGTACGGGCGGAAGATCTCGTGGGCGGACCTGATGATCCTCGCGGGCAACGTGGCGCTCGAGACGATGGGCCTCAAGACCTTCGGTTTCGGCGGCGGGCGCGAGGACGTATGGGAGCCCGACCAGGACGTCTACTGGGGGGCCGAACGGACATGGCTCGCCGGCGACATCCGGTACGCGAGCGGATCCGAGGGGGTTGAGAAGCCGGGCGGCGTGACGGTCTCCGATGACGATCCTCACGCCAAGACGCACAGCCGCAACCTCGAGCGGCCGCTGGCCGCGGTGCAGATGGGCCTGATTTACGTGAACCCGGAGGGTCCGGACGGCACGCCGGACCCGGTGAAGGCGGCGGTGGACATCCGCGAGACGTTTGCGCGGATGGCGATGAACGACGAGGAGACGGTGGCGCTCATCGCGGGCGGACACACGTTCGGCAAGACGCACGGCGCTGCGCCCACGTCGCACGTCGGGCGCGAGCCGGAGGCAGTGGGGATGGAGGAGCAGGGGCTGGGGTGGCGCAACACCTTCGGCAAGGGATGCGCCGGCGACACGATCACGAGCGGGCTGGAGGTAACGTGGACGGCCACGCCCACCAGGTGGGGCGTCGGGTTCTTCGAGATGCTCTTCGGGCACGAGTGGGAACTCAGCAAGAGCCCGGCGGGCGCGCACCAGTGGGTCGCGAAGGGGGCGAAGGCGACGATCCCGCACGCGCACGATCCGTCGAAAAAGCTGGTTCCGACGATGCTGACGACGGACCTGTCGCTCAGGATCGACCCGGCGTACGAGAAGATCTCGCGGCGATTCATGGAACACCCGGAGGAGTTCGCGGACGCCTTCGCGCGGGCATGGTTCAAGCTGACGCACCGCGACATGGGGCCGCGTGCGCGGTACCTCGGCCCGGAGGTTCCGGCGGAGGAACTCATCTGGCAGGATCCGGTTCCGGCCGTGGACCACCCGCTCATCGACGCTCGGGACATCGCCTTGCTCAAGAGCAAGGTGCTGGCGTCAGGACTCTCCGTGTCGGAGCTGGTTTCGGCGGCGTGGGCGTCGGCGTCGACGTTCCGGGGGTCGGACAAGCGGGGCGGTGCGAACGGCGCCCGCGTCCGGTTGGCGCCGCAGAAGGACTGGCCGGTGAATCAGCCGGCGCAGCTGGCCAAGGTACTCAAGGCGCTCGAGGGCGTCCGAGAGACGTTCAACGGGTCGCAGACCGGCGGCAAGAAGGTCACGATGGCGGACCTGATCGTGTTGGGCGGATGCGCTGCGGTCGAGGAGGCCGCGCGGAAGGCGGGGGTGGAGGCGACGGTCCCGTTCGTGGCGGGCCGTACCGATGCGTCGCAGGAACAGACCGATGCGGAGGCCTTCGCGGTGCTCGAACCGAACGCGGACGGTTTTCGCAACTACCTGAAGGGCCGGTACGCGATGCCGGCGGAGGCGCTGCTGATCGATAAGGCCCAACTGCTGACCCTGACGGCGCCGGAGATGACGGTGCTCATCGGCGGCATGCGGGTGCTCGGCACGAACGCGGACGGGACGAAGCACGGCATGTTCACCACTCGGCCCGGGGCGTTGACCAACGACTTCTTCGTGAACCTACTGGACATGGGGACGCAGTGGAAGCCGGCCTCGCCCGCGGCCGACGCGTTCGAAGGGCGTGATCGGAAGACGGGAGATCTGAAATGGACGGCCACCCGCGTGGACCTGGTCTTCGGCTCGAACTCTCAGCTGCGAGCCCTGGCGGAGGTATACGGAAGCGCCGACGGGATGGAGAAGTTCGTCCGCGACTTCGTGGCCGCGTGGGCCAAGGTGATGAATCTGGACCGCTTCGACCTGGCCTAGGCGACCCGCGAGCGAATGACGATTGAGCGCCAATCGCGCCGGCAGGCGCCTCCGACACCACCCCCGTCGATGAGAACAACCAATGCTCTCGCGAAGAACGCTCGATGGTCCCAGATGCATGCAGAAGGTTGCGGTGCATCCGCGGTCAAGCGGTGGGGGGGGGATTCGAACCCCCGAGAGACTGACGCCTCTACCGGTTTTCAAGACCGGCGCATTCGACCACTCTGCCACCCCACCGGCGGCTATAAATCTTTTAAGATCAATGACTTATGGGCATCTCCGAATGCCCTTGAAGTGCTGTATACAAGTTCCAGGAGTCGAAGCTGAATCGGCACTGAGCCTGTATTGACAACTCGGATGACAAGCGACCCGCCTCCAAGGCGCATGGCCTCGGCTTCTTCGCCTCCCGCTCCTCCGCATGCTTTGCATCCGTGGACTTGGCGGTACGGCCAAGAGACAACAAGAGAGAGTGCCCCTATCACTCCCCCGAGCAGCCCTGCCCATGCGCCAACGATCTCAAACCACGAGTGCTCGTTTGCCATTCCTTGTGTCTTTCGATCACCGAAAGAGGACACCCTTAGTGCTGTTCGAGATTGGCATCAACTGGCACATGCACTTGAGGCAAGTCCTCGGGCGATAGAATATTCAGTGATAATCCAACTCGCTTGACCGGAACAAGCTGATAGTAAAAAACTCGGCTATCCCCAGTCTTCTTATGGCGAACAACCGTTGGCTGCACTCGACTAGCGAACTTCAATATCGCCTCACGGATACCGCGCTTGTCAAGCCCAATCTCCACAGCTCGTCTTACGGCCCATTCTCGCCAATGGGATTCGTTTATTTCGAGTCGTCTATTTGATGCTATAAAGTCCAGCAGCGCGGTCGGAGGATGCTGCATTTCAATCTCTTCGATCCACATGCCGATCAAGTTCGCCATTCGAGGGCCTATGTCTTCATAGCCAGGAGTTCGATTGGTGAATAATCGAAACGACCGCTCCCGTTCTCGTAGAGTTGGCAACACCCCTTCGTCACCGAGGTAGGCTAGATACGCAGTAGCGTGGTATTGAAATGTCAAGGGGTCGGCGCTGCGATGCACCATTTCGCGCAATGCAGGGAAGCACGACTCGTCGAGCAAGGCAATCAATACTGGACTTGTCTCAGTGTGTCCCATTGTGGCCGCTATGATTCGTAATGCTATTTGCTGCCGGTCAGCAATGGCCGCAGTAGAGTTCGATAGAGCGAGCATTGCTTTGCCGTGGGACTCTAAGCCGAGTCCTTTGCCAATCGCCCCGTTCTGGATAAGGGTCATTCCTGCGACAGACGATCCCGACCATTCTCTCCACGGAGAGGTCGCAAGATGTTCCAACAGCCGATCGACCAGCAACACGAGCGTAGAGTTCGATCCCTGGCCTAATGCCACAAGCTCAGACCATCTGCAGCCGTCTACAAGCACTTCGCTAGCAATCCGCTGGTCGGCCTTCTGCAAGACGATATCTAGTGCGCCCATTCGAACTTGAGGCACAAGCGATTCGTCTCCGATAATCGTACGAAGACGTTGCCAACTCTGATAATCACCAGTTGGCATGGTCTGATTGACCGAATGCAGAATATCCTTGAGCACCAACGATCCTTCGGTTGGCTTGTAGTTTTCCAACCTAGTCAATGCGTAATCTGGTTCGCCTGAAAGGGCACAGAGACAAAGGAAATACATCGTAATAGCAAGCGTCCTAATCATATAGACCTCGGGTGTTTTGATGGGATATCACGGGAGATTCCACCTGCCTGCAATTATTCTGTCCCAAATCTGCTTTTTTTCCGAATCCGCCAACGTGACAGAGCCCGGAATTGTCAATGGAGCGGCCGGCGGAGCTCCGCCGGCCCGTAGAATATTATTTCGAGGAAGCGGCGTAGCGATATCGTGTTCGGTACCATCATAAAAACTTCCCGTTGCCGGATATGAACCTGCAAATCGACCCAAATAGTGAGTCATTTCGTGCTCGATTACATTGAGCGAAAGGAAAGTGCTCGGATTGATGAAGAACCCGGAAGCCAAATCAAAGCCAGCATCATTGATTCGGATGTATGCCGGAGATTGCACAAACGACGCATTCGGTGCCCCTGGGTCATATGTGGCAGCAAGTATATCCCGTGGGTCGGGCGGAGGTGTTGGAGGTAATGCGCTCCCACCTGGCTGCACGTTGCCGACAAAATATACATTTATACAATTATCATCCCAGTAGTGATTTTCCCACATAATATAGCCATTTGTGGGCTCGTACCAATACGCCGATGACTGTGTTCGTTGGGTTGGGCCTCCAGCAGGGATTTCTATATCGTGGACCGTCGCGAGCTCGTTTGGCGTCCAAACAAACTGAGTATTTAATCCGTAGATGGAGGAGTTGGCTTGAAGGTGACGCATCGTCGCAATTACTTCGTCCACTGTAAGCCTACAACCACGGTTTGACACATTCCCCATCACCTCATTTTGGGCAAGCACAACCCATGCGTATAAAGAAACCTGTCCCGTTCCTGCATTGATAGGACTTCGCCCGCTCGAACAGCCAAAGCCGGCAAGGGCACATAATATGCTGCTTAGCACGAATAAACAGTGTCGCCTATGCCAAACCATCGCTAGGGCTCCTCATTATGTTCCGGGAACTACTACGGCGCTGCCGCCAGACGTGCCGCGCAATAGTACGAAATTTGGATATGCCGACCGATCGATGGCGGTATCAACAATGATGATCGGTTTTAGAAGATCGTTTGAATAAGTGATGTGCGAGGGGTCGCCATCAGAAAGTATCTTATTCAAAACTAATCCACGATATCGATCTGTCTCGGCACCCGAAGAATCGTATGTCACCAAGTCAACTGATACTGTGGAGGGTGCCGAAGTTGCGCTCGCAGCGTTTTCAGATATCCTGAGCACTGCCGCCAGGTGAAATGCGTTTGAGCCCATGAGAGTGGCCGCAGCTGGATGCTGCGGATCTGGATGGGTGACGCCAAGTCGCATGATCGGAGGGCTCGTCAATGCACCGCCAATAGTGGGGGAGCCGAGTCCGCCGGGTCCATCGGGATAGTGGACAGATTCCCAAGTGGCGGCATCTGTCTCGCATGATATTGTTACGGCGCTTGCCGGTGTTGCGCCGCCAGTCAGGTTTGCGGTGATCACTCCATCGAAAATACCAGGCCCTAGGTTCTCAATTCCTGTCGGCAGAGAGCAGGTGCCAGATCCGAGCAGAATAACCGCCTGAGACCCGCTGGTTTCTTGCACGTCCGCAGAACTAAAAGAGACCGTGAACACAGAAGTTGGCGAACCAACAGTAGGAACATACCGCCCCGTCCATGATGCCGTCGAGTTGCTGTCAAATGCATTGGGAGCATTTGCGGGCGAGAGTGAAAGAGTGATCGGGGTGCCGATCGATCCGGATGTCGGTGATACCGAAAGCGTAATCGAAGGCGGACAACCCCCGGCGTTGACCAGGGCGTTCCACTGGGCGACAAACACTGAAATGTCAACTGGTTCGACAACGCCGTTGTGGTCATAGTCTGCTTCAAGAGTGCCTTGGTTCAAGCTATTTGTCCAAGCTTGAATGAATGCGGCAATATCAGCCGGTTCAACTAACCCGTTGTTGTCGTAGTCGGGTGGGCAGGTGGGCGACCCCAATACCGAGGGACAGATCGCAATCGACAATCCGATTGCCGCTAGCGCATGCCGCCAAAGTCGATGATGTCCGGAATCCACCTTCTCCATGACAAGGCTCCATGCATGGTTATGTGCGACTATATCAAGTGACGATCCAAATGGGACCACCGTGAACATTCTCCAATCAAGTCAACGAACCCACGACTGAACCTCCAGCCGAAACCCAGTATCTCACTCTGACATGCTACCTGATTGCCCCGTTGCCGTGTCACTTTCTGTCCATTGCGCAGATCGAATTCATGGACATTTCTTTGCCACCGATGTTCGCAGAAAGGCAGGGTGCGTCTCGGTCGGATTGCCAGACTCGCCGAAGATCAACGACCGGAAGATTGTTGAGGCTGTCTAGCAGGGGCGATGGATGAGGAGAGAATCGGCAAAGGCTTTGCCTTCTCGGCGCAGTCGAATCTCCGCAGCTGTACCGGGGGCATCCTCGATAGCCCCGATGCGACCGAGCTTTTCCAAGCAGCTCTCGTCAAAGGTCGCCCCTCCAACGACGATCTCGCCCTCACGGTTCCGTCTGCATCGGTTGTCGCAGATCCGCATGAACCGGAGCAGTCGATTCGCGTCCTCGGTCAATGCCGCCGCTTCAGAGGCAATTGTCTGCTTGGTCGCCATGGGGCAAGGGTAGCGCAGTTGCGAGTATGCGAAGCGGCTCGAAAAAGGGGCCAGGAGCCTGTCTGTGGTAGAGATTGAGCAGCGGAGGAGGTGGGGCTGCTTTAGTCTCGACGCTTGAAGGTGGTGCCGTTGATGCCGTTGAGGATTTCAACGAGGATGCTGACCTCGGTGCTCAGATCATGGATGGCACCGACAATCAAGACGCCGGCGAGCAGCGAAGGATTCTTCTCGGCATATCCGGGTCCGAACTTGGCATCGATTGGTTCTACGGCCCTGGAGATCGACTCGATCATTGCGTCGGCGTGGTTGCTCATGGACCGCAGCGTAGCCGGCAAACGGCTCCGGACAAGGGCCGTTTCTGTATACAGGAATGTATACTAGAGAATGGAGCCAAAGTCGACCTAAATCGACTGCTTGATGGCGGTTCTGGCGTTCTGGAGGGGGTATGACAGAGTTTCAAGACCGGCGCATTCGACCACTCTGCCACCCCACCGGCGGCGCCGATTCTAGCGATGACGGAATCCCCGGCGCATTCCGCCCGAGTGCGGCACAGATCCGTCCGGCTCTGGTGTACGCTCCTCTGAACCAGGAGACACGCCGATGTTCGAAGGCCTCAAAGCCGCTGGAGCCCTCGCCGGGCTGATGAAGAACAAGGACGCGCTCAAGGCCGCCGGCCAGCGCATCCAGGTCCGCCTCACCGAGATCCGCGCCTCCGGCACCGCCGGATCCGGCGCCGTCCGCGTCTCCATGGACGGCAAACTCAGGGTCCTCGAGGTTCGCCTCGATCCCGCCATGGCCCGTTCTGCCTTCGCTGATCCCGCCTCCGCCGCGTACGCCGAGTCACTCATCACCGAGGCCATCAACGACGCCATCCGCCAGGCCCAGGCCATGGCCCACCGCGAACTCGCCCGCGAGGCCGAGGCCCTCGGAATCCCCAACCTCCCCACCCTCGACTCCCTCACCGGCGCATGACCACGCCCGGCCGCAACCCCGCGCCGGATTACCTCGCCTCTCAGCAGGTCACCGCCCTCTCTCCAGGCCGATCACTCCGGATCGTCATCACGCCAACCCCCGACGAGCCCCCCGGGCTCGCGGACCAAAGCGCCCGAGTCGAAGCCGCCTGGTCCGCGATGCGTGCCGCCAACCCGCGCCTCTTCGATGCCCCGATCCTGCAGACGGTCTCGGTCGATGCCCCAGCCGCCACCATCACCGCCCGAATCGGCTCGTACAAACTCCTCGCCGTCCAGCGCGCCGAGCCCGCCGCGGCGAGCGTCACCACGGGCACGTACCAACTCTCCGTCACCGGCGTGATCGTCGGCCGTTCACGAAGCGGCGCCGAGCACGTCCTGATCGCGCGCCGCTCCCGGGAGACCCGCATCTACCCGGCGATGTGGGAACTCGCCCCCTCCGGGGGCATCGATCCGCCCGCCGCGCCGGCCGCGGCTCCGCACACCCTCGCCCGCCGCGAGATCGCCGCCGCGCTCGCCGCCGAATCGCGAGAGGAACTCGGCCTGGATCTGGACTGGTCGGGCGCCGAGGTGGCCTGCCTCGCCCGCGACTCGATCGCGATGAGCGACGATCTCGTCGCCGTGCTGCGCCTCGCCGAACCGATCGACCCGCGCACTGCGCCGGCCAGCCCCGCCGGCGCGTGGGAGTACCTCGATACCGCCTGGCTCTCCCGCGGCGACGCGCCCGAGTTCGACGCCGCGCACGCCCACGCGATCATCCCGCCCACCCGGGCTGTGCTCCGGCACTTTGGATGGATCCCATGAACGGCTCGCCGCGGACCACCCCGCGCCCGCCCGCCGCGACGGCTCAGGTGTACACGCCGTCTCCGATTTCGGGCGTGGTCCCGTCGGGCCGTTTCGGCCGCGCCCACCCCGATTCGCCGTCTTTCTCCAGCGCCGTGGCGGATTGCTTGATGCACCGCAGGCACACGCACGCCGAGGTCGCCGGGCTCTCCCACTGCGGCTGGCTCCGCTCTTCGAGGCACATCGTGCACTTGCGGCCGCGGTTCGCGTCGCCGCCGCCGGCGAGCACGAGGTCGGTGTACGCCGCCGTGAGGCACTTGAGGCACAGCAGGCTACCCTGGTGTCCCTCGATCATGATGTTCTCGCCGTACAGCGCGGAGCAGAAATCGCACCGCGATTCGATCACCGTTCCGTCGGGCGTAGTGGTGTGCATGGATCTGGACTCCGGTCGGGCGCCCGCCTACGCCCCCGCCGTTGCCGGCGCCGATTCGACGGGGGCGGTCCGTTGCGTGGTGTCCGGCGGCTCCGGCGGCGGTCGGAGGAGCTGGGTCTGGGCAATCAGGCGGTAGGTGGCGCAGCGGGCGAGCAGCTCGTCGTGCCGCCCCTGGTCCACGATCTGCCCCTGGTCCATCACGACGATGACGTCCGCGTTGACGACGGTGCTCAGGCGGTGGGCGACGATGAGGCAGGTGCGCCGGTCGCGCCGGTCCGCCCCGCCGCGCACGAACTCCGTCAGCGCCTCGGCGATCTTGGATTCGCTGTCGGCGTCGACCATGCTGGTCGCCTCGTCGAGGATCAGGATCGCCGGGTCGCGCAGGATGGCCCGCGCGATCGACAGCCGCTGGCGCTGCCCGCCGGAGAGCCCGCCGCCCCCCTCGCCCAGCATCCAGCCGTACCCGCCGGGCTTCTTGAGGATGAACTCCTCCGCGCGCGCCCGGCGCGCGGCGGCGTGCACCTCCTCGTCGCTCGCCTCGCCGTCGGCGCCGTACGCGATGTTCTCCCGGATCGTCCCCTGGAAGAGCACGACCTCCTGCGTGACCACGCCGATCTGCCGGCGCAGGCTGCGCACCGAGACGCTCCGCACATCCGTGCCGTCGATCAGCACCTCGCCAAGGTCCGCGTCGAACAGGCGCGGGACCAGCGAGAGGAGTGTTGTCTTCCCCGAGCCGTTGGGCCCCACGACCGCCACGGTCTGCCCGTACTCGATCCGCAGGTTGACGCCGCTGAGCGCCGGGGCCGCCGCGGCGGGGTACGAGAACGTCACGCCGCGGAACTCGATGCTCCGGCTGTGCCGCGCCAGCGTCGGCAGCCGCTTCCCGTCCGGGCCGCGCCCGTGCCCGGGCTCGGGCTCGTGGGCCAGCAGCTGCGCCAGCCGGTCCGCCGCGGCGCTGGATTGCTGCACGTCGTTCATGAACCCGGTGAGCGGCCGGAGCTGCGCCGCGGCCATGCCGAGGGAGCCGAAGACCAGCAGGAAGTTCCGCGGGTCGATCCCGCCGTCGATGATCTGCTTCGCCGCGACCAGCGCCAGGGCGCCGAGCACGAAGATGGTCAGGGTCTCGATCAGCGGGCTCGAGATCGCCCGGGCGGTACGGACCCGCATCTCCTGGCGCACGACCTCCTTGTTGATCCGGTGGAACCGCCCCGCCTCGGTGCGCTCCGAGGTGTACACCTTGACCACCCGCAGGCCGCCGAGGGTCTCCCCCGCGGCGAGGTACAGCCCGGCCAGCGACTGCAGCGCGGAGCGGGAGGCCCGCCGGATCCTCTTGCCCAGTTTGCGGATGACGATCGCCACCCCGGGCGCCACGAACATCGCCACCAGCGTCAGCCGCCAGTCGAGGATGAACGCCGCGATCAACGCCGCGATCCCCTTGCTGACCTGCGCCGTCACCTTGCTCAACAGGGCGTTGAACCCGGATCCGAGCGTGGCGGTGTCGTATACGATCCGGCTCACCACGTCCGCGGTGCCCGTGCCGACCACGGTCTTGAGGGGAAGGTGCACCGCCTTGCGGAACGCATCGCGCCGGATGGTGGCGATCACGCGGCTGACCACGGTCAGCGAGCAGAACGCGTGCAGAAAGTTGCACGCCGCCCCGATGACCGTCAGCACGCCGAGCGCCACCACCACCCAGACGACCGACGTGTACCGGTCCGTGGGGAGCGCTTCGATCCAGGCCGTGGGAATATGGAGGCCCCACTGGGCCAGTTTGTCCTGCTGCCCCTGGGCCATCGCCCGCAGGCCGGTCGCCGCGTCCGCCGCCCCGGGGGCCGGGAGAATGTTCTTAAGGATGGGCCCGAGCCCCAGCAGCCCGGCCCCCAGTCCCCCGGCCGACAGGACCGCGAACAGCAGCGACGCCGCGAAGAGCCCGCGGTGCCTGAGCATTTGCTTTGCGTAGGTCCAAAAAGGCTTCATGCGAGGGTGAAGTATGGGCACCCCAACCCCCTGACTCCACCACAAGACCCACCCACCCGCCAAACACGGACCCCCCGCCATACCTTATCCTCCAGCACCCGGTGGTCCCCCGAGCAATGCCGCACCCACCCGAAACCGCCGCGCCCGCTGTGGCCGACCCGAGCAAGGGGGGGGTGTGCGTTGTCATTCCGTGCTTCAACCACGGCCGGTTCGTGGCGGATGCCGTCATCTCCTGTCTGGCCCAGATCCAGGAGGAGTCGCAAGGGGGAGAGGGGGGAACGGGGGGGTGCCCCCTGGCCGACATGCGGGTCGTCATCGTGGACGACGGTTCGAACGACGGCTCAACCCCCGCGCTGTGCGACCGGTGCATCGATCTGCCGGGCGCTCGGGGCCGGCTCGAGGTGGTGCACCAGGCGAATGCCGGTCTTCCCGCCGCGCGCAACGCGGGGGCGGCGCACCCGCTGGCGCGGGAGGCCGAGTTCCTCGTGTTCCTGGATGCGGACGACTGGGTAGAGCCGACGTTCGTCGCTCGTCTTCGGCGCGCCATGACGGAGGCCGATGCCGAGCCGGGGGGCGCTCCGGTATCGCACGCGTACTGCCAGGAGCGGCTGGTCGAACTGGGCACGGGCATCTGGCGGGTGCCGGGCTGGGACCCGGTGCTGCTGATGGTGACCAACCTGCACCCGGTGACGACGCTGGTCCGGCGCGCGTGCTTCGACGAGGTTCGCGGGTTCGATGAATCAAT